>NZ_BAAAEI010000006.1:227309-458973 GCF_039522935.1 Bowmanella denitrificans | reverse complement strand
CGTCGCCGGTGTTTGCCTTACCGCAAGAAACGCAGGCGCCGGAAGAACAGGCCCTGGTGTTTTGCATTGACGATAATCTGGAACTGCTGGGACAGTTACAGGAGCAGTTGGGCCAACGTTATCAGTTGCGCTGTTTTGATAATCCGCAGACGGCGCTGACAGAGGCCAGCGCCAGTTTGCCGGATATTATTCTGAGCGATGTGATGATGCCGCAGATGAGTGGCTTTGAGGTGGTGAAACAGGTGCGCGAAGACGAGCTGTTGTCGCATATTCCGGTGATACTGCTGACCGCCAGAGCGGATAAAGACAGTCGAAACAAAGGCCTGCTGGCGCTGGCCGATGATTATATTAACAAGCCGTATGAGCCGATGGGACTGGCCGTGAAGATAGATAACCTGCTGGCCATTCGGCGCTTGCTGAGAGCCCGCTTTGCGGTGGAAGCCCCCCTGGACCAGGCATCCGACCCGCTCAAGGTGCTGTATCAGGACTGTGCGCCGGACCAGCGTAAGTTTATGGACAAAGTGATTGATTGCCTGAAAGGGCACTTGCAGGAGCCGGACTTTGGGATACGGGAGTTGTCGGAGGCCTTGTATCTGTCAGACTCGCAGGTCAGGCGTAAGGTGAAAGCCATCAGCGGTTATACCCCCCAGGAAGTACTGCGGATAATTCGTCTGGAAGCGGCGGCGGCCATGATACGGGAAGGGGAGAGTCTCAAAGTGGTGGCCCATGAATGCGGATTTTCCAGTCAGTCGCATATGGGCACGGCTTTTAAGGCTTATTTTGGTAGCACGCCGAATCTGTATCGCCAGACTATGGACCAACAGCAATAAGGATGGCGGGGTGCCCGCCATGCTTTTTAAAAGTACCAATGAGCCTGCACATTGAGTTGATCCAACTCGCTGTATTGACCAAAGTAACCGTTGTTGGCACCGTAAAACCAATCAACCCCGGCTTTAAGTTCCAGATTATCACTGGCGATATACGTCAGTGCCAGGCGTACCAGACCATCACCAGCATTGCTGCCGTACCAGCGCATTTCTGACAGCCAGCGCTGGGCGGCAAAGTCACGGCGCAGGGTCAGTGACCAGATGCGATCCGTGGCGGGACGTACCAGGGTTTCTGCGGGCGACAGAACCTGATCCCACACTAGTTGCAAATTAACAAAGGTGTCCCACGGGCCATTGACATCGATGCCCAGTCCTGCCGCTAACTGATGATGTCGCGTGATACCAAGCTGGCCCTGATCATGGGTATTAAAATAACGGGAAGGGCTGAGTAGCAGCTCGGCACGCAGCACCGCCTCGCCTAATTGACGACTGGCCGACGCCCCCACCGTGCCACGCTTTTTGTAAAATGTATTCAACTGAGGTTGAGCATCGGGATTTTGTTGCCAACGGGCCAGAGGCTCAAAATCGTCGCCGTAGCGTGCCTGCACCGACCACTGCCATTCCTGGCTGTAACCTTCGTAACGCATGGCCACTAGGGGTGAACCCGCGGAGTTTGCCACTTTTGCTGTACTGGCGTTGGCCACATAAGGAAAGCCGAAACGCAACCTGGGCGCTTTAAACTCATACCTGTCACCCTGGTGGGGCAGCTTGTGAACCTGGGTTGTGGGTGCAACTAACCATTGCCATTGCCCCTGCTCGGTTGCTCTGGTGGCTGACAGCATCCACTGTCCCCTGGCACTGTCATCGAAGTTGCTCAGAATAAAACGGCTGAAATCCCGTGCAGTGACCTGCTCAAAGTTGACCAGATTATCCAGCTTACTCCAGCTATGTACTTGTTTACCCAATTGCCAGTTAAGACCTTGCCAGGTAAATGAAACAAAAGCTTCACGTAAATAGGCCGCCTGATGTTCTCCGCTGAGATTAGCTTGACTGTCAGACCAAAGATAACCGCTGAACCTCAGATCCAGACTGTCATCTAAGGAAATCGCCGCTTTGCCGTCCCATTGCAAGCGGCTTTCATACAAACTTCCGTCCGACATGCCGCTGTACAGGGATAAACGGTTATCGAACTGCACTGCTGATTCCTGAGCCTGCAATGCCAATGGCAGAAAACTGAGTAACAACAGGCGCATATTACTGCCTCAAACTGGTGACATTGAAGCGCTTAGGATCCATGTCTTTGCGGTACTCAACAGTCAGATAGTCAAAGCGACTGGCATGGCCGCTTTGTACATTGCTGACTTCAATTTGCTTGAGAGTCCAGAATCCATCAATCAGCGCTTTGTCAGTGACTTTCACCGTTTTCAGCGGCCTGTCCTGACGATCCCAGAACTCGACTTGTATGGGCAACCAGCTCTGTTCGTCTACTTTGGCAACAAAGCGACTAAAGCCAAGGGAATCCGCCAGCTCAGGGCTGACCGGAATGCCCTGCAGCAACCAGTACCCCTGTTCTTGTCCCAGCAGGCTGAACTGGTAGTCATGCAGTGGAAACTTCAGTTCACTTTTAACATCTTCGTAGCTGAATTCGCTGCCCATAAAGTGGTCACCGCGATCAGAGGCCGGAATGCGCCGCTCCCTGCGCAGCGCGGGTAAATACATCCATTGCTCGTCATCGTGATTTTCAAGTTGGTAGTCGAAGGTTAAAAATGCCGTGTCTTTTATTCTTTTTGGCGCGGTAAAGCGAATCAGGGTTTTACGAATCTGCTGATCCGTTGTTCGCCACACTTCCGCTTCGCGGCTCATCTTGTTGCCTGAAGGGTCAATTAAGGTCATGCGCAGCTGGCGTTTTACGTGCTGGCCGTCCGGGCGCTGCATGATTTGCTTGGCGACCTCCTGTGCCGTCATAGTCTGTGCCTGAATCGAGCCGCTGATTGTCAGCAGTCCGAGCATAAAAATAGTCAGTTTCATAGGTGTTCCTGTGTTCTTGTTATTACCAATTGATGGATAAGCGGCGTGCGCGATTTGTCGAACGGCGCAGTCGCCATCGGTAGGCCAGGGGGATCATCACTAGCGCGGCAAAAAAGCTGGTCAGGCAGGCAAGGGTGATCATCAGGCCGAAGCGTTGCAGGGTAGGGAGTGATGACACAAACAAGGTAGCGAAACCGCAGGCCAGGGCAGCACCATTAAAGAAACAGGCTCTGGCAGCACTGGGAAACTTATGTTTGATGGCCTCTTCCAGCGACGGGGTGTGCTTGAGGGCGAGTTGCAAGCGTTCAATAAAGTGAATGGCAAAGTCAATTCCCACCCCAATAGCAATGGCGGCGAACATCGACGTAGCTGGTTCAAGGAAGATCCCCTGCCAGCCCATGACCCCATATACCACCAAAATGGCGAAGGCCACAGGCGCCACACAAATCAGTCCGTCAGACAGACTGCGGAACAGCAAACTGGAAAATACCAGAACCAGTAACATAGAAATGCCAATACTACGAAAGTGGCTATCGCCCAGGCGGGTCATCCAGTGGTAGTCGACATTGACCCGGCCTGCCAGCTCTATGCTGACCCCTTGCTGAGTAAATAACCTTGGCAACTGGCCTTGCAGCGCTTCAACGATGCGTTTTTCTTCACTGAACAGATCGGTATTCAAGTAAGCCCGCACCAGCATCTGCTGATATTGGTTGTCTATCTTGTCAGCGTAATCAGTCGGCTTGGCTGAGGATTCAAACAGCAGCAGATATTGAGAAAAACTGTCTTCGTCGCCCTGAAAACGGGAGACCGACGCCTTACCTTCCAGTTGTGCCTGCAGCACGCCCAGTGGATCTAAAATAGACTGGGTTTTGTTCACTCCTTGCATGCTTTGCAAATAGTCCTGCAGTGCTGCGACTTCTTCAAGTAGTGTGCTATTCACCAGTCCCTGCGCACTGTCTGTGCTGATCAGAATGTCCAGATAAGCGCTTCCTGCATAGTGCTGGTTCAAGTGATCATGGGCGATGCGAATGGGTTCACCGGCGGTAAAGTTCTCTACCTGGGCACGGTCAACACGCAGGTGCATGGCACCAGCAGCGGCAATGAGCATGATCAGCAGTAGTATCGTCATGCTGATGCCAGGAGATCGCACTGTCGCCAACGACAATCGGGTCAGTGCTTTGCCCACCAGGTTGGCCCGGTTATCCTGGCGTCTGGCGAAGATACTGGTTTCTGGCAATCTGAGCAGGATCAATAGTGCGGGCAGGACTAACATGGTGAACAGCCAGGCGATAAGCACGCCCAGGGCGGCAAACAAGCCAAAATACTTTACCGGAGGCATAATGGACGCCACAGACAGGCCAATAAACCCAGCCAGGGTGGTAAGGGTGGTCAGTGTGATAGGGCGGGCCATATCCAGCATGGCCGCACCCACCAGCCTGCGCTGTGACCAGTTACCATGTTGTGCTTTGAGCTCATAGTAGGCGGTGAGTACATGGATTGCATCGGCCACCGCAATGGCCGTGATAACCACTGGCAAGGCACTGGTAATGGCATAGTAAGGCACATTGAACCAGGCCATGGTACCTATGGCGCCAAGAGCTGAGGCCAGTATCACCACTAACGGACCGGTCAGTGCCTTAAATTGTCTGAAGGCCAGATACAGCAACAATAAGATGGTGCCGACCACGACCGGCTGCATACGCCGTGAATCCGTGTCAATGTACTTACTGAGATAGCCGCCAACCGCTCCCTGACCGGCCACATAAATATGCTGTGAAGTAGTTTCAAAAGGTGCGACTGTCTGCAATAGCAATTGATAGGTTTCATCGGCCTTGTCTTGCTCTACCAGCTCAACCACCAAGGCCAGAGCACGTTGATCATAGGCAACCAGTGTGCCGATAAAAGGCGGCATCTGCATGGCCTTGCGGCCGATGTCCTCGGCTTGTCGAAGGGTGCTGATTTGCTCTGACAACAAAGGTGCAACCTGTAAACTGCTATCATCTGCCTGTATATGTGCTTCACTGACCAGGCTTTTTACCTGTCTGACATTGGCAAGTGCGGCAAACTGATGATGCAGGTTTAGGAGCAGATTCAGGCTTTGGGGGTTGAATATGGACCCATCTGCGCTGCTGATGGAGACCACAAGTGGGTCCTGCAGTCCGAACACCTGCCTGACTTTGTCGCGCGACAAAATAGATGGGTGATCGGCCGGAATAAAGGCATCCACTGACGTGTTCTTGACCAATTTATGCAGACCCGCTGCGCAGATCAGGATAAACAACAACCCCAGCAATAAGCAGCGTTTGGGATGCTGGATGGCAACAGTTAAGAATCTGCTCATCTGGGTTGATTTCCGGTCAGATAGTCAAATGCTGCCGCCTGGCTATGACGCTCAGCCACATGACTGAAACTTTGCTGTCCTACCAATGTGTCATCAGCATTCAGCCAGGCGGACACTTTGGGACAGTGAGCGGGACTTTGTAAGCCTGGTACTACTTCATCAATGATCGGCTGCGTGCCAGCCCAGCCTTTTTTACTGCGCAGGGCGGCGCGTGTCAGGCAACATGCCACTTCTTTGCCACACATGGTTTCAAACCTGTGCTCGATAAAGAACCAGCGCTCATCCCAGGAGGTGACTCGGGTCACCACCCGGTATTTTTGCCATAGTTTCAGGGCACGGCTATAGCGTATTAAGCTGCCGCCAAGTAATGCCCCCCAGCGGTTACGCAAAATGGCATTTAAGATCCTGGCCTGGCTCATCCAGTCCATACGCGCTACATCAGAAATCTGCAGGTAGCGACCGTTATTCATATGACCCAGCACATCGAGATCCCACGGCATCACGCGGAAATAGCTGACGATGGGTTCAAGTGGATGCTTCTGCTTGGTACGAAAACCTTTCAGCAGGGCCAGCAGCAGTCGTAAATACAGGTTCATTGGTTACTCCCTTGGTTCTACCGGCCTATGGTAATCAGGGTGGGAGCGGCCGGGATATCATCAATGGCGCATGATTTATCAGCCTGCTGACATTAATCAGATAAATGAGCCTTTGGCTCTCTGGCAATACATTTTGCGCGTATGTTGATAGGCCTGCTAATGCCATTTGATTAAGCTATTGATCAAAACAAACAGAGGAGCATCACTGATGCCAGACACTCCGCATTTGTATGGTGTGAAAGTGCGACTAAGGCCGATTGGTGAGGCTGATGCCGATGCCATGTTTGCGTCATTGCATGATCCCTTGCTGCAAAAGCTAACCGGCACTGAGCAAACCTTCAGTCTGCAGCAGGTCAGGGATTACTGCCGACGTGTGGCACAGGCCAGGGACAGATGGGACTTTATGATTGAATCCAGCGCACATCCGAACCGGTTGCTGGGTGAGGCCAGTCTCAATGAATATGACGCTGACGAGCAATCCGCCAATTTTCGTATTGCTTTATATGAATCCGGCCAATTTGGCCAGGGGCTGGGCGGCGAAGCGTCGCTGTTACTTATTCAGTTTGGTTTCACCCAACTGGGCCTGAAACGAATCAGCCTGGATGTATTGGCATTTAATCAGCGCGCCAGGCGCTTATATACAAAGTTGGGCTTTAAACAACGGGTAACAGCTTCACCACGCCCTGACGATGGCAAGGATTGGGTGGAGATGGACTTACTGGCAGAAGATTTTTTTGCTCAGGGAGCGCATCATAGCGACCTTCCCTTGTGGCGTTCAGTATTGGTTTAATCACAGGAACAATTGCATGTTGAATCAAGTCATCAATTTTGCTGAAAAACTGACATTATTTAATGAACATTGGTCGCCCAAGGTGGTGACAGAGATGAATGATTATCAGTTTAAGCTGGTAAAAGTGCTGGGGGAATTTGTCTGGCATGAACACCCAGACACAGATGAAGTCTTTATTGTACTCAAAGGTTGTCTGGATATTGAACTGACAGACAGTCTGGTTCATTTGCAGCAAGGCGAGATGTTTGTGGTCAAACGCGGGGTGATGCACCGGCCCGTGGCCAGACAGGAATGTCATATCTTGTTGGTGGAGCCTAAAGGGGTAATAAATACCGGAGAGGCTGGCGGGCAACTGACGGCCGCCAATGATGTTTGGATCTGAGTTGTGTTATCGCATCCGTCAAGCCGTTCCTGCTGACATTCCGGCTATGTCAGATATCCGGCTGTCGGTACAGCAAAACAAACTGGCAGACCCGGGGAAAATCACAGATGCCATGTATCTGGAGCATATTATGTTGTAAGGGCCTGTTCATCTTTCAAGTATGGATTTTGTTCAAATCCAGCCCCTTCTGGTCACGACGCCGGGCTGCAGGCCTAGTGGACCTAAGTCAAGGCCCGGCAACACAGAGCAGGAGGGGCTGGGTTGAACCCTTCGGGCAGCGCTTGTGGGCCCTTTCTACGGCGTTATTACTCACTTATGTAGAATCACTACACCACGTTCGCGCTGCCTTGTATAAAGGGCCCACAAACTGCTGCAAAATCATACTTGAAGGATGAACAGCCCCTAGAGCGCGGTTGGGTTTGCGAGGTGAATCAATCTGTGGTTGGCTTTATATAGTCAATAAGCTTAAGGCCGAAGTCTGGGCATTATTTGTTGCGCCCGACTTCCAAGGCCAGGGCATTGGCAAAGCGCTGCTAACCGAATTGGTGAGTTGGTGCCACCAAGGTGGTGTTACTTCTCTGCGTCTCAACACCGAGGATGGGACCCGTGCTGCCGTATTCTATGCTCTGCAAGGCTGGCAAAGAGGCCGGAAGACTGGCGACGAAGTGTCTTTTTCCTGCACTTTGACGACAATTCCCGGCTAATTTGCATACTATCTTCAGCAGTCATCAGGTCCGGTTGGT
Source organism: Bowmanella denitrificans (assembly GCF_039522935.1). Lineage (NCBI taxonomy): Bacteria > Pseudomonadati > Pseudomonadota > Gammaproteobacteria > Alteromonadales > Alteromonadaceae > Bowmanella > Bowmanella denitrificans. The sequence goes on along the minus strand of NZ_BAAAEI010000006.1, from coordinate 451,266 downwards.
GGCCCGCCAGCCGGGCATACCCAGACCCACTCGGTTCGGCATGAACCTTCTACTACTTGCGTACGCTGCTCAGTGACAAAATATACCGACTGCGATAGCAGCGGTATCGCGCCATGAAATTGTACATATTCCCAGCGGCCTTCCTGGGTGCGTACTTTTTTGATTTTATGGGTTAAGGTTTGCTGCGGACAGACAGCTGGAGCAACCATGGTTTGCAGCACACTGGCCGGTACTGCGCGGATAATATCGTCTACATTGGCGTGAATGGTGCCCGAATAATGACAGTCGCGCTTCTCTACTTGTATTTCAATGGTTTCATAGTCGCATACCTGTTGTTCCTGCCATTCGGCATTGGCACTGCCGGCCAGCATGCTGGCAAATAAAATAACTTTGTGCATTTTTGCTTCCTTCCATATGATTTTGCTTAGCGCTGGCCATCTGCCATCGCCTGGCTATTACAGCAAACTTGCGGGCATCTGTAGGCAAGAGGTAGGTAACATGCAGCTTAAGCGACATACTTTGCTCGATTGAGCATGGGGCCAGTCCGAATGCAGGGTGAGACTGATCGACGGATGATAAATATGTCCCGAAATTTGATAGAGAAGAGATAGGGACGCTGGGTAACATGGACCTTCAAACGCCTGCCGAAGGAAAAATAATGTACCGCCTAGGCCTACCCCCCATATTTTTGATCGCTTGTCTGATTTTCGAGGGCAGAGCTGATGCTGCAGATAAGAAACACGTCACCGATGCCGTGGTGGATCTGGACTACAAAGCCAGTTTTACACCGCTTGCCTATGCCCATGATACTAAAGTGCTGATAGACAGGGTTCATCCAACCATATACCAAAATGAGGGTGATGAGCATGGTGCCCATGCCATGTTGGATATTTTGCAAAGAGATGGTTTTAGTTACGCCTATATAGACAAAGCCTTAGACGCTTCAGCCCTGAGCGGAGATATTCTGATTATCCATGGGCTACCGGATGTTAGTGAAACCTTGTCAAATGGCGCGACATTCTGGAAATCAGGGCTGTCTGCTCAGGAACTACAGGACATCGTGCATTTTGTGGATGGCGGCGGCGGACTCTTTCTAGTGCTGAGCCATCACCCTGGAGGCAGTGGCGCTAAGGCACTGCTGGATGCGTTGGGGGTGGAGTTTCGGGATGGCTATCTGTTTACATCGCTATTTCCCAGCTTTGTTTCTGCAGATGACCGATGTTCGCATTTTTTCGGTATGTCCGAAAAGGATGGGCTGCTGAATACCGCCCACCCGCTGTTAGCCATGGGAGAAACGGTGCGAAAAGTGGACTTTCTGTGTGGCGCAGCGGTGTTTCGCCAGCCCCAGGATGCAGTGCTGCGATTCCCGCCCGGCTCGGCCAATTTCAATCAGGACAATAGTTTTCATGAAAGCTCAGATTATTATGCTGGAATGCTGGCATTTGAATATGGCCGGGGCAGGGTGGTGATTACCACAGACCAGGGCATGTTCCGCAATTTTATTTTTACCTTTGATCACAAAGAAAAAGTCCATGTGACGATCAGCAGCCCGGATAATGATAACGCCAAGTTGTTTGTAAACACTATGCGTTGGCTGTCATCCAGGATTTCTGCTGCTATGCAAGCAAGCCCTTAGCTCTGACCTGGTTCGCTGCTTTAATCAGCGTGGATGCACCAAGTAACAGGCTTATGGACATATGGCCTGCAGGTCATCCGCCAGGTTCAGCATTGACAGTTTGTCATTATTAAAACTGTCCTGATAGCGATACAGCACTATGTCGTTGCCGGGAAACATCAGGTAGTTGTTCCCGTACCCCAGCATAAAAGGCACCATGGGGGCGCAAGTTGCAGATAACGGCATAGGCTGAGCCCAGAAACTATGATGATAACGGCGTCCCAGCGATGGCGTTGCATCGGCAGGTAAACCGGTATCCTGGTTAAAACTAAGGATCTCTTCTATCAGTGCAGATGACAGCAGTTGTTCGCCCTGCCAAATACCTTTTTGCTGTAACAACAAAGCCAGTTTGGCGGTATCCTGCTCGGTGGGATAAATGCCGACGCCCATGATGGGTATTGCTGTCTGTGCATCCGCTTCTGTGGTGTGCATCATCGCAAAGTGTGACATGCCGAGCCTGGCATAGACATCCTCCTGCATCATTTGCCATAACGGCCTTGTGTCTCCCATGCTGGCAAGATAGTGCTGCATCGCCACCGCCAGAACAAAAGTCACAGACGTGTTATAGCGCACTATTTCTCCCGGCCCCCAGGGATAATCGCCAAAGGCCAGGGCATGTCTAAGTTTGTCATTGCTGCTGCGAGCCAGACTGAACAATGTCATGCGGCTGTCGGGTTCGAAGTGTTCGTCTGCAAAAGTGGCAAGGGTATCTGCATCTGGGTAGGCATCACCGGTGCCCGTCGCCATAGACAAGGCCTGAGAAAAGGTCACCTGCTGCCAACCATGGTGTAATCCCCCTTGTGGAATGTGCGCGATGATTTTTTCGTGCAACACTTCTGCGCCATATACCTGTGCGAGCCTGAACAGGGTGAGGGCGGCCGCCATAGACTTGGAAACGGAATAGACACCGTGGCGCATGGCCTCAGGATAAGGAAACGGCCCGTATCGGGTATTTAGCGGCTTAGCGTAAAGCCGTCCCTGATAGATCAATCCGGTGGCAGACAGATTGTGCTCGGCAATGCTGCTGGTGTAAGCGGATAAAGACGCATCTGTGGCAATTTCTGCCAGTGATTGCCAGGCACCCCGCGGCAAGTTCATCTGTTGTTCCCATTGCCAGTGTGTTTTGGCACTTTGCATATCCAACTCTGTCTTGTCTGTCAGCGCCAGCGGCACGGTGCCCCAGAAATCCTGTTTTAACCAGTCCACATTTTCCTGAAAAATCTGCAGCCAGCCCTGACTGATCTGGCCGTCTTTATACAAAAAGGTCAGCACGCCATTGTGCGCATTGGCGTAGTAAGGATTGACCAGGGTCACGACTAACTGGCCGCGGCTCATACCCTGATCATCACGTTGCTGCCAGATACGTCCAGGGGAAAAAATGAGTTGCCAGAACTGCGCATTCTGATGCGTTGCCAAAATGCCGCGCTGCACCGGTATCAGCATGTCGCCCTGGCTGAATATATCCAGTTCAAAAGGCGGCAGTGCGCGATAACTCAGCGAGCCGTTAAACATTTCAGCGCCATTGGTAGCCAGCACCGTGCCCGGTGACGACAGCCTGGCAATCAAGGGCTGGCCATCTTTGGCATCAGATGGGGCTGATAAAAGCCGGGTCTTTACTGGGGCGGCGGGTAGCATCTCTGTACCCATCAGGCCAGCAAAGGTCAGTTGCGTCGGGACCGAAGTGCCGGCAGTCGGTGCAGGGGTGTCACTTGCGCCTCCACAACCCACCAACAATCGAACCGTAATCAGAATACCGACAATCAAATGTACCCGGTGCACAACATTCTCCTTATGCAGGCTTGGCGGACAGGGAAAAGCCATTTTAGGTATAGGTGGCTTCTGTGCGTAGTGTGCAACAAAGTGTTTGTGGCGAGAACAAGGTTGGCTTGTTTGCAGCATCCTATGCATGAATTCTGTTAAATGATGCGCGCTTGATGCCAGGGGCCTAAGGCCAAAACAGGTATGATGCCGGGCGGCTGTCAATACATGTGTGATTTGAGTATAAGTTGTGAATTGGATAACAAAAAACTGGCCGATAGGGCTTTTTTTTCTGGGCTGGCAGAGCCTTGATGTCAACCTTGCCATGGCCACGACAATGCGCTTTGAGCAAGTGGTAGAGGGGCTGACCAGCGAATACACCTGGCAAGTAATGGAAGACCGTAAAAGCAATCTCTGGATTGGTACTATGTCGGGCTTGAATTGGTATGACGGCAAGCATCTGGTGCCTATGTTGCAGGGCAAGGGTTTTGTTGCAGGATTGGACGACAATCTGATAAGAGGGTTACATCAAACCCGTGATGGCAGTATCTGGGTGATGACGCAAAAGGGGGCCAATGTACTCAGGCCTGGAGCAGCGGCCTTTCGCGCAGTGCCGGATTCAACACCAAGCGGTGAAGCCTACCGCCAGGTATATGAGATGGACGATGGCACCTTATGGTTAAGTTCAACACGACATCTTTGGCATATACGTCAGGAGGATCTCAGCGTACTGGCCAAAATTGACAGTCGGGAAATGGGCGAGGTCCTGCATTTTTTGCCCTGGCATAACAAACTGTTGTTGTTCAGTTTAAAAGGGGCATTTCTATGGCAGCCCGGGGAAACGGATTTTACCCCGCTGATGCAGCCTGCTTCCCAAGCCTATCCGGCATTTAATTCTGTACTTGCTCTGAATAGCACACAATATCTGCTCGGTAGCCTGGGCGAAGGGCTGTGGTTATGGTCATTTGAAGGTCAGCCTCAGGCTCCGGTCAGGTTAATCAGCGGTCTGCCTGAATTGGATCAGGCCGCTATATTCGGATTGGCACAAGACAGAAATGGCCTGCTATGGATTGGTGCACAAGGCGGGTTGTTCAAAGCCGGTCTGCAGGGCGGTCAATTGGACGCTGCTCTGGCCATTACCATGTTGCTACCTCAGGGTGAGGCCAGGAATATCTCAGATTTGCAACTGAATACTCAGGACGAACTGCTGTTAGCCACGGAGCAGGGCGTATTGATTGCCTCGGTACATCAATTGGCTTTGCATAGCCTGGCTGAACCTCTGCTTGGCAAAGCCAGTGTCAGTGCGCTGGCGCAGTGGCAGGACGTGATGTGGGTGGGAACCCATGACAGCGGTGTACTGGTGTTGGACAAACAAGAGCAGCAGGTAGGGCATTATCAGGTAGGTGATAGGCAATTTTCATTACCTTCCAACAGGGTGCAGGACATGTACCTTGATCAGTATGGAATGTTGTGGATAGCCACCGATAAGGGGCTGTCCTCGCTGAATGTGCATAGCGGCGAATGGGTTACAGCCTATCCTCTGGAAGCGCATGTAAAGTGCCGCAACTATAAGCGCAGTGGTATACTGTCTATTGCACAAGACCGGGACAGAAACAGGATGTTGTTTGCCGGTACCGGCCTGCTGCATGTTCTTGACAGAACAACGGGGCAATTTAGCACTATTCAGTCACAAGGCGACAATACCCCTATTCCTTGTGGGCAAATGGTGGATGTTGAGGTGGGGCATGATGGCCGCTATTACCTGCTTGCGATCAACCGTGGCGTGGTTCTGGACGCTGATTTTACTCATAGTGAGGCGTTTTGGCTGGACAACACATTACCTAACGCTGCAGTGGCTTTTGTGTCATTTTCTCGCAGACTGGATAATGCATGGTGGTTGCAGGGAGGGCGGGGAACTCTGGCGCTGGAAACAGGTAATTTACAACTACAGGAAGTGTTTCCCAGCTTGTTGCAGGACCGAATGACCGTCAGTGGTATTTCTGATGTCTCTGGGACTTGGCTGGGTTCTACGGCAGGACTGGTTCATATTGATACTACTTCAACGCCACGGCCCAGGATTTACAGTCGTGCTGATGGCCTGGCCACCGATAAATTCAACTTGCATGCCGCTTACCAGCTAGAAGATGGCCGCTTGGCATTTGGCAGTGAACGAGGTTTGTTGGCGTTTAAACCGGACAACCTGGCTGCACAAGAGCCAGAGCCGCAACTTGGTGTTAGCTATATGGCTGCTCGTCGTGATGGTCAAGCCAATCAGGTTATGCTGCATTTTGCTGACCCTGGCAGGCACGCTGCCTTGTTGCTGGAAGCCGATACGGCAGGTTTGGAGTTTTGGTTAAGCGGTGGAGCACAGCGTTACAAAGCCGACTATCAGTACCAATACAGGTTGGCTGGCTATCAAGCCGAGTGGGTGACATTACCTCGCCAAAGTAATCGGATTAACCTCAGTTATCTGCCTTCAGGCAACTATCAGCTTTTTGCCCGGTTAGTTTCACCCACTGGCATGCACAGTAGTGACCAGCAGTTGCTGGAATTTCGGGTATTGCCGCATTGGTATCAACGTTGGTATGCCTGGTTACTGTTTTCAATCATCATGCTCTTCATTTTGTGGTTGGTGGTCAAGTATCGCACTGCAAGTATGCAACGACGTAATCAGTTGCTGCAGCAACAAGTGGCTGAGCAGACTGCCAACCTAAGCAAGCAGAATCGTCAAATTGAACTGCAGCGTCAGAGTTTGGCCCAGGCGCTCAGTTACAAAGAGGAATTACTGGCTAACATTGCCCATGAACTTAAAACTCCCCTGACCTTGATGTTGGGAGTGATCGGTGGTGAAAGCCTGTCAGCGTATCGCCCGTTAAAAAAACTGATTCACCGGGTCAGTTTGTTACTCGACAGAATGTTGGACCTATCCAGTGGTCTCAATCAGGCACAAAAAACACAACCTCAACATTGTTATCGCTGTGAGGAATTTGTTGAGTTTTACTTTCATACTTTCGCCGCGTTGTTACCGACAGGGCGTTTGAATCTGGCTGACAATGCACCTGCTCTGGTATGTATTGAGCAGGATGGGCTGGATAAGATCATTACCAACTTGCTTAGTAATGCTATCAAATATTCATCCTCCGGCAGCAGCATTGAGGTAAGGGCTAAGATAGACTCCGGTCATTGGCAATTCAGCGTAAAAAATCAAGGGCCGGGCTTGGATACCCAGCAATTGGACAGCTTGTTTCAGCGATTTATCCGCGCCAATGAACGGCAGCAATCCTGTGGTCTGGGGTTGGGTTTACCTTTAGTTAAACACTTGGTGGAAGCCGCCAACGGGCAGTTGCAGGTACAATCTTCGCTCCAAGGGCCAACCTGTGTATTGGTGTCTTTACCCGTGGTGGTTGCGGACGCGACGGGCTTGCCAGCCCTTGGGGTGGAGCAGGATGAACCTGTATCCCGTTATCGAAATTGGTTTTTTGCCGAATTGGAGGCAGAGCCCCCTGAGCCCAAAAACGTCGGAACAGCCCTACAAACTGACCATGATGTGCTGGTCTATTGTGTGGACGACAACCCACAGCTTTTGCAACAGCTAAGCCAGCAATTGGGCCAACACTTTCATTTGTGTTGTTTTGATGATGCGCACCAGGCCATCGAGCAGGCGAAAATCGCCATTCCAGATGTTATTTTGTCCGACCTGATGATGCCGGGCATGAATGGTTTAGAGCTTATAGAACAAATAAGAGCGGATGAACTGTTGTCACATATTCCAGTGATTCTGCTGACTGCCAGGAGTGATGCGCAAAGCCGTAAGGAGGGATTGGCCAGATTGGCTGATGATTACCTATGTAAGCCCTATGATCCGGCGCTGTTGGCTGCCAGAATCGACAACCTGATTGGCATTCGTCGTTTGCTTAAGGCCAGTTTTAGCCTGTCATCAGTGCCGCCAACCGATAAGACGGTGAAGATATTGCTTAAAGGCTGTGCGCCGGGGCAACACCAGTATATGCAGAAGGTGATTCAACTGGTTAAGGACAATCTGGGTGAAGAAGAGTTTGGCGTAAAACAACTGAGTGAATTACTGTGCTTATCTGAATCCCAGGTCAGGCGAAAGATCAAAGCCATCAGTGGTTATTCGCCTTTGGAAGTTATTCGTATCATCCGCCTGGAAGCGGTAGCGCAGATGATTCGTCAGGGATTGTCGCTAAAGGCCATCACGCAGGACTGTGGTTTTGCCAGCCAGTCCCATATGGGGGCGTGTTTTAAAGCGTATTTTGGCCTGACGCCTAACCAATACAGACAGAATGCCGGTCAGTAGACCGGCAAAGGAATTGCCAATTGCCGAAGTGCTTCGCTTAGTACAGGGTCGTCGCCTTCACGTATATTGGTCAGGCTGGGGCGAACCAGTACGTCGGGCTGTATACCCACCCCTATGTATTCCCGGCCATCAGGATAGGTATCATGTTTTGTTGAGACCCTCGCTCGCCCGCCGCCCGGCAAGGAAAAATAATAAGGCTGACCAGTAGAACCATGAGTGGGTTCACCGACAAACAGTATATGTGGAATATTGTCTGCCATGATCAGAAAATCCTCTGCAGCCGATGCCGTATGCTTACCAATTAACACCATGGTAGGCGCCTTCAGTTTCTGCCCGGCTGCTGGCGTGCGCAAGGTGGCAGATTCCTGGTGTATAGCGCGTAGGCTGTGAAAATCCTTATATTCATCCCTGACACTGCCCCAAGCGCGATAGGCGGCAATGTGTTTGGGGGTTTGCCAGGCCGTGCCATAAAAGGGCTGTTCGGTAAAATGTGCTAAGATTTCGGCGGCAATTGAACCACTTCCACCGCCATTTCTGCGCAGATCAAGGATGATGCCACTGGCTTTTTGTAAGATGCTTAGTTTGCTCTTAAATGCCTCAACAATCTCAGGGCGAGAGAAGTAATTCAGCGCAATATAGACCACGCCATTTGCCATCATTCTGAATTCCATCAGCGGTTTATCCCGCAGTGGCTCAGCCCAGGAAATTTGCTGATCCTCGGGCAGGTATTGGCTGTCAATTGTGATATGGTCACCGCCCGGTGTCACAAACCCCAGGGCCACCTGTCGGTTCCGCTCGCCAACCAACAGGCCCAGGCCGTGATTTCTCGGGCTTGTTACCGCCATGTCCCAGTATTTATGCGGTGCAGAGGTCGATATCAGCGGAATAATATGTTGTTCGACCAATGTTGCCACAGGAACGCCGTCGATACTTAGTAGTTCGCTGCCGATAGGTACCTTTTTTGCTAAATTTGCTGCAATGTTATCCACTATGGCCCGATGCTGCAGTTCGACAAGCGTCATTGGCAAACGGCCTAACACATTACGTTTCAGATCTTCCGGCAGATAAATATTGGTGTGACCATCCTTTAGCAATGCGCAGAAACGCTGCATTTCGCGATAGTACGCGAGGTCACTTTGCGTCGCCATGATTGTGGGCAAGGCTTGCTGATATGCTTTATCCCAATCCAGATCGGGCACATGTTGCCAATGGCCAAAGTTATAAGTCACTTCCCGCCAGAAATGTGACAACCCGAAAATCTTCTGCTGGGTTGAGATTGTTGAAGATGAATAGGCTTGTGTTGACAACGTCATGACTAATGTCACATAAATAAGGCGCATTAGCCTTGTTGAAAATAACATCTTAGGTCCCTCTGTTTAGCATTTTTATAGTGATTCAGGTGGCAGTGGTGTTTCAAACTGCAAATCAGATGAAGCCGGTTGTTGTGCATACCAACGCCAGGCCATTGGTACCCACACAAGAGCCACGACAAAGCTCGTCACGCAGGCCAGGGTAATCATCAGGCCAAAACGTTGCAGGGTCGGCAGCTCACTGAAAAATAAGGTGGCAAAGCCGCATGCCAGTGCGGCCGCATTAAAAAAGCAGGCCCGGCAGGCACCAGGAAAACGTTGTTGGAGTGTCTGCCATAATGTCAGGCCTTGGTATTTGGCGGTTTGCAAACGCTCCAGCAGATGAATCGGAAAATCAATCCCCACACCAATGGCGATGGCGGCAAACATGGAAGTGGCAGGCTCGATAAGGATGCCAAGCGTACCCATTACTCCGTACATGATCACTATGGTAAACAGCACCGGCACAGCAGCTATCAGGCCAAGAAGGGCGCTCCTGAACAAGCAGCCGGCAATCACACTGACTAATGTCAGGGAAATTGCGATACTCAGGAAGTGGCTCTCTGCCAGACGTTTCATCCAGTAATAACGCACATTGACTCGCCCCCCCAGTGTCCAGCTCAGTTTGCTGTCTTTAAGCAGCTGTGGAAGAAAGTGTTGGGTAGCGTCCACAAGCTGACGCTCCTGACTGGAATAATCGCTGTGCAGATAGACTCTGAGCAAAAGGTGTTGATATTGATTATCAATTTTGTCCGCCAGACTCTGACGGCTTGATGAGGCCTCATACAGAAAAAGGTATTGGGCCAGTGCCTGGTCATCTGGTGGGAAAGAGCGGCGCTCATTTGGGTTTAGAATCTGATGCAGTTTGGTCAATGGGTCTGTAATTGACAATACTTTGCCGACTTGAGGCTGTTGTTCCAGGAAATGCTGTAAAGTGGCGACTTTTTCCATCACCTGAGGTATTAACAAGCCCTCTGCCTGTTTGGTACTGAGCATAATATCCAGATATGACGCCCCGGCATAATCATGGTTTAAGTGTGTATGCGCCAGACGTATTGGCTCGTCTGCCTTAAAATTCTCAATCTGGGAGCGATCAATGCGTATCTGTGATGCGCCCCACAGTGCAGCAAGCAGGATCAGCAACAGCGTGACAGTTACCATTTTGCTATACCGGATGGAAAGCGCTGCAAAATGGGTTAACTGGTTACCGATGCGGTTGCTAACGGTAGCATTGGACAACTGGAACGTTTTTGTTGCTTTTGGGGCCATTAAGACCAGTACGGCTGGCAGCAATAAGAGGGTAAACACCCAAGCCAGTGCGACACCCAGAGCGGCAAACAGGCCGAAGTATTTAATTGGCGGCATAGTCGAAGCGAAGGCCAGCCCGGCAAAGCCGGCGATAGTGGTAAGAGTGGTCAGGGTGATGGGTTTTGCCATATCCAACATGGACTCGGCCACCAATTCAGCCGCAGGCGTATGGGCCGATAACGCTCTTCGTTCGTAATACGCGGTCAGTAGGTGAATAGAGTCAGCAACGGCAATAGAGGTAATGACTATGGGCAATGCCCCGGTAATGGCGAAGTAAGGCACCCCTGACCAGGCCATTAGGCCAATAGTGCCTAACGCAGCCCCAATGACAATCAACACCGGACCGGGCAGGCTCTTAAGCTGACGAAAAGCGAAGAACAATAACAGCAGAATAGTGGCTAGCATAATCGGCTGCATTTTGCGTGAATCAGCGTCGATATAACGACTCAGGTAACCACTGATGGCACCTTGCCCGGCCACATGCAGCTGTAATCTCTCATGCTGGTATGTTTCGACCAGCGCCAGAATAGCCAGGTAGGTCTGATCGGACTTCTCGCTATTAAGCATTTCTACCACTAAGGCGGTAGCACTGCCGTTGTGGCTAATCAATGTACCCTGAAAGGCTGGCATCTGGGCGGCGTGCTGTTGAATCTGCGTTGCCTGTTCCTGACTTGTTACGGGGTTTTCAAGCAATGCTTCAACATAGAGTTGTTCCTCATCGCCATTCACATAAGGTTCGGTGACCAGGCTGCGTACTGACGTGACGTTATCCATCATGGTCAGGCGCTGATGTAATTCACGCACCAGGTTGAGCGCCTCAGGGTAAAAAATATCCCCTTGCGTATCCTGCACGGAAATCAAAATAGGATCTTGTAAACCAAAGATTTGACGTATGGTTTCCCTGGCCTCAAGGGAGTGATGCTGATCGGGGATAAAGGCATCCACTGAGGTGTTTTTAACCAACCTGGTCAGGCCCAAAGCCAACAGGCCTATCAATAGCAGCCCTGCTAGCAAGGCAACTCGGGGTTGTTGGATGGGAAAACGAATCCAAATTTGCTGCATAAAGACCTCAATGACGCGAGTTTACGGCGGTGGCTGTATCGTGGTGGCTGTCATTTGCACTGTCTGCGGGGTTGATTGGTTGCGTGGCCTCTGACAGGGCCTGATCGGCTTTCATCCAGGCACAAACCGTTTTATTGGCTATTGGGCTGCACAGGCCAGGGGCTACGCTGTTAACGATATCTGAAGTGCCCGCCCAGTCCTTTTTGCAACGCAGGGCGGCACGGGTAATACAGGTTGTAATGACTTTGCCGGACAGGGTTTCAAATCTGTGTTCGGTGTAAAACCAGCGTTCATCCCAACACAGCACTCTGGACACCACCAGATAACGGCTGAATACCTTTAGTGCCCTTACGTGACGCACCAGGCTGCCACCTAAAACACCACCAAAGCGACGCTTAAATATAATGTGTGCTGCATTGGTCCTGCACATCAGTTCAATTCGCGCTACATCTGAGATCTGTAGATAGCGACCATTGTTCATATGTCCATATGCGTCCAAATCCCAGGGCCACACCCGGTGATAGGTAACGCCTTCATCTAAAAGGTGTAACTTGCGCCCCAGTAACCCTCTGAGCACGGCCAACATCAAACGTAAGTATAAGTTCATGGCAGATCCCTTTTATTTATCAGATTCCGGCTGTCAGCATAAGAAAATGACTGGGCGCTGACTGTCGAAAACAACGCATCCTTTGTCGAATATCCCGCGAATCGATGTTTTATGCCGGTTAGAACCAGGCAAAATGAATTATCTATATGAAATTTTTAGGTATTTCTGACTTATTGAGTTGCGCTAAGGCAACCGGCTCAGCCGGTTTTTTCATTCTGGCTACATGCTGCTTACCAACAGTTAAAGAGTCGTAAAGTCCACCTTACTTTTTACACTTTGCCGGGCTGTATGATGTGTTTATTGATACTCATCAAAGCGAGGTAGGGCAGGTAAAATACAATGCCAGCTTGTTTCTGCTATTTGTTCTAAAAGCCAAGGAAATACCATGCCCCTGCCGTCACATAAAATCTATGAAGATGCCATTGCCCTGATGGTGGCGGCACTGTTTGTGGCGATTGGCTTACTTTTTTTTAAAACTGTAGGACTGGTAACAGGAGGCACATCAGGTCTGGCCCTTATCGGCGCATACCTGGGGCCTGTCGGTTTTGGTGTGTGTTTTTTCCTGTTGAATCTGCCGTTTTATTATCTGGCCTGGCGGCAACTGGGCTGGCGATTCACTTTTAATACCTTTTTAGCGGTGTCACTGGTTTCAGTTTTTACTGATTATCTGCACCTGGCCTTAAGTATTGAACAGGTGCATCCGGTCTTTGCGGCGGTGGCTGGTGGTGGGCTGATTGGTACAGGTTTGTTAATTCTGTTTCGTCATCAGGCCAGTTTAGGTGGATTGGGGATCCTGGCTTACTACCTGCAACAAAAATACAAGCTGCGGGCTGGTACATTTCAATTAGTGGTGGATTGCCTGATTCTGGCATTGGCAGCACTTTGCTTTGATTTGCAGGCAGTATTTTACTCGGTGTTGGGGGCCGTGGTGGTCAATTTGCTATTGACCATCAACCACAGACCTGGTCGTTACCAGGCCGTGGTAGAAATGGCGCAGCAGGCCAAGTTAAGTCAAGCTTAGTAAGGTCCGGCTGCCCAGCATGGATTGTTCACTGCCTGAATACCGTTAACACCACATTGCCTGTTACGCCCACTGCCGGGTGATATGAACCGTCGCTTTCGATAAAACGTACACCATAGCCCGGATCTGCGACAATAATCCGCCCTGAAGTAGCGTCCCGGTCAACCCCGACCACCACATGTCCGCCGCCGCCAGCCCAGTAGACGCCGATAATCATTTCATTTTTAGGTTTCACTTCCGCCATTTTGTCTTTTAAGGCCTGAGTCGTGTTCGCCTCCCAGATATAACTGGAATTTATTGCAGGTCTCAGGCTTTTCAAAGCCTGAACCATAGGATCCGGGGCGGTTGGTGTGGTAGTGAAGTTATGCCCGGTCTGGGTTACGACGCCGCCGCCGCCCAGCGAACTGGTGCCCCCTTCGGCCAATGACACATAGGCTCTGGTTGTACCTTCGCCAGGGTCAACGCCATTGACATAAATACCCATCATTCTGATACAAGCTGGCGCACAGGAGTTATCCTTTTGCTGGCGTAAAATTTGATACCATTTACCTGTTACTGCCGATCTTTCGTTAGCCATATCCGTCAATCCTTCTGTTAGATAAACCATACGTACCATTTGTCCGAATTAGAGCTTGGCAGACAGATGCCAGAATGGCAAAAATGCCAGGTCCTTTGCTCTGGATTTTTAGGTCCGAATCAAAGAAGATAGCAGGCCTTGTTTGAGGCAGTGAGGCCTGCGGGTAAAGCTGACCTTTTCCATTAGTCACCAAGGGTTGAATCTATTCCTATGTATAAACTAGTTCTTATTCGTCATGGCGAGAGTCAGTGGAACCTGGAAAACCGCTTTACCGGCTGGCATGATGTGGACCTGACCGAAACCGGTGTGGCCCAAGCTGTCAATGCAGGTAAACTTCTGAAAGACGGCGGCTTTGAGTTTGATATTGCCTACACCTCTGTGTTACTGCGTGCTATTAAAACCCTGAATCTGGCACTGGAAGAAATGGGCCAGCACTATCTGGCGGTTGAGCGGCATTGGCGCTTAAATGAACGTCACTATGGTGCCCTGACTGGGCTGGATAAGGCCGAGACTGCCGCCAGACATGGTGAAGACCAGGTGAAAATCTGGCGTCGTAGTTTTGATGTCCCACCACCTGCGGTTGAGTTGGATAGTGAGCATTTTCCAGGTCATGATCGTCGTTACAGCCATGTGGATCCTGCTATCCTGCCGCGTGCTGAAAGCCTGAAGCTGACCATAGAGCGTGTATTACCCTATTGGCATGATGTGATTCGCCCCAGTATCCAAAGTGGTAAGCGAGTGATCATTGCTGCGCACGGCAATAGCCTGCGTGCCTTGGTTAAGTATCTGGACAATATGTCTGATGAAGCGGTGCTGGAACTGAATATTCCTACCGGTGTGCCGTTGGTATATGAACTGGATGCAGAATTTAACCCTGTTTCCAAGCAGTACCTGGGTGATCCTGAAGCGATTAAAGCCATGATGGACGCCGTGGCCAAGCAAGGCAAAGCCAAATAACCAACACAACCTTTAATGCCCAGTCGCTAAGTAATGGCTGGGCATTAACAACTTTGTTGATTGCCTCAACTGTTTAGTGCGGCTTAAATGCCGGCAATTTGCGGCGGATGGTGCTCTGCAAAGCAGGGAGTAGCTTGGCATGCTTGTTATGAATAACATGATGCATGCTCAGCTTTTTCACCTCAATCAGGTTAAATTCTGCCTTCAACTGCCTGACTTCTGCTTTCGTTGTTCCATACAGCAGAAAATCTACCCGGCCATTTCTCAACATGCTGAGTGAATCGGTCAGGCTGCTCTCAAAGAACAATTGTGACTTCACGCCCATTGTCTGAATCGTTGCTATATCACCAAGGTTGGTGAAAATGGCGTTATCTTGACTCTGTAGCACCGACAAATCACAAGTGTCTTTGCGTTTACAAAGCAGCACCAGGTCGGCCTCATAAATGGCGGGCTCAACAATGACGAGGTTCTTGTGGGCCATGGCATTCTCTTTTACCAGTAGTACCGCAGCGTCGGTTTCTCCTCGTTCCAGTAAGGTAAATTCATCAACACTGGGCACGGCTTGAGTGGTAACGTCAATGCCAAGATCCTGATACACGGTGGTAATAAAGTCGATAAAAGGCTGCTTCTGGGAATGCTGAATATGTGTCAGCAGCATTTTTTGTGACGCTGGCGTCAGCTCGGTAGCGATGGACATATAAGGGATCAGCAAAGCCAGGCCGATTATCCACTGCCAGCGGTTAAATGCTGAATGTAGCCCAGTGTGCCAAGACCAATCTTTGCGTTGTAACGCACTCATTTTTAACCATCCTGCCTTAGCGGCTGCTTATACTTTCGAGTATAGATTTTGTTCAAACCCAGCCCCTTCTGACCACGACGCCGGGCTGCTGGTCTAGTGGGCGCAAAGCGCAATGCATTGCTGACAGAAGGCATGGCGGATGCGCCTGTGCAGCAACGACTCTCCTGGTGGAGTGAATGCGTGGCAGGTTCATTGCATCAAATATGAATGTCAATTTCAAAACGCGGATGTTTGGCTAGGTGCCAAAATTGGCGATAAGTATAAAGATAACTGGTCCGATCACAATGCTCTGCAGGGGCTGACTCTGGTCAAATCGCACAGATATACAGCCTGATACTTTTAGCATCTGAATCCATGCTTAGCTACTGGATTAACCGCCTGTTTTGTCGGCATTTATATGCTAAGAATTCAAAACAGGTATCAGACTGTTGCAGATTGCCCCAATATTGGGCATGAAATCCAATACGAATTTTCTGCCTATACAGCTGGCACTAATTAGTGGTGGAGGTATGCGGATTAGTAATCCACTTTCCCTCGTAAGCTTTTTTTCGCCCCAGCTTTCTTTTTGCCTTCCACCCGGCGTTTTTGCGAAGCCTTGGTGGGCTTGGTGGCGCGGCGTGCCTTTTGGGTTTTTCCAGCACTTTGAATAATCTCAGTCAGTCGATTCAGGGCGTCCTCACGATTTTGTTCCTGGGTACGATAATTCTGCGCCTTGAGAATGAGGATGCCGTCATTGCTGATACGGCTGTCAGACAGTGTCAGCAGGCGTTCCTTGTAGAAGTCGGGCAGCGAAGAGGCGCGGATATCAAAGCGTAAATGAATGGCGCTGGACACCTTATTGACATTCTGGCCACCGCTACCCTGAGCACGGATGGCGGTCAGTTCCACCTCGGCAGGATCTAATTGTACGTTTCGACTGATTTGTAGCATGTCATTGGTTTTCAACTGAAAGTGATCAGATGGCGTCATACGCTGACGAGGGCCATCTGTAAACTGGCAGCTTTAAGGCAGTACCTTTTTATAAGGTTTAACGATAGTACGCTGATAGACACCGGCAGCCATATAAGGATCGGCATCGGCCCAGGCTTGGGCTTCCTGCAGACTGGCAAACTCCGCTATTACCACTGAGCCACTGAAACCGGCTTCACCAGGGTCCTCACAATCAATGGCCGGGCAGGGGCCCGCCACCAATAACCGCCCCAAGTCTTTAAGCGCCTGTAGACGGGCCAGATGGTCTGGCCTGGCGGCTTTGCGCTTTTCCAGACTGTTGGCCACATCTTCGGAGAAAAATACATACCACATGGCTAGTTATCCCTGCTTGTTATCGTCAATTTGCTCGTCTTGTTTTTGCTCTTCCGGCATATAACGGTAAGCATACATAATGGTCAGAATAGTGAACACCAGGGTTACACCGGTCATACCAAATACTTTAAAACTCACCCAGGTGTCCTGACTGAATTCATAGGCCACGTAAATATTCAGTACGGCACTGGCGACAAAAAATACCGCCCATCCGGTGTTGATACGCTTCCAGATCGTTTCGGGTAGTTCCATGGCGCTGCCGAGCAGCTCTTTTAGGGCGGGGCGCTTCATGATTTGGCTACCAATCAGAATGGCCGCAAAAATCAGATAAACAATGGTGGGTTTCCACATAATAAAATGTTCGTCATGCAGGGCGATGGTCAAGCCGCCAAACACCACAATCATGGCAAAAAACACCCACTGCTTTTTGGGGATTTCTTTGGTCCGTAGGTAGGTCACCAGCATTTGCACTGCAGTAGCGGCCATCAGCGCGCCTGTGGCCCAGAAAATATCGACAAACTTATAAACCAGGAAGAACACCAGCAGGGGCAGAAATTCCATCAGAAATTGCATAGTCGCGTATACCTCTTTATCGCAATGCTGGGATAGTACCGATTTTTACTGTGGCTGGACAGGGCTAGGTAGTGACTTTCTTCAGGCGCCTTGGTGTTCTTCATAGGGTTTTGCGGTCAAATCCAGCTCTTACCACGAAAAACACGAAAATCTCTCTCGCAGAGCCGCCAAGAACGCTGATTTTGCAATAAAATACTCAGAAAAATTTGTGTATTTCTTCGTGCCCTCCGTGTCTCTGCGATGAAAACACTTCAATTCAAAATATAAATAACCACAGAGGCGCAGAGAACACCGAGATTACAATAGGTTAAACTGTATTCTCGGCGGCTCTGCGGTGAATCTATCTTCGGTTATTAGCGGTTGGTAGCGGCTTTCATGCCAGCCACAAATTCGGTTAAACGGGTGAGCATCATGGCTTTATTTTCCAGGTGCTGTTCAATAATTTTCACCGTGGCTGAACCGGCAATCGCACCTGCCGCGCCAGCTTCAATGGCGGCTTTAACCTGTTCCGGTTTGGAGATACCAAAGCCCAGAATCGGCCGGGCCGCACCTACCTCATGAAGCTTGCTTATCAGGTTGGATGCTGGCATATCGGCGGCTGTTTCTGTTCCGGTGACACCAGCACGGCCTAACAGATAGGTGTAACCGCTGGAAAGTTCACCAATTTGTTGCAGGGTCTGCTCTGATGCATTGGGGGGGGCGATCAGTATCTGGTGAATACCCTGTGCTTTGGCAGCGGCCATAAACGGCTCACCTTCACGAATGGGCACATCTGCGACCAAAATGGAATCCACCCCAGCTTCGGCACACTGACGATAAAACTCATCAATTCCAGGCGCCAGTACCAGATTGCTGTAGAGCAACAAGCCGATGGGGATCTCGCGGTGGCGCTCCCGAATGCGGCGGATAATGGCCAGGCAATCCTTGGGGCTGACACCTTTATCCAGAGCACGAATGGCGGATTTTTGAATTGTGGGGCCGTCGGCAATAGGGTCAGAAAAAGGGATACCCAGTTCCAGTGCATCGGCGCCACCTGCTATCAGGGCTTCAATCACCTCCAGACTGGTTTCCATATCCGGATCGCCCAGAGTCACGAAGGGCACAAATGCGCCTTGCTTGTCGTTGTCCAGGCGCTGGAACATCTGTGCATATCTATCCATTGTGGGAATCCCCTTTTAAAAACTGCTGTACATGGGCCAGGTCTTTATCACCGCGGCCTGACAGGTTAACGACAATTAAGGTTTCTTGTTCTGCCGCGTCGGCCATATTCAGCGCATGGGCCAGCGCATGGGACGATTCCAAAGCAGGAATAATGCCCTCTTTGCGGGCCAGGATCTGAAAGGCGTTCAGCGCTTCTTCGTCGGTGACTGACTCGTAGGTAGCGCGGCCAATATCATGCAAGTAAGCGTGTTGGGGGCCTACTGCCGGGTAATCCAAACCAGCAGAAACGGAGTAAGATTCTTCAATCTGCCCTTCCGGTGTTTGCATAATGTAGCTGTAGGCACCGTGCAATATCCCCTTGGTGCCTTTGGCAATCGCCGCACCATGTTCGTGGGTATGCAGGCCTTTGCCGGCAGGCTCAACACCGATTAACTGCACCTCTGGGGTGTCAATAAAATCCGCGAAGGCGCCAATGGCGTTGGAGCCGCCGCCAACACAAGCTACGACTGCATCGGGCAAGCGACCTTCTTTTTCCAGGATCTGGGCGCGGATTTCTTCGCTGATCATCTTGTGGAATTCCCGCACTATGGTGGGGAAGGGGTGCGGGCCGGCAGCCGTGCCAAGCAAATAGTGCGCATCCTGATAACTGGCAGACCAGTCGCGCAGGGCCTCGTTGACCGCGTCTTTCAATGTCCCGGAGCCGGCATTGACCGGAATAACCTCAGCGCCCATTAAGCGCATACGAAATACATTAGGTGCCTGGCGTTCAACATCTTTGGCGCCCATATAAATACGCGCCTTCAAGCCAAGCAATGCGCAGGCAAGGGCGGTGGCCACACCGTGCTGACCCGCACCGGTTTCGGCGATCACCTGGGTTTTACCCATGCGCTTGGTTAGCAGCGCCTGCCCCAGCACCTGGTTGGTTTTATGGGCGCCGCCGTGTAACAGATCTTCACGCTTCAGATACAGGGTGACCTTGGGATTGCTGACCAGATTGCGGGTTTTGGTCAATGGTGTGGGGCGGCCGGCATAGTCATTCAGCAGGCTTTTGAATTCCTGTTGAAACTCCGGGTCCTGCTGGGCGTCAATAAATGCCTGTTCCAACTGGTCGAGGGCCGGGATCAGCAGCTCTGGAACATACATGCCGCCATAGTCACCAAATTTGGTGGATAAATGTTTGCTCATTAGTAGTCTCTTAATTGTGCGAATAGTTGCTGTAATTTGTGTGGATCTTTTACCCCAGGGCGACTTTCTATACCGGAGTTCACATCCAGTAGCCCAACACCTGTGGCAGCGGCCTGACGGATATTGTCTGGGTTGAGCCCGCCAGCCAGGGCAATGTGGGACTTATCTTTAACGTCGCTTAGTATGGTCCAGTCAAACTGTTGACCTGTGCCACCAAAGTCATTGCCGACCTGACAGTCGAGCAGATATTTATCTACATTAGGGTTGTGCATGGCGGGCAGCATATCCGTTACGCCCAGTGCTTTCCATAATTGGCAAGCATGGGGCAAGATGCTTTTCAGGGCGGCAATATAGTCATCGCTTTCCTGACCATGCAATTGCACGGCGCTTAAGCTCAGACTGTCGGCAAGCCTTGCCACCTCCTCTAAGGGCGAGTTAACAAATACGCCGACATAATCAAGTGGCACCTGTTCCACCAACTGCCTGGCCTGGGTTTCGCTGATACGACGCTTAGATTGTTCGGCAAATATCAGCCCGCCGTAACTGGCGCCACTGCGTTTTACCGCCTGAGCGTCCTGGATATTGGTCAGGCCACAGATTTTTATGTTGCCAAACAGCAGTTGGTGCACTGCCAGGGGCAGATTCTGCTGCGCCATTAATGAGCTGCCCACCAAAAAGCCATCCGCCAAAGGGGCCAGGCGTAATACATCCTGGTGAGTATAAATGCCGGACTCAGAGATAATCAGGGCATCTGCAGGCAGTAGCGGGGCCAGTGCCTCGGTGGTCGCAAGGTCGGTGGTTAAATCACGCAGGTTGCGATTGTTAATGCCAATGATCTTGGCACCCAGATTGGTGGCGCGATGTGCCTCTTCCTGATTAGACACCTCGGTCAGCACATCCAACTGATAGTGGGCGGCGAGTTCCGCCAGTTCCAGATAACTGGCATCATCCAGTACCGACAACATCAGCAGAATCGCATCGGCATGATAATAGCGAGCCAGGTGTACCTGATAAGGGTCGATAAAGAAATCCTTATTCAGCACGGGCTGGCTGACCCGCTCGGTCACATAGCTTAGATAGTCGTAGCTACCCTGAAAGTATTTTTCATCCGTCAGCACTGAAATAGCGGCGGCATGGGGTTGGTAGGCGGTTAAGATCTCATCCAGGTCAAACACCGCTCTGATTAATCCCTTTGAAGGCGACGCCTTTTTACATTCGAAAATAAACCCTGCCTGCGGCTGGTTTAAAGCCTCATACAGGCTTTTGTCTGACGGGGTCAGGTTGTTGACAAAGCTTTCCAGTGGCAGGGCCTGCTTGCGGGCAATCAGCTCCTGACGCTTATCTGCAACAATTTTTTCCAATACGTTGGCCATCTGTTACTCCTGGCTGATTGTTGCGCTGCGCTGAATCAGATCGAGCGCCTGGCGACCTTGCATCATATCCATGGCCATCTCTGCTCCCTGGGCAAAGCTATCCACTTTACCCATCAACATCAACAGCGCACCGGTATTGATTGCTACAGCCTGACAATGGGCGGGCTGCCCGTTGCCGCTCAGTAGCGCTTCAATCATGTTTTTATTTTCTTGTGGTTCACCGCCGGTAATGGCACTGATAGGCTGCTCGGGCAGGCCGAAATCGGCCGGAGTCAGCATTAATTCCTGGATCTCGCCATGTTCCAGCCTGGCAACCTGACTGGGTCCATGCAGGGCAAATTCATCCAGCCCGCTGCCATGCACCACCAGGGCCTTTAGATAACCCAGCAATTTTAAGGTTTCGGCAAAGGGCCGTACCAGCTCGGGCAGATACACACCAATTAGCATATGACTGGGCTTGGCCGGGTTGGCCAGCGGGCCAAGCAAATTGAACAGGGTGCGGGTTTTTAGCGCGGTTCTGACCGGCATAGCATGGCGAATGCCGGCATGGTAGTTAGGTGCGAATAAAAAGCACAGACCCGATTCATCCAGGCAGCGACGCGCTGTATGCGCACTCATGGTCAGATTCAGACCAAACTCTCGAAACAGATCCGCCGAACCGGATTTACTCGACACGCTGCGATTGCCGTGCTTGGCCACTTTAACACCACAGGCCGCTCCCACAATGGCACTGGAGGACGAGATGTTCAGGGTGTTAAAACCGTCGCCTCCGGTCCCGACAATATCGGCAAAGGCGTAGTCGGGACGGGGAAAATCCGCCGCATGACTGACCAGGGCTGACGCTGCTCCGGCTATTTCTGGTGGAGTTTCCCCGCGCACTTTCAGTGCGGTCAGCACTGATGACAAAACGATCGGGTCCATATTGCCCTGCATCACCTGGCTGAACAGGCCGAAGCTCTGTTCCTGACTGAGTGGCTGCAAAGCGTATAGTTTTTCCAGCAGTTCCTGCATCTTGTTATCCTTTTGCTTGGCACAGATAGTCAATGCTTTGGGTCAGCAATTGGCTACCTTGCGAGGTGAGAATGGACTCAGGGTGAAACTGAAAACCCAGCATCTTATCCTGCGCCTGATACACAGCCATAGGCACTTGGTTGTAGCTGGCCAGGACATCTAATCCATCTGCCAGTTGAGTGGCCATCAGTGAATGGTAACGGGCCACAGGTAACGGGTGGGGCAGATTGGCAAACATTTTGTCCCGGCAATGCTCGATGGATGAAGACTTACCGTGCATTACTTCTGCGGCCCGGCCCACCTTGCCGCCATAATGTTCAACAATGGCCTGGTGACCCAGGCAGATGCCCAATACCGGAAAGCGCCCTTGTACCCGTTTTAATAGTGCCGGCATACAGCCTGCCTCGGCCGGCGTTCCCGGGCCAGGCGATAACATCAGCAGCGCATCGCCAGCACAGGCCAGCATCTGCTCATACACAAAGTCGGCCTGCAAATGGTTGCGATAGACGGTCAATTCAAAGCCCAGGCAACGCATTTCATCCACCAGGTTGTAGGTGAAGGAATCAAAGTTATCGAGCAAAAATACATGAGGCTTGTTCATGCCAGCTTCTCCTGGTGGGCGTCCACAATTGCACGCAATACCGCCTGGGCTTTACTGCGGGTTTCATTTGCTTCACTTACAGGGTCTGAGTCGTACACCACTCCGGCACCAGCTTGCACATAGGCGGTGCCACCCCTGACAAAGGCGGAGCGAATGACAATACAAGTGTCCATATCGCCCTGACTGTTAACATACCCCACCGCGCCGCCATAACTGCCGCGCCGCTGCTTTTCAACCCTGCGGATCAGCCTGGCGGCCGACACTTTAGGCGCGCCCACTAAGGTACCCATATTCATACAGGCCTGATAGGCATGCAGGGCATCCAAATCGGGGCGTAACTGGCCTACCACCCGGGAAACCAGGTGCATCACCTGGGAGTAGCGGTCTACTTTCAGCAAGTCTTTAACAAAGCGGCTGCCGGGCACTGATACCCGGGCGATGTCGTTACGGGCCAGGTCGACCAGCATCAGGTGCTCGGCCTTCTCTTTTTCGTCTTCACGCAAGTTCAGCTCAATGCGGCTGTCCAGATCCCTATTAATCGTACCGTTGGGGTTAAAGCCCCTGGGACGGGTGCCCGCGATGGGGTACACCTCCACCTGTTTGCTTTGGCTGCAATACTTCAGCGCTGATTCAGGGGAAGCACCAAAAATACAAAATGCCTCATCCTGCAGGAAAAACATATAGGGGCTGGGGTTTTGTTGTTTAAGTTTGGCGTAGGCAAGATGCGGATCGGGGCAGGGCAGACTGAAGGTTCTGGAGGGCACAACCTGAAAGATATCGCCAGCCAGAATATGTTCCTTCAGTGCCAGCACATCCTGTTGGTAGGCTTCATCACTCTTGTCTACCGCCAGCTGCTCGCGGCTGACCCTGGGCACCGCCTGCTGCTGATACTGCTGGCCTTGTTGCAACTGCTGATGAAGGTGTTCCAGACGCTGGCTGACAGCAAAATAGTTTTGCGCCACATTTTGACCAGAGAATACACTGCCAATAATCTCAGTGTTTTGCGTTTGATGGTCAATCAGGATCAGGGTTTCAGCCAGGTAGAACACAAAATCCGGACAGCTATTGGCCCCTTCAGGCACCTCTGGCAGATTTTCAAAACCGCCCAGCAAATCGTAGGCAAACGCGCCGCCTAAAAATACCGCATGAGGGTGCTGACGCAGCGGTTGTACCCAATTAAGCAGGGTACGCAAGCTGTCAAATACCGATTTGGCTTTCAGGCGGCTGTCTTCATCCAGGTGCTCATCGGCGGCTGCGAAAACCAGGGTCAGAACATTGTCACCGGATTGTTGCACCTTAGTGGCCTGACTGTGGCTGACCAGCAGCGGCAATAAGGCCTTGCCGTTATCGGTGAGCGCTTCGATAGTGACCGTTTGCCCGTTACAGGTTAATTTTAATGCGGCGTCTACCAGTAGCAGGCTTTTCAAATCGTCTTTACTGTCGATTTCAGCCGATTCCAGCAATAGGCTGTTAGCCTTGTTGTGGCACAGAATCTGGTAAAGATTCAGTGGATCTGCCTGATATCGGCTCTGAACAATCAGGGTCTCGACTTTCCCTGGCTGGTCACTTAGTTGCGCTAAACTCATGTTGCCATTCCAATAGTATAAAAACAAAAAAGGCCCGCAGATGCGGGCCTTCAGAATGCTTTTCCAAGCACAAACGCACACAGCCCGCTAGTTCGGGTTGTGCCACCACCAAATGATGTTGATTGCGTTAATGTTCATGGAATCTTTGCCTGAATTAAGTACGCTGTGCGTACCAAATTGTTATAATCTCGATGCTTTATAGAAGAAAACAAAATAGATGTCCTGTCAATAGCTAATGCGGGAAAAGATGAAAATAGATTTGCACAGCCATACTCACCACTCGGACGGTGCCTTGTCACCCAAAGAACTGGTGGACCGGGCGCACAATATGCAACTGGATGCGCTGGCCATTACCGACCATGATACGGTGGCGGCCATTGATGAAGCTCGCAGTTATCAGCAAAGTCAGAAACGGCCGCTGTGGATTATTGCCGGCGTAGAGATATCCACCCGTTGGCACGGCTTTGATATTCATGTGCTTGGCCTCAATCTGAATCACCAGGATGCAGGCTTACTTGCCCGTCTTGCCACGCAAAGCCAGGCCAGGGAACAGCGGGCGCAGGAAATGTCTGCCAAATTGGCAAAAGCCGGTATTGAGGGCATTTATGCTGACGCAAAAGCCCTGGCTGGAGTGGGACAACTGACCCGCTCTCATTTTGCCAGGGCACTGGTTAAGCGTGGCGCGGTAAAAGACCATGAAGAGGCCTTTAAGAAATACTTAGGCAAAGATAAGCGGGCTTTTGTTAAACCGCAGTGGCCGGAAATTCCCGAGGCCATCAGTTGGATACGTGAAGCGGGCGGCAAGGCGGTGTTGGCTCATCCGGCCCGCTACGATCTGTCGGCAAAATGGCTGCGCCGGTTGCTGGTGTTTTTTGCGGAGTCCGGCGGCCAGGGGATGGAAGTAACCCACCCGCAATTGGCCCCGGATTTAAAACGACAACTGGCCAGCTATGCCATGGAATATGGCCTGGAAGCCTCGGCAGGCTCGGATTTTCATTTCCCTGGCCGCTGGACGGAGCTGGGCCGCAATCTGCAATTTGACTCACAACTTACACCGGTATGGAACGACTGGCAACGTCCTGCGGCTTAAGCAAGTGGCTGTTTAAATGCGAAAAACCATTTGCCATGCCAGGCACTTATGCCACCATTAGGGAATAAAGTCCTTACTGAGCTGGTAAATGAGTCAGTTTTTCTATGTCCATCCGGATAACCCCCAACAGCGTCTGATGAAACAGGCTGCAGATATGGTTAAAAATGGCGCGGTGGTGGTGTATCCCACTGACTCTGGCTATGCCATAGGTTGTCATCTGGATGATAAGCAAGCCCTTGAGCGTATTATCCGCATTCGGGAGTTGGGTAAAGAGCATAATTTTACCCTGATGTGCCGGGATATGTCGGAGCTGTCAGTGTATGCCAGGGTCGACAATCAGGCATTCCGCCAGATTAAAAACAATACGCCGGGTGCCTATACTTTTATCCTAAAAGCCACCAAAGAAGTGCCTAAGCGCCTGCATCATCCTAAACGTAAAACCATCGGTATTCGGGTGCCGGACAATCGGATTGCCCTGGCGCTTTTAGAAGAGCTGGGCGAACCCCTGATGTCCACGTCGTTGATTCTGCCGGGTAATCAGCTTGCCGAATCCGATCCGGAAACGATCCGCGATATGCTGGAAAAACAGGTGGATTTGATTATCAATGGCGGCCATCTTGGCGAACATCCCACCACGGTCCTGGATCTTTCCGAAGGGGAATGCATTGTGATCCGTGAAGGTGAAGGGGACGTGTCAGCCTTTGTCTGAAGCTCTTGATAATCAGGCCGAGCCAATAGGAAAAACGCCGGTGCAGCAGCCGCTGCCACTGGCGTTTGTGCATGGCGAGGCGGTGATTGAGCGCCCGGAAGATTTGTATATTCCCCCTGATGCGCTGGAAGTCATTCTGGAAAGCTTTGAAGGTCCGCTGGATTTATTGCTGTATCTGATCCGCAAGCAAAAATTTGATATTGCCAGTCTGCCCATATTGCAGATCACCCGCCAGTATATGGAATACGTGGATCTGATGACCGACCTTAAGCTGGAACTGGCCGGTGAATACTTGTTAATGGCGGCGATACTGGCCGAGATTAAATCCAGGGTGTTGCTGCCTAAACGCGAAGATGCAGCAGATGACGAACAAGACCCCCGTGCCGAGCTGATCCGCCGTTTACGCGAATATGAAGCCATCAAGCAGGCGGCTCAGGAACTGGATGGGTTACCAAGGCAGGAGAGGGATTTTTATCTGGCTGAGGCCAGGCCCAGTGATAACTGTCAGCCCATTCGAATTCTGCCTACGGTGACCTTGCAAGAACTGGTACTGAGCTTTCAGGATGTGCTTAAGCGTGCCGCCGCCTTTGAACATCATCAGATTCAACGCGAGGCGTTGTCAACCCGTGAACGGATGAGTGCGATTCTGGCCAGGCTGGATGGTGAGCAGCAGTTTGTACCCTTTCAGGCACTGTTTAGGCTGGAAGAAGGCCGTGCTGGCGTGGTGGTTACCTTTTTGGCGGTGCTGGAACTGGTTAAAGAGTCGCTGATCGAATTGGTTCAGGCCGCTCCTTATGCACAGATTCATGTAAAAGGCAGGCCAATGCAGGAGGATGCCTATGGCGCGGATATCGGATGAGCAGCTAAAACAACTGGTGGAAGCGGCCATTTTTGTGGCCGACGAGCCACTGAGTCTGGAACGCTTGCAGGAAACCGTACTGCTGGATATTAAGGTCAGCCAAAAGCGCCTCAAAGCCATTTTGGATGAACTGCAACTGGATTATCGTCCGCGCGGGGTACAACTGGTAAAAGTCGCCAGTGGCTACCGTTTTCAATCCATGGACAGTCTGGCCCCCTGGTTGTCTAAACTTTGGCAGGAGCAGGCGCCGCGCTATTCAAGGGCTTTGTTGGAGACCCTGGCGTTGATTGCTTATCGTCAGCCCATTACCCGCGGTGAGATTGAAGATGTGCGCGGGGTATCGGTCAGTACCCATATCGTTAAAACCCTGACCGAACGCGGCTGGATTAAAACCGTCGGCCACAAAGAAGTGCCGGGCAGGCCTGCCTTATATGCCACCACTAAAGCCTTTTTGGACTACTTTTCTCTGGGCGGGCTGGATGAATTGCCATCCGAGATAGATTTTGCCGCCCTGGCGCAACTGCCCATCGACGAGCTACCTTTGCCTGATGAGAGCGAGCAGCAGACATAAACAGCCAATACACTATGCATAGAGAATTTTACCGCAGAGACGCTGAGAACCCAGAGGGAACAGGGTTCATCTAATGAAATATCTGCGTTCTCAGCGTCTCGGCGGTGAATAATACAGTAGGTCTTTGCCATCAAGCGCTATCAGGCTATAGCAAGTTTAACGCTGGTGCCGGAAACGGGACGCGAGTAGAATAGCCGCCTTTTTCAGACTAATGTTGAAACAGGCATAATAAGGGCAAAACGCACGTGAGCGAAAAACTGCAAAAGGTACTGGCCAACGCCGGTATCGGTTCCCGTCGGGAGATGGAAAAGTGGATCACTGAAGGACGGATTTCCGTCAACGGCCAACTGGCTACCCTGGGGCAAAGGGTGAGTGCAGAGGACAAGGTTCGGGTGGACGGTAAGCTGGTGGATATCCAGACCGAAAAACCCATCTGTCGGGTGTTGATGTATAACAAGCCGGAAGGTGAGCTTTGCAGTCGTAGTGACCCTCAGGGGCGTGCCACCGTATTTGACCGTCTGCCGAGAATAAAACAGGGCCGCTGGATTGCCGTTGGCCGTCTGGATATCAACACCAGTGGCTTGTTGTTGTTTACCAATGACGGTGAACTTGCCAACCGCCTTATGCATCCCAGTCACGAAGTAGAACGCGAATACGCGGTAAGGGTGTTTGGCGAAGTAACCGACGATATTATCCGGCGTCTGAAAAACGGCATCAAGCTGGAAGATGGCGATGCCAAGTTTACCAGTATTCGTCGTCATCAGGGCGATGAGGAAAGCATGAACCAGTGGTTCAACGTAACCTTAAGTGAAGGGCGCAACCGCGAAGTGCGGCGCATGTGGGAGTCTCAGGACGTTAAGGTCAGCCGCCTGATCAGGGTGCGCTATGGTGATATTGAGCTGGCCAAGCGTTTACCTCAGGGTGCCTGGGTGGAGCTGCAACTGAAAGATGTTAATGCACTGCGCAAGCTGGCGAAGTTGCCCGCCGAAAAAGAAAGCCTGCTTGCGGTGGATGATAAAAAGCGTCTGGATCATGTGCGGATTTCCCGCATGCGCCGCGCGGTACGCAAGCACCAGATTAATAAAAAGTAATAAGCCATCGGCTTTATCCTTAAGGCCGCGCTTCAGCGGCCTGTCTAATCCCTGTTGGAGCTGTTATGCAAACAGTTGTTGTCAGACATTGGTATGGGTTTGGATTGTCTTTGCTGACCGCCGTGCTTTGGGGAATGCTGCCGGTGGCGTTAAAGCTGTGCCTGGAAGTGATGGATGCCATCAGTATTACCTGGTATCGCTTCAGTGCCGCCGCCCTGGTGGTCGGGCTGATGTTGTATAAAAGCAAAGCGCTGCCGCCGCTGCGGGCCATCAGTCGCAGCAATAATCTGCTGATTGCGGCAGCAGCCATCGGCCTGATTGCCAACTATGTGTTGTATTTACAGGGCTTGGATTATCTGAACCCGGAAACCGCTCAGGTTGTGATCCAACTTGCACCATTTTTACTGATGGTGGGGGGGATCCTGCTATACAAAGAGCGCTTTAACCGTCTGGAAACCCTGGGTGCGTTGATTTTGCTATCCGGCTTGATGCTGTTTTTTAATGATCGTCTGCCGGTGCTGTTTAGTTCGCTTGGCCAGTATACGCTGGGGGTGATTCTGGTGGTGATTGCTGCTATCACCTGGGCCTGGTATGCCCTGTCGCAAAAAGTGCTGCTTAAAGCGGTTACGGCCAAACAACTGACCCTGATTTTATACTGTGCAGGCAGCCTGGTATTACTGCCTTTCGCTGATTTAAGCTCAGTCATACAGCTGAACAGCTTGCAGGTCTTTGCGTTACTGTTTTGCTGTGCCAATACCGTGGTGGCCTACGGGGCGTTTACCGAAGCATTGAATATCTGGCATGCCTCTAAGGTCAGTGCTGTTATTGCCCTGGCACCGCTATTTACCTTTACCAGCATGGAAATGGCGGTATGGGTATGGCCGGCGCATTTTTCCGCCAGTGATCTGGATAAATGGGCTTATATCGGCGCTGGTATGGTGATGCTTGGCTCGATGCTGGCCGCAGCCGGAAAAGCCAAGGCACAGCAAGCCTGATGCTGCATATTCTGCTGCATTTTGCCATTCCATTGGCGCTGGCACTGAGTCTGGCCGGTAAGGCCTGGCAACGTGCCTTTATATTGATGGCGTTGACGATGCTGGTGGACCTGGATCATCTGCTGGCCACGCCCATTTATGACCCGGATCGTTGCAGTATCGGTTTTCATCCCCTACATCAATGGCCCTGGTTTATTCTTTATGCGGCATTGATGTGGTTGCCCAAGACTCGCTGGATTGGCGTTGGTCTGGCGGTGCATATGTTGCTGGATTGGCAGGACTGCTATTTCTAAAAAATCACTGTCTTACTATGTCGAAATGGTCGCTCTTCATTCGTCTAACAGATGACAAAGCTTACAATCTGTTATCAACAGGAGAAAAGATTATGACCATGACGGCCAGAAACACAGTATGCCTTTGGTATAACCACAATGCCGAGGAAGCAGCAAGATTTTATGCTGACACCTTTCCTGATTCATCGGTTGTTGCCGTGCATTACGCTCCAGGGGATTATCCATCAGGTCAGAAAGGGAATGTCCTGACCGTAGAGTTCACCGTGCTGGGTATTCCCTGTTTAGGGTTAAATGGCGGCCCGGGAATGATTCACAACGAATCTTTTTCCTTCCAAATAGCTACCCAAGATCAGGCAGAAACGGACCGCTACTGGCACGCGATTATCAGCAATGGTGGGCAGGAGAGTATGTGTGGCTGGTGTAAAGACAAGTGGGGAATTTCCTGGCAGATCACCCCTGTGGCGCTGACCAAGGCTTACACCAGTCCAGACCGCAAGGCCGCCAAGCGAGCGTTCGATGCCATGATGACCATGAAGAAAATTGATATTGCTACTATTGAGGCGGCTTTTCGCGGCTAACTAAGAAGCGGAAAAATTAATCGGTAATTGAGTGTTCGAATAGCCGACGATACAGTAAAACAAGGGGGCGTTTGGTGCCCCCTGGTCTATCTAACTAGCGCTGGAAGGGGTAAACCGAGCCCAGTTTCATAATTTGGGTGAGTTCGTCGAGCGCACTGCGGGATTCTGTCAATAGTTGCGGGTCACGCAAATCATCGAAGGTCAGCTCGTCCCGGTAATGCTTGTCTACCCATTGGTTGAGGCGGCTAAACAGGCTGTCATTTATCAGCGTATTGGGGTTAACTGCATCTACTTCCTGGTCAGTCAGGGCAACACGTAACCTTAAACAGGCCGGACCGCCGCCGTTACGCATGCTTTGTTTCACATCGAAGAAGTGCACTTGCTTAATTGGTGTGCCGAGGGTCAGCAACTTATCCAGATATCTGGATACCGCAGGATTCTCCTGACACTCTGTCGGTGCGATGATAGCCATTTCATCATTTGGCAGGCTGATTATCTGTGTATTGAAAAGATAAGTCTTTACGGCATCTTCAACACTGACATCCTGAGTGTCTACCTGAATAAAATGCAGTTTCTCTTCACCATACTTGCGCTGAATCTCGTCAAGGGCCGACTGGGTATTGAAAAAGGCCTGCTCGTGATAAAACAGCACGTTGCGGTTGCCCACGGCAATCACATCATTGTGGAATACACCCTGGTCAATAACATCAGGATTTTGTTGCACATACACCACGCCTTCATCACTCAGGCCGTGCAGTCTGGCAATGGCCTGACAGGCCTCTAATGTCTGACGGGCCGGAAACCGTTTAGGGGCAGGTTTGCTGGCATCAAAGGCATAACGGCCAAATACAAACATTTCCACCCCCGCATGGCCATAATCGCTGCATAAACGCGTATGGTTAGCGGCACCTTCATCACCAAAATGTTCATTGTCCGGCAGGTGACTATGATGTTGAAAATAACGCTCATCCGCGAAAGTTGCCTTAAGAATGCGCCCTGTGACTTCGGGTTCTAGCGAGCGGTGGAACTTATTGGTTAAATTGGCCGGGGTGAAATGTACGCGGCCATCAGCAGTATCGGCACTGGGTGATACCGTTGCGGCGTTGGCGGTCCACATGCTGGAGGCCGAACAACAGGCCAGGAAGATGGCCGGAGCCTGCTTAGCCGCTTTTTCCAATACCTGCGCGTCGGTACCGGTAAAACCCAACCTGCGCAGGGTCAGAATGTCAGGACGCTCCTGTGGCGCCAGAACACCTTGTTGCATGCCCATGTCGGCCAGCGCTTTCATTTTTTTCAGGCCTTGTTTGGCGGCTTGTTTGGGGCTGCTGTTGGACTTGGCATTGTTCAATGAGGCCACGTTACCGAAGGACAGGCCAGCGTAATTATGTGTAGGACCCACCAGTCCATCGAAGTTTACTTCAAACTGTTTCATGGTCTTTTCGATTCCAAAAGAGGGTTATGTTTTCCTGCTTTGATTTCGCTTCGGCAGAATGCTGGCAGGAGACCGGGGCCACTATACGGCTTTCTCCGGTGACTGCCAAATCAGCCAGGGCGCCAGTCTGCCGCGGCTGCCTTAAGAGTTGCATAAAGCCACTGTCATCGCGCATAACTAACATTGCATCTTCTGACTATTCAATAGTTTAGACCTTAGATGACGAATAACTCTGCAGAGTAAAAAAATTTAAAGATAATTCTGAAACCTGGTTATTTTGGGCAGAAATCAACAGGTGATTGGCAATTTCCTGTAACCAGCACTTGCGTTATGGTCCCGGGTTAACGAGAATCGCCCCCATTGATAAAACATGCCTGACGAATGCTAGCCCCTTGAATAACACTCAGTTGGCTACATAGTGACAAACGTGCGGAAAGGAACTAAATCTTGTTTTCCGCCAATATTGTGGATATATGTAAAAAACATCCCGCGTTGCGCAGGCGCACCCATTGCTTCCTTTGGATAGGAAGCCAGCATGAAAATAAAGAGCAAAGGTTATATGGCAAAGTCCCTGGTAATAGTCGAGTCCCCTGCAAAAGCCAAAACAATCAATAAGTACCTGGGTAATGATTTTATTGTTAAGTCCAGCGTCGGGCATATTCGAGATCTGCCCACCAAGGCGTTGGGTAAGGTGCCGGCTAAGAAATCCAGCAAAGAACTGAAGGCCATGTCCGATTCCAAGCGTGAGGCTTACTTGCGCCATCACGAGTACCTGAAGCTGGTGGACAGAATGGGAGTGGACCCGGAAAGTGACTGGGAAGCTCATTATGAGACGCTGGCGGGTAAGGAAAAAGTGGTCAGCGAATTGAAGAAGCTGGCAAAAAATGCCGACACTATCTATCTGGCAACGGACTTGGACAGAGAAGGAGAGGCCATCGCCTGGCATTTACGTGAGCTGATTGGCGAAAAAGACAAAACCTTTAAACGGGTGGTGTTTAACGAAATCACCAAAAATGCCATTAAAGATGCGTTTTCACATCCTGGTGAAGTGAATATGGACAGGGTTAATGCCCAGCAGGCTCGTCGTTTCCTCGACCGCGTGGTGGGTTTTATGGTGTCACCGCTGCTGTGGAAGAAAATTGCCCGGGGCTTGTCGGCGGGTCGGGTGCAATCGGTGGCCGTGCGTTTGGTGGTGGAACGCGAACGCGAAATTAAAGCCTTTGTGCCGGAAGAATACTGGGACGTGCATGCTGATTTGCACAGCACAGCTAAGCAGGCGCTGCGTATGCAAGTGGTTAAACAGGCTGGCAATGCCTTTAAACCGGTTAATAAAGCACAAACCGAAGCAGCGATTGGACTGCTGGAGAAAGCCCGCTACGAGGTCATCAGTCGCGAGTCCAAGCCGACGCAAAGCCGTCCGTCAGCCCCATTTATTACCTCGACGCTGCAGCAGGCCGCCAGCACGCGCCTGGGCTTTGGCGTGAAAAAGACCATGATGATGGCGCAGCGGCTGTATGAAGCTGGCCATATCACCTACATGCGTACCGACTCCACCAACCTAAGTGGTGAAGCGGTCAGCGCCTGTCGGGATTATATAGAAGATAACTTTGGCAAGGCCTACTTACCCGATTCTGCCCTTCGTTATGGCAGCAAGGAAGGTGCCCAGGAAGCCCACGAAGCTATTCGTCCTTCCAATGTGCAGGTCAAGTCTGATTCTCTGTCAGATATGGAGCGTGATGCGCAGCGTTTGTACGAGCTGATTTGGCGCCAGTTTGTCGCCTGTCAGATGACACCGGCTAAATACGATGCCACCACCATTCGGGTACAGGCAGGCGAATTTGAACTTAATGCCAAAGGTCGGGTATTGAAATTTGATGGTTGGACACGCGTACAACCACAGGTCAGGGGCAAGGGCGATGACGACCTGACTTTGCCAGATGTTAAAGAAGGCGAAGTTCTGGCATTGGATAAACTTGACCCAAGACAGCATTTTACCAAGCCACCAGCGCGCTTTAGCGAAGCTTCCCTGGTTAAAGAACTGGAGAAGCGTGGGATTGGCCGACCTTCCACCTACGCCAGCATTATTTCTACTATTCAGGATCGTGGCTATGTGCGTCAGGACAACAAGCGTTTCTATGCTGAGAAAATGGGGGAAATCGTTAATGACAGGCTACTGGAAAACTTCCAGGACCTGATCAGCTATGACTTCACTGCCAATATGGAACAGCATCTGGATGAAATTGCCGAAGGCAAGCTGTTCTGGAAACAAGTTCTGAATGAATTCTATGGGGATTTTTATCAGAAGCTGCTTCAAGCTGAAAAGCCAAGCGAAGAAGGCGGAATGCGCGCCAACGAAGCGGTACTGACCGATATTGCCTGTGCTAAATGTGGCCGGCCAATGACTATTCGTACCGCCAGCACAGGTGTGTTTCTGGGCTGTTCTGGCTATGCTTTGCCGCCCAAAGAACGCTGCACCCATACCATGAACCTGACCTCTGGTGATGAAGTGGTCAAGGTGGACGACGATGAAGAACTGGAAACCGAAGCGTTACGGGCCAAACGTCGTTGCGATCTGTGCGGTACCGCCATGGACAGCTATCTGATTGATGAAAGCCGCAAGCTGCATGTTTGTGGCAATACCCCATTATGTAAGGGCTTTGCCGTAGAGCAGGGTACTTTCAAGGTGAAAGGCTATGATGGCCCGCTGATTGAATGTGACCGCTGCGGTGCCAATATGGAACTGAAGAATGGCCGGTTCGGTAAATACTTCGGTTGTACCAACGAGGCCTGCAAAAATACCCGTAAACTGCTGCGTAATGGCGAAGTGGCACCGCCGAAAGAAGACCCAGTGGATTTACCGGAGCTGCCCTGTACTAAGTCGGATGCCCATTTTGTGCTACGTGACGGTGCGTCAGGAATTTTCCTGGCCGCGCATAATTTCCCTAAATCCCGCGAAACCCGGGCACCCTTTGTGGAAGAGTTGGCCAGATTCCGGGACAGACTGCCGGAGAAGTTTTTCTATCTGGCTGATGCACCCAAGCAAGATCCGGATGGCAATAAGGCGCTGGTGCGTTTTTCACGTAAAACCAAGCAGCAGTATGTGATGACAGAGACATCTGATGGCAAAGCCACCGGTTGGAGTGCCTGGTATAAAAATGGCAAGTGGTCTGCTGAGGATAAGCGCAAGAAGGCCTAGCTCAGAAAGTGGGGAGATACTGCCGACCAATTGATGGGTCGGCAGTGACCGACCCATGCAGGTGGATTTGGCATACTAAGCTATTGATGTTTTTGAATAGCGGTCAGCTTGCCGTCAGCTTGCACGTAGAATACGTCATCTTGCAGACGAAAAATGTTTTCCGGAACCAGAGCTCGATATTCCTGTTGCTGCGCATTCAAAATAGTGATTTCATCAACGGTGCGACCGTAAAGTTCATCAGCAATATCGCCGCCAATAAAAAGCCCGAAGGTGCTGCCCACATCTCCGTCCACTTTATGGCCAACCGCCATGCCCAGTGCTGCACCTGCCAGGCCATGCTTCCAATCTGCGCTGAGTTTAACCTGCCGGATATTCACAACCTTTGCAGTAAATGCATTATCTTGGGTTAATGCCTGGCTTTCACTCAATATCGTAGGGGTGCTCTCACAGGCACTCAAAAAGCAAACCAGCATGCTGGCAATCATTAGGTTAAACAGCCTCATATATTCCTCTCATCAGTTAGGCGACGTGGAAATAATGCGGAATTTAGCGGGGTTTGACTGTATGAAAGTGTTGGTAAAGTGTTAAGTCAGCAAAACAGGGCTGTCCTTGCCCAATATTCTGTTATCTGGCCGTCCAGCCGCCATCCAAAACCAGTGTTTGACCACAGATATTGCGCGCTGCATCAGACAGCAGAAATTCAGCGCAGCCAGCTAATTCACCAATGCCAATAAAGGCCTTTTTGGGCATGGGTTCAAGCATGATTTTATTTACCACATCGGCTTCGCTCATATGGTTTTCCCTGGCCTGGGCTGCAATCTGTTGCTCCACCAGCGGCGTTTTGACATAAGAAGGGCAGAGGGTGTTAATGGTAATGTTCTGCTCCCCCAGTTCCAGTGCCATGGTTTTGGCAAAACCAAGCAAGCCATGTTTGGCAGCCACATAAGCTGATTTAAAAGGCGAGGCCACCAAGGAGTGAATTGAGCCGACATTGATAATCCGGCCAAAATTTTGCTCCCGCATAGCAGGCAGAAAAGCCTGGGTGAGCAGTGCCGGGCCCACTAGCATCACGTTGATCAACTGCTGCCATTTGGCGGCAGGAAAATCTTCCAGGCGCGATACATGCTGAATGCCGGCATTGTTGATTAATACATCCACTTTTAACGGCGCAAGACGTGCCGTCAGCGCCGCAATCTGCCCGGCATCTGCTACATCCAGGGCAATGGCGCGGGCGCTGATACCTTGCTCTGCAAGCTGTAGACAGGCATGCTCAGCGGCCTGCAACTTTATATCGGCAATAATGAGCTGGTGCCCCATGGCACCCAAATGCTGGGCAATGCCCAGCCCAATACCACTGGCACCACCGGTAATAAAGATATTTCGTTGTTGCATTATTGTTCTCCAGCCAGTTGCCTCACCATCTGGGCGACGGCCTGAATTTGTTGGCCTGCTTTGGTGGCGTATTTGTCATCGGTGTAGCCCCACCAATCCCAGCAAGCTTGCGGATTTAATGGCATTAAGGTGGATTTTCTGGTTTGCGGGTAAAGCACAACAGTATGATGGGTGTCGGCCCATTGATTGATACCGGTGAGTCTGGCGTAGTCATTCCCCACCGCCTCAACGTTCTGATTACAGCCATGAAAACTGATATGCAGTTGGCATGTTGCACCTGCTGCACAACTTGATGGTACGTACAGGAAAGCTTGGTCTGCCAGACCTGAAGCTGCTTCACCACCTAACTGCTGCTGATTGATGGCCAGTAACTGACCCGGCTTTGCATCACCGCCCTGTCTGGCTAGTGCAGCGATATAATTCAGCATCTCTGCTGCGGCGTTATAGCCACAGTTGCCAATGAAAGGTGGTTCAGATTTGTCGCAGGCCGTGCCCTGTGCCTGGGTGGGGAAATGATGGGCAAAGGCTTTGTCCTGAACAATATGCACATTTTGTTCACCTACCCAGTCCTGGTACTGTTTAGCCAATGCATCTGCAACGGGTTGGATGATTTTTTCGTCCAGCGTACCGCGTAGCAGCCAGACTTTGTCACCTTTAAGGCCTTGCGCAGCATCCACCAAGTTGTCGGCCCGCCAGCCATTCAGCGTTTTTTCGATCTCGGCCAGTGGAATATCGCCATCCTGTTTATTAACGCATTGGCCAAGAGCGGTGAGTATGCTGTTTCTTGCACAATAATAGGGCCCCGCCGCAATGATGCCGACGCCAGATACCCAGTTGCTGTGGGCGATATGAAACTGATTAGCCATATAGCCACCGCTGGAAAGCCCGGACAGTGTTAATTGTGTGGTATCCAGGTTCAGCTTGGGCATGTCGGCCACTGCGTGGGTGCTGGCTAACAGCAACGTGGCCAGGCCCAGCGAATTAAGTAGGGTTTTGTTCATAATGCTTCCTGAGTTAAAAAGGCCTGAATGTCTTCAGCGGCCTGGCTGATATTGGTTACACCGTCCAGATGCCCCATTGGCCCGACAATCAATCCTAGGTTTGATGTCTTGCCCGCCTTAAGTAAGGCCTGATGCGCCTGTTTGGCAAGATAAGGCATCAGCAGCAGATCGTGGCTGGCAGGAATAAACAGGGTCCTTGCTTTTACCTGCTGCATGGCCTGGGCAAGAGGCTTATCCTGTCCGGCCAGAAACAACTGACTGGCGCGGATCAGATACAACATGTGGTTGGCATCGGTGATGGTGGCACGTGTGGCAGCCATATCCCGCAGCCAGTTCACCACCTGATGGGACTGACGGATATCGTTAAGCGGTGCCGCTTCTAATGGGTTGTGATCAGGGTTACTTTGATTGAAAAAATCAGGGTAGAGCGCCTGCTGGGTCAGCAGCATCAGCGCGGCAGTCAGTCCGGCCATGGGTGGTTCACCGGCGTAGTAATTGCCCTGTTGCCAGTTGGGATCGAGTTTAATCGGTTGTGCCCAATGCTCCAGAGCGGCAACTGTCCATGCATCTGACTGACCAGCGCCTATCACCGAGATCATTCTTGGTACCCAGTCTGGGTAGGCGGTTGCCCATTCCAGTGCTTGCATGGAGCCCATGGATGCCCCGGCTACGGCATACAGGGATTGAATTCCCAATGATTCCAGTAAGGCTTTTTGCACATTGACAAAATCCCTGATGGTGACCACCGGAAAGTCCAGCCCCCAGGGTTTTCCGGTGTCTGGATTGATACTGGCAGGCCCGGTGGTAATCACTTTGGGGTCATGCACATTGAAGTTCACCAGAGTATCCACACTTAAGACAAAGAATCGACGGGTATCGATAGCTTTGCCCGGCCCTATGATGGCGTCCCAGTAACCAACGGCTTCATCGGATGGCGCATATTTACCGGCGGCATGCGAACTGCCCGAGAAGAAATGGGTAATCAAAATGACATTAGATTTGTCGGCGTTAAGCTCTCCATAGCTTTCCCAGCCAACTTGCAGCTGTTTAATGGTTTTACCGCCAAAGGTGGTAAATTCCGGTATTTCAAATCGTTGCTTGTGGGTTATCAGGTCAGATGCCTGAACCTGCGGTATGATTAAAAACATCAGGGCTATCCAGTATTTTCCTTGGGGCAGTATGTTTTTCATGATGCGTCCTACAGCCAGTTAAATAGGGCCACAGCCATCGCCAGACCTATCAGTGGCACCACCACCGTAAGGGCACCTACCGCCCAGTAAGCGCGCTGATGGGTTTCATTACAAATGGCGCGGATGGTGGTAACGACATAACCGTTATGGGGCAGGGAGTCGAGTGCACCGGACGAAATCGACACAATGCGATGCAATTGTTCCGGGTTAACACCCTGGTCAAGATAGTGTGGTGCTATCAGCGGCAGCGCGATGGCCTGTCCGCCGGAGGCCGAACCGGTCAGGCCAGCCACTACACTCACCGCCACGGCAGCACCGATCAGCTCATTACCTGGCAGACTGGTCATCACCTCAACCGCCGATTGAAATGCCTGGGTGGACTTGGCAATAGTGCCGAACCCCACGACGGCTGCGGTGTTGCCTATGGCCACCAATGCACCGGTGGTTCCCACACTGATGGCGGCGCCAAGATTATGAAAATGTTTGAAATTTATCGCCATCAGGCTTAACACGCCGCCGCCAAGGGCCACAATCAGCGCCATCTGCTGCAGGCTTTCATGCAGGGTAAAAGACAGAACCAATACAACAACTAGCGGCACGACGCCTGTTAATGGATGGGGATAATCACGCTCAGCAATTTCAGGATCGCCCGCATGGCTTTCAAAATGTTCCCCGCGGCTGACGGCCTTGGCAATCATATGTTTTAGCCAGTAAAAGCCCATGGTGGCCATAAACAGGGCAACTATCAGACTGACTTCCCAGGCCGCAAAAGGGGAGGTACCCAGATATTTGATTGGGATCCAGTTTTGAATTTCCGGTGAACCTGCCGAGGTCATGGTGAAGGTCACAGAACCAAAGGCCAAAGCGGCGGGAATAAAACGCCGCGGTAAGTTAGCATCTTTAAACAGACTCAGTGCCATAGGGTAGACAGAAAAGGCCACCACAAAGACACTGACACCGCCATAGGTCAGAATGGCACAGGCCAGCACCACCGCGACCACCGCATGTTGCTTGCCCAATTTGTTGATTATCCAGCGTGCGACGGCATCGGCTGCGCCGGTATCTTCCATAAACTTGCCGAACAATGAACCCAGCAGGAACATAAAAAACCAGGCAGCAATAAAACCAGAAAAGCCATTCATATAGGTAACCACAAAATTACCCTCGCCGATAAACACCGGCAGGCCGCTGGTCAGCGCCACAATAAGGGCGCATAAGGGGGCGGCAATAAACAAATTCATCCCGCGAATGGTCAGGATAATCAGCAGCACTAAGCCGCCCACCAGACCTGTCAAACTCAACATAAGCTGTCCTTTAATTTACTCCGGGCCTTAGCCCGGTTTGTTAACGCTGGAGTGCGCCGGTTGACGCCAGACTCCTGTGACCTTTGTTAAGCAAATACAGGACCTCTGCATTGTGAGCCAGCAGAGCGGATGCGCCCATAGTACTATGGTACAGAATACCTTTTGGTCACTTTGTTCTAGAGTACCCATGACCTTGTTAACAAATGCAACAAAAAATAAACAACTCTGTATTGCTCAAGCACGAGAAGGTATGAATATGAAACGCCCGAATAAAACAGCCTGTACCCTGGCAGTGGCTGCTGCACTAGCCAACTTAGCCACTTATGCGCAGGAACCGGACAAGGTGGCTAAAGGACTGGAACGCATTGAGGTAACGGCCCGTAAAACCGTTGAGAGTCTGCAGGAAGTGCCTGTTGCGGTCACCTCTATTGGTGCCACGGAGTTGGCGGAAAAAGGTATTTCAGTGCTGACTGAAGTGCAGCAGTTTTCTCCTAACACCACATTGCAAACCAGCCGCGGCACGAACTCAACCCTAACAGCCTTTATTCGTGGGGTGGGGCAGCAAGACCCTTTATGGGGGTACGAACCAGGTGTTGGCATTTATGTGGACGATGTGTATATGGCCCGTCCACAAGGCGCGGTACTGGACTTGTTAGATGTACAACGAATAGAGGTACTGCGGGGACCGCAAGGTACGCTGTATGGTAAAAACACCGTGGGCGGTGCGGTTAAGTATGTGACCAAAGAAATGTCCGGTGGTGCTGAATTCAATGCGCAGGCGACATTGGGCAGCTATAGCCAGCGAGACATCAAACTGACGGGCCAGATACCCCTGGTAGAAGACAAACTGTTTCTGGGTTTTGGCTATGGCAACCTGAATCGGGACGGTTATGGCAATTTTTTGGTGGCACCGAATGGCCAAGACCAGGAAAACTACAACAAAGACATCAAGGCAGCCCGGTTGACATTAGAGTTTCATCCTGCTGATAACTGGTTTATGCGTTTGAATTGGGACAAAACCACCGACGATTCCAACGCCAAAGGCGGTTATCGTTTGGTACCCAGCCTGTTGACCGACGCCCCCATTCCAGACAGCAAATATGATTCTTACACCAGCTTGCCGACCTGGAACAAGGTTGAACTGGAAGGCCTCAGCTTGACGGTAAACTGGGATGTTAGTGATGCGTTATCGGTTAAATACATCGGAGCCTCAAGAAAGAGTGACTCACCGACCAACATCGACTTTGACAATACTGGTATCAACCTTTTTGATGTGCCAGCGGTGTATGATGATGAGAATACCAGTCACGAGTTGCAGGCAAATTATCAGGGAGAGAGCTTTACCCTGGTGAGTGGCTTGTATGCCTATGATAGTGAATCCTGTGGCTTGTTTGATGCGATTCTTGGCGGGTTAGGTGTCACCCTGGAAACATCGGGTTGCAATAACAGCGAAGCATATGCCGCTTACGTGCAAAGCAGTATTGATATGACCGACAAGCTGTCGTTGACACTGGGCGCCCGTTATACCCGTGAAGAGAAGCAAGCCACTGTGTTTTATGGCTTCCTACCCGGTGCCGCCTACCCTTACAGTGGTTGGGTCGATGGCTATACCAGAGCCGATGGTACTGGGGTACCCATGAGTCTGGGTGTGGATACCGATGGTGACGGCGTGTTAGATGCACCGAAAAAGGCCAGTTGGAATCGGTTTACCCCGCGCGTGGGGCTGGAATACCAACTGGACCGTGACACCATGTTTTACGCCAGCTACGCGCAGGGTTTTAAGTCCGGTACCTTTAACCCCAGAGCCAGCACCAACGAACGAGCCGCTGACCCGGAAATTGCCGATTCTATTGAGTTGGGTATGAAGAAAGACTGGAATCAGCAGTGGCGAACCAACATTACTCTGTTTTGGTTGGATCACAAAGACCGACAATACATAGTGGTGGAAGCAGACCCTAATGACCCTACCATATTGGGGCAGAACCTGGGCAATGCGGCAAAATCCAAAGTCCAGGGCCTGGAAGCAGAAGTCACCTATGTTGCCACTGATAATCTGACGTTTGATCTGGCGCTTGGTTATCTGGATGCCGACCTTGAACAGGATGAAAGCATAGGAACACCATTGGTTGGGCTGTCAAATACACCAGATTATACCCTTGCCTTGTCAGCTAAATACGTTATGGATACAGACTTTGGACCGGTTATGTTTAACGGTGGTTATTACTACCGCGATGAGTATATCCTATTTGAAGACAATGCCATCCTCAAACAGGACGGGTACGGTATGGTTAACCTCAGTGTCAGTTGGGAAAGCCTGGAAGGCAATTGGTATGCAGGCTTGCATGCTAAAAATCTGACCGATGAGGAATACATGGTGGGTGGCTATTCTTTTGTTGGCGGCATAAATCCGGATGGTGGCTACTTACCCGGTTTTGGTGGCGATACCACATTGGCAGCATACTACGGTGATCCCAGAACGGTCAGCCTGACCGTTGGTTACCGATTCTAAACAGGCACAGGATATCAGGGGCGGGGAACCGCCCCTTCTTGATCTGACTGACAACCTGAAAGATAGTAAAGGTCTATGGAGCCAGGTATTACCAATATGACCCAACCAATCAGAGCGGTTATTGCCGACGATCACCCGTTATTTCGCAGTGCTATGAAGCAGGCGTTATTAAATAGCCTGGGTGGTGACATTCTGGAAGCCGACAGTCTGGACAGCACCCTGACATTATTGGCCCGCTACCATGATGTAGAACTGGTGCTGTTGGATTTGAATATGCCTGGTAATCAGGGCTTAACAGGCCTAACCAGCTTGCGAAATGGTTACCCGGGAGTGCAGGTGCTGATTGTGTCCGCGGAAGAAAATCCGGACACCATTCGTCGTGCCCTGGATTTTGGTGCCAGTGGCTATCTGCCAAAGTCTGCGCCGCTTGAATGCATTGAGCAAGCAGTGGCATCGGTACTGGACGGCGAACAATGGGTGCCGGAAAACCTAAAAGCTGTGCTGACCCAAAATTCAGCCAGTGCGGAGCGGGATTTTGCCGATCAACTTAGTCAACTTACCCCACATCAGTTTAAAGTGCTGAAAATGGTGGCCGACGGTCTGTTAAATAAACAAATTGCCTGGGAGCTACAGGTTCAGGAAACCACCATTAAGCAGCATGTTTCTGCTATTTTGCGTAAGTTGAACGTAATTAATCGTACTCAGGCGGGGGTACTGTTTAAGCAGTTTATGCAGCAATAACGCTATTCGGGAAGGGAATGTCAGGATGTTAAAGGTTAAAAAAGTGTTTTATTGCTGTTATTGCTTCTGGGGGCAGGCTTTTTTATACCTGAGCCGGTGAAAATTCCGGTCAAGGGCGCAAGCAAAGCAGACTGGCATCCACAGTCGTTCTGGTATGAGCCTTGGGGGTTATCCGGCGTACACAAAGGTATTGATATCTTTGCCGAAACTGGCCGTGCTGTAATCAGCAGCACAAATGGCATTGTGTTATACACAGGTACATTCAGCCGGGGTGGCAACGTCGTGGTGGTATTGGGGCCCAAATGGCGTTTTCACTATTTTGCGCATTTAAGCAGTATAGAGACAGCGCCGTTGCGTTTTGTCGGTGTGGGTGACCTGATAGGCAAAGTGGGGGATAGCGGCAATGCTAAGGGTAAAGCGCCGCACCTGCATTACGCCATTTTACGTCTGCTCCCGGTGC
This sequence comes from Bowmanella denitrificans, assembly GCF_039522935.1. Taxonomy (NCBI): domain Bacteria; kingdom Pseudomonadati; phylum Pseudomonadota; class Gammaproteobacteria; order Alteromonadales; family Alteromonadaceae; genus Bowmanella; species Bowmanella denitrificans. Next base: position 407,632 of record NZ_BAAAEI010000006.1, on the reverse strand, counting down.
CCTGGGCCATTGACGGTGCAACTCAGGGATATAAAAAGGCGTTTTTTGTTGACCCGCATACTTATTTGTCCGGCGCTGACTAAGAGCGGCTGGTATCGTTGTTTATTCCGCTTATCTATGTTTCGGGGCTTGGAATGTTGAAACTGCGGTTGGCGTCGTGACTGTTTATTATCAAAAGAGATATAGTTAAGCGAATGCTAAGAATGGTAGAAACCAGCAACGGAAATGTGGGATGCGCTTAGATAATGTTTATTTAATGACCCTGAGCCTGCTAATTTTTCACCAAATAGATGCGGCTTATTGGCAGGAATGGCAGATGTTTCATCTCCCTGGCGGTACTCAGGGCTATCTGGTATTTAACATTGCGGTGTTACCCTTTTTGCTAATTGGGTATGCCAATGTTATCAAGGGACATAAATCAGGTTTTTTATGTTCTTATATCTGTGCTGGTCTTGGTGTGCTGACCGGGTTGATTCATGCCACTTTTGCCCTGTTTGAATCGCAAAGATTTAACCTGCCATTGTCTATGTTGATTATAATGCTGTGCCTGGTGTCGGGAATGATTCAACTGGCTGTGACCTGGCGTCATGCTGGTTCAAAAACATAGGATATGGCCATCATGGATACGGTACTTTACCCAGGTTATCGCTTTTTTAAGACGTTGACCTTAGCAGAAGAAGATATCCGCCAAGGGGCATTGGCCTGTGGAGATATGAACTATATTCACCATGATGCCGAGCGAGCTGCAAAGACGCGCTTTGGCGGGCTGATTGCCAGTGGTAGTGCGATATCTGCTTTGTTTTCAGCTATGCTTCCCAGCCATTTCTCTGTATTCAGCCCCATGCTGGGTTTAGAAATGAACTTTAAATTCTCCGCACCTATTCTTGCCGGTCAGACAATCACGATGGAATGGCAGATTGAGCAGATTAATCCAAAGGCAGGCGGCAAGAAAACGCTGACGTTAAAAGGCAAGATCGTTGATCTGGAGGGTAATGTTTTGGTATTGGCTGCAGCCACAATAATGTTGCTCCCCTCGCTGTAAACAGCACGTTTTGTTTGTCATTGCTCTTTGAGCTGTCAGGGAGAATCGTCAATGGAGAATTAAATCGCGTCTTACGACTGGAACGGTTTTCAGCGTGTTGAATCTGGTATTGTACTTCCTCAAATTTTAATAAGGGACAGATGCGCTGTGGTATGAGCCGATAGATATAGTCACAATAACGCCGTATGCTATAAATAGTAGCTTCTTTGATGTGTTGTAGCCTTAACGTGACCTGGTTAAAATTACAATTCTTACCTCATAGTACGCAGGCATATATTGCCTTATTTCTATTGGTTCTGTTCGGGTGTTTTTTAGGGATCTGGACGCGCCCGATAGGTTTGCTTGCCAGTGTCTGGCCCGTTAATGCATTGATGCTTGGTTTTATGCTTAGAGTGCCGGGTACCGCGAACTGGCGAGGTTGGTTAACCGGTGCAGCCGCATTAATGATGGCGGATTTATTGACTGGCTCAGGCTGGATCCAGGCGGGTATTCTTAATAGTGCTAATTTGATTAGCATCTGGGCGGCTTATCTGATTTTGTCACGCGTCTCTGACCATGTTCTGGGACTGCACCATCCCATCTCTATATTGTATTTGCTGTTAGCCGCAGCCGGTGGCGGGGCCGCTGCGGGTCTGGTTGGGATGCTGGCTAATCCCTATTTGTTTGATGGTAGCATGCTCAGCGGCTTTACTTTCTGGTGGATAACCGAAGTGGTTAACTATGTGGCCATTCTACCTATTTTTCTGACGGCGCCGATAAAACGAGAGGACTCAGCGGGATGTCACTGGCAGTTTAGAAAACAAGACATCCTGCCTGCTTTGGCTGTATTGCTGTCATGTCTGGCTATGTTGACTATTGGTGGGCCAGGTGCCGTCGCTTTTCCAGTTCTGGCGCTGCTTTGGTGTGCGCTGGTGTATTCGGTATTTCCCACCGCTATCCTAACCTTGTTGTGTAGTTTACTGGCGCTGCTGACACTCTCCGATAGCGGCTTTCATCACAATGTGTCTGGTATTGATGATGCTGCGCTGTTCTCGATCCGACTGGGTGCGGCGGTGGTGGCCATTGCACCTGTTATGTTGTCTATCGTCACTAATCATCGTAATGAACTGATGGCGCAGTTACGTTATGTGAGTATGCATGATGCATTAACAGGTGCAGGTAATAGAGCTGCATTTTGCCAGGAAGCGGAGCGGATTTTGGCGCAGAACCAATTTCCGCATGGTGTACTGATGATTGATTTAGACCATTTTAAGCAGGTGAATGACCGATTTGGCCATGCAACAGGTGATCAGGTGCTCTGTGAGGTTGCCCGGCGCATTCAAAACTGTTTGCGCCCAACGGATCAACTGGGTCGAATGGGGGGTGAAGAGTTTGCTGTGGTGCTCAATGACTGTCAGGTACAAGTTTGCAAAGAAATTGCCGAGCGAATCCGTTTGGCTGTTGCCACACAGCCCGTTACGCTTAGCGATAGCCGACAGATTAGTGTGACAACCAGCGTAGGTGTCAGTTTCGTTGATAAAGGCCAGAGCAAAAGCCTGGAATTCTTGCTGGCAGAAGCTGACGGCGCACTTTATCAAAGTAAGGAAAGTGGCCGAAACTGTACGCGCTTGGCCGATACGCTGGATAACACTCAGGTAAATGAGGCTAAACCAGCTAAACAGAATGCCTGAGGGGTGGGGTTTCTTACCGATTCGAATATTTGTTTTTTTATTGCTTTTCACTTGTTATTTCTTTTGAATTACTGCTTATCATTGTGTTAGCCGAGGACGCAATACACTGGCTTTGCCGACCAATTGCCTTAAGGCTGTTCTTATGGAAAGTGGGCGGGGGCAAGCACCTCACTGAATTAGGATACCGATAATGATAGCGCGTTTGATGCTTGTGCTTGTTTTGCTTTACTCTGGTTCGGCAGTGGCCATTGGCGAGAATGAATTTGATGCACTCCGGCACAGCTTACGCGACCTTTTCAGCCACTCACCGCTTGAAGCCGTTACTGAGGTAAAGGCGCAACTGGGGGCGCCCGAAGGTCAATTCAGTGTGGATCAGCAAGTCCAGTTACTTAATTACCAGGCCTGGTTTCTGGCCGAGTTAGATCAGTTGGAAGAGGCGATTATCACGCTCGCCAGGATGAAAGAGTTGCTGAGTGAGGCGTCCGATCCTTTTCTTAATTACGCTTACCATAATCTGACTGCTTATACATTCGAAAAGGCTGGGTTATATGAACAGTCCTTGCAGTCACACCAGCAGGCTCTTGCCCTGGCCAGGGAGTCTGATCGGCCGCGATTTGTGCATCAGAGTCAGAACAATATTGCCGGGCTCTACCTTGAGCTGGGACGTTGCGCCGAAGCCGCTACGTTATTGCAGGGCTATCTGACCTACCTGCAGACGCATCCCGATCCACTAAGTCAGTCGATTGCCCTGATTAACATGATCAGGGCGGCGATTTGCCAGAATCAACTGCAGGTCGCTCGAACCTTGTTGATTGACGCTCAGGCAATCCAAAAAAAGCACCAGCTCAAGCAATACTTGCTGCGCACCATGAAGCTGCAGGGGGAATTACAGATGCGCAGCGGTGAGCTTGCTAAGGCACAAGCGTCGTTTGAGGAGGCGTTACAAGGCTTTGCCGGGGAAGAGCTCAAAGATCCTATGCTCGAAACACTTTTTTTGCTCATCGAGTTGCATTTAACAAAAAGCGAGCTGACACAGGCGAATAATCGATTAGTACAGGCCAGGCCGTTATTGGAATCGCTGCAATCTGAAAGGTTATGGCTGAGATATTATCAACTGCAGCGCCATCTTGCCGAAGTGAACGGCGAGTATCAACAGGCGTTGGCTGCTTCTGATGCGGTGGCAGTCGCGAACAAGAATGTGATGGCGCGGCAAAACAGCATTAACCTGGCCTTTGTTATGGCACAAATCGATCTGGCCGACCGCGAAGCACAGATAGTCCGTATGAAAGGGGAGTTAGCCCTGGAGGAAGCAGAAGATAGAGCGTTTCGTATCGAGGTGGGTATTGGCGCAATTGCGGTGTTGTTATTGTTATCTTTGAGTTGGTGGTATATCGCCAGTATCCGGCGCAAGAAAGATAAACTGACGATGGCCCTGCATGAGCTGCGTGAAACTCAGCGGCATTTGGTGGAGTCAGAAAAAATCGCCGCATTGTCAACATTGGTGGTGGGGTTAGCACATCAGTTGAACACACCATTGGGCTCTATAACCACCTCAGTTAGCTGTTTTGATAATCAGTTGGATATGCTCAAAACACAGTTTGACGCTAAAAAAATCAGCATTAAGCAAATGCAGGATTTTCTGCATCAATCGCGGGAAATTTGCATGGTGATTCAAAAAAGCACCGGCAGGGTGGTGGAGATGGTGGAAAAATTTAAAGCCATTTCCGCGTCCATGGAAAAATCTGAACCTGAGGCCCTGCAACTTAAGGCTTTTCTTGGTAAAAAAATTCCCTTGATTGAAGATTACAGTAAAGTGCCAATTCTACTGCAGGGTGAGGATGTGCAGGTGGTAACCTTTCCTGATACCTTGTTAAAGGTGATTTACCTGTTAGTGGAAAATGCCATGGAGCATGCCTTTGCTGATACCGAAGCGCCACAAATCTGCATCAGGCTAAGCCAGGATGACAGGTGGGTATACCTTGAATTCAGGGACAACGGTTGCGGCGTGGCAAAGGAACACCAGAGTAAGATTTTCACGCCCTTTTATACCAGTAAGCTGGGGCAGGGTAAGCTGGGGTTGGGCTTAAATGTGATTTATAACTCGGTTTTTCATATCCTGACCGGCCGTATAGAGCACAAAGGGCAGGAAGCCGGTATGGTATTTGAGATCCGCTTACCGAAGCATAGTTAATCTAATGCTGTGGTTATACGAGCTGAGCGGCATTGGCGGTCCAGTATGCCAATGGCATCGGCTTACCCAGCAGATAACCCTGAAACCTGTCACAGCCCATAGATATCAGTAAATCCAACTGTTCGTTTGTTTCTACTCCTTCGGCTATGGCTTGCAAATTAAGTTTTGTTGCAAGTTCCAGAGTGGCTTGGACTAATTTCAGGTGTCGCTGAGAATGAGGGATACCATTAATAAATTCACGATCTATTTTCAGCGTCGAAGCTGAAATATCAATGAGTTGTGACAACGAAGCATGACCAGTGCCAAAGTCATCGATAATCACACACACACCTAGCTGGGCCAGACAAGTCAGGCGTTTGCGGGTTTCATCATGACTGGCCATGGCTGAGGTTTCGGTAATCTCCAGTTCCAGGCGCTGGCGTAGCATACTGCTTTCGGTATAGTAGCGAAGTAGCCTGGCATAAAAGTTGTCATCCAGAATTTCTGGTCCTGCCAGATTGATCGCCAAAGGCACGGCCTTTAACTGGGGTGGCCAGTGACTTAGCATTTCAATGGCTTTGCTCAGGACCTGACTGGAAAATTGTACATGCCAGTCATGTTGGTCAATCTGCGGCAGAAATTGCTGTGGGGTGAGTACCGTTTGGTTTGCTTGCTGGCGGATCCTGGCCAACGCCTCATAACCAATGACCTCACGTTGTACGTTAAATTGCGGTTGTAACCAGAGCTCCAGGGCGCGTTCATCCAGATATTGTTTCACCTTGTCGCGAAGCAAACTGTTCTTATGAATAGAGCGGCTGTAGATCTGTTCGTATTCCACCACCGGATGCTTGCTGTCTGTGCGACTCAGAGCGATAGCGCACTCTTCCATCAGCAGGTTGGCAGGGCTGCCCTGACGGTGTTGACTGATACCGGCACGCCAGTCCAGTAGCAAGTCAAGGTAACCCTCGTTGATCGACAGGCTGATAAAACCGGGTAATTGCTGGGTTAGCCAACTCGAAGGCGCAATATGATGAAACAGTTCAGACGGCACCGCCAACATCAGTTTTGCGCCGGGGAAGCGGTAAAAATGGACTTGCTGGGGTAGTTTGCGGCGTAATTGCCGGGTGAGTTCAATCAGTAACTGATCGCCAATATCCAGGCCATGTTGAATATTGACTTCCCTGAGGTTTGTCAGTTTCAGCAAAAAGAGCGCTTTTGGCCGCTTTAAGCGTAAAAAGGCCCGTTCATACCAGAAGTTGTGATTACGCAGCCCAGTCAGGCTGTCGAGAAAGTACAAGCGTTTGAAGCTATCCTGCTGCGAGATGTTATGGCAGTGGATGAGTTGCTTTTTATGATGGACGAGACTGGCTGGTTGCAATTCATAATGATCATGGGGTGGCACCTTGAGTTTACCGCGGATTTTCTTGTTGGCACTTAGGGGCTCGTCAAACTGAAATAGTTGTTGCAGCGAGTTTCGCTGACCACCGGCTTGTTTAATCAGATCACGGGCCGCCTGATTAGCCTGTAGTATTGTGCCATGCTGATCGCAAAAAAAAGACGCCGTGCCACCATTGTCAAAAATCTCCTGATAGCGATTAACCACAGCGGCAAGCTTGCTGCTTTGTCGTGCCAGAACCTCGGATTGCTTATCCAGGGTGGTCAAAAAGCGCATCAGCGCAAGAGGTAAGCAAAAATTGAAAAACAGAAACACCAGCGAGCTGAGATAGGTATGAGTTTGCGGCAGACTGATATCTATGTCGAATAGTTGTGGCAGTGGGGCGTTGCGTATTAGTAAGGCATAAGGGATCAGGTTCAGCATCATGGCGACAAGTGCCGCTTTGTTGCTGAAAAACAAACGCACGAATAACGGCAACGTGAAAAGAAACAGTAATCCGAATTTTGCTGCTTCAAAGTCCGGCACAAACAACAAGATTGAGATACAAGCCAGCACCACCATCAACAGCAGACCCGCTGCGGCCAGATGGGTTAGTGATTTTCCCATGCATAGGATGGCAACGAGCAGCACGAAAAAAGTCGAGGTAATGGCCAGTACAAAGGGCATGTCCAGTGAGTAGGCTACGTAGGATGAATGGGTTAATATCAGTAGGGTCAGTATCGTGCCGCTAAGCAAAATGACTCTGAGGGCACTGAGCTTCCATGTTCTGTTGTCGGAGTCGGTAAAATGTCCCTTTTCCAATAACAAATAGTGCTTTATTTGTTGATACAAGAAGTTCAAATTTGTAATTCCAACCTGTCATGACGACTAAACAGACAGAGCTGTAAACGATTACACAAGCAATGCATCTGTGCAACAGTTTAATAAGGTACTAGCCCGACTTTGGTTACTTTTCTGTTAGTCTTTTTTCGTAGGCTTTTCTTTGTTTTGTCTTACTTTTAATCTTCGCTAAATACAAAAGTAACTAAAAGTAACCTGAGAGGCTTGGGTGTGAGGTCAGGCGCTATAGTGCTGAGTGTATGTTGCCGGTTATCTATGCTGAAAACGTTATCATTGGCAGTTTAGTCTGCCTCGCGCTCATGCTCTGTCAACGGATTTCTGCCATCTGACCACTTAATTCAGCTAACTGCCGACTGATTTACTGACCACTTCCCCCTGTCGGAATCAATTCCGACCCACTGTGGGTTGGGCTTCAGCCCAACAACAATGAAGCATGATTGCTCTTTTTTATCACAAAAAAGTGAAAATATTTATATATCAACAGGTTATTCTGATACCTTTTCGCACGTCGCACGTCGCACCTCACACCAAGCCATTAACCAGGCGCAAAGTCAGGATACCCAGCAACAAACTGATAGTGACACTGAGTAAGGTGCCGAGCATCACATACTCAGTCAGGCGACGGTCTTTCTGGTGAGTCAGATCACCGAAACGGAAGACAGATTTGGCCGCCAGCAGAAAGCCGACGCCAGCAAATTGCTCTAACAGCGTAAAGGTCAGAATCAGTATACGCTCAAGCAAACCTATGGCGTGTCCTGCTTTAGGCAGGCTGCCTTCGGTGACATCCAGTGTCCAGTTGCGTAATAACAGCGCAATAAGTACCGAACTGGGACGTAATATCAGCAGGTAGGCTATCAGCACGATCAGATGTGTTGGCGTGAGCAGCCAATCCCAGCACCATTTAAGCCAATGCCAGCTTTGTGATAATTGCATGGCAATCAACAATATGATGGTCAGGTGTAAGCACTGATCCAGCAGGAAGTAACGGGTATGGACAGGACAATAAGATTTAGCTAAATCAATAACATAGTGACTGCATCCGAGTAATAAGGCGAGCCACAGCGGCTGCCAGAAAGTCGGTCCCCAGCCAAAAGTCCATTCCCAGATAAACAACACCAGCCAACTTAACAGGGTATGCACTAAGGCATGCCAGATAAGCTTAGATGAACGATAGTGGCGGTTTAGCCTGTCATTAATCCAACTGAGTGGATGCAAAAAGAAGTCACCAAGCAGGTGGGCGCTAAGCAGGCCGAGAAGGAGTAACAGTTCATCCATGAAAATACCTGTCTGTCAGTTGTTCACAGTAGCGGATCGCGTCTGTCAGTAGATCATAGTGTGCCTGGTTTAGCAACTTGGTGGCATTCACCCGGGAAGTATGCAGGCGCTTGGCAACGGCCAGGTGATTCTTGTCTTCCAGGGTCAGGTATTCAAACAGTGCCTGGGCTTGGCGGGCTGTCATTTGCTGAAGCAGAGCGTCTGTCAGCCTCAGATGAATTCCGGCATGCCAGTTAAATCGCTCATTTGTGCTGCCGATGCCTAACAGTTGCCCCTGTGGAAGACTATCCAGTTTGGTGCCAGAAAGGGTAAAGGCTTCACCTGTGGCACTTTTTATGTCTGGTCTGGGGTTGCTGACCGAGCCTATACCTATACCTAAGCGACAATCCTGCTGGCGGCTTTTCATGGCGAGTCTTAGCAGCAACATGGCATTTGCCCAGTCTCTGGGTGTGTGCAACTGTAATTGGAAGGCATCGCCCCGATAGATGTTGTATTGGCCCGCGTATACTTCATTGAGATATCGCAGAGTCTGGTCGAGGTGGTAGAGCAGGGCATCGTATTGATCACTGGGTACCTGGCCTGAGGCGACCAAATCCCCTGTGAGTACGGCATTGGCTGATATTCCCATGTAACCTCCTGTGGTTACTTTTCTTTATGTAACCAAATTTAGTTACTTTTTGCTAAGTAATCAATAGGGGTTACATAGATGTCAGTTAGAATCCATCAACCTACTCAACACAAGGCTGCTGTAATCCCTCCACAAACTGGTATAATGCCAGCCTTTTAAATAAACCTATAACGACAGGGGTGGTAATGGCCGAGACAGACATTCGTCCGACCAATTTTATTCGTCAAATCATTGATAAGGATCTGACAGAAGGTGTACATGATCATGTGCATACCCGTTTTCCACCAGAGCCTAATGGCTATCTGCATATTGGTCATGCCAAGTCCATTTGCCTCAATTTCGGTCTGGCTCAGGATTATCAGGGTCAGTGCAATCTGAGATTTGACGACACCAACCCCGAGAAAGAAAACATTGATTACGTTAACTCTATTCAAAGTGACGTTAAATGGTTGGGTTTTTCCTGGGACGGTGAGATTTGCTATTCCTCTGATTACTTTGAGCGCCTGCACGGCTACGCCGTGGAACTAATCGAAAAGGGGCTGGCTTATGTGGACTTTTCCAGTCAGGAAGCCATGCGTGAGCTGCGCGGCACCCTGAAAGAGCCTGGTAAAAACAGCCCTTATCGCGATACATCCGTGGCAGAAAATTTGGCCCACTTTGCCAAAATGACGGCAGGGGAATATGCCGAAGGGCATTGTGTATTGCGCGCCAAAATTGATATGGCCTCGCCCTTTATGTGTATGCGCGATCCGGTTATCTACCGGGTCAAGTTTGCCCATCACCATCAGACCGGTGACAAGTGGTGCGTATATCCAATGTACGACTTTACCCACTGTATCTCCGATGCTATCGAAGGGATTACCCATTCACTTTGCACTCTGGAATTTCAGGACAACCGCCGTTTATACGACTGGGTTCTGGACAATATCAGCATTGAGTGCCGACCGCGCCAGTATGAGTTTTCCCGGCTGAATTTGGAATATACCGTATTATCTAAGCGTAAACTGATTCAGCTGGTCGACGAAAAGCATGTGGATGGCTGGGACGATCCGCGTATGCCGACTATTGCAGGCCTGCGTCGCCGTGGTTACACCGCAGCGTCTGTGCGGGAATTCTGCAAACGCATTGGTGTGACCAAAATGGACAATATGGTGGAAATGGGCATGCTGGAAGCCTGTATCCGTGATGATCTGAATCAAAATGCTGCACGGGCCATGGCGGTGCTGGATCCCCTTAAAGTGGTGATCGAAAACTATCCGGCCGATCAGGTTGAAACTCTAAGTGCCCCTAATCATCCCTCTGATGAGAGTATGGGCAGCCGTGACATACCCTTTACCCGTGAGATTTACATTGAGCGTGAAGACTTCCGTGAGGAAGCCAATAAGAAATTCAAGCGCTTGGTATTGGGCAAGGAAGTGCGTTTACGAAATGCTTATTTCCTTAAAGCTGAGCGGGTTGAAAAAGACGCAGAGGGTAATATTACCACCTTATACTGCACGTACGACCCGGATACCTTGGGTAAAGATCCTGCTGATGGACGTAAGGCCAAAGGAGTTATTCATTGGGTCTCTGCCAGTCATGGGGTACCGGCCGAAGTACGTTTGTATGACAGATTATTCAAAGTGCCAAACCCGGCCGGTGAAGAAAACTTTACCGACAGTATTAATGCTGAATCACTGACTGTGGTACAGGGGATATTGGAGCCGAGTCTGGTCAGCGCTGAGCCTGGCAAGGCCCTGCAGTTTGAGCGTCTGGGCTACTTCTGTAAGGACAAGCAGGCCGATAAACTGGTATTTAACCGCACTGTTGGTCTGCGTGATACCTGGGCCAAAATAGAAGGTCAGGAATAAGGTTTAGCCTTTTAACAAGATTATTCTGCTGTATGGCGGAATAATCTTGTCTTGCCTGACAGATTGCTGGCTGGTCTTGATTACCTTTGTCGGACCCCGCCAGCTTAAGTTGTTGGAAACCCAACCCACAGTGGGGAGGGATGTATTCCAACTGTAAAACACCGATAAACACTGTGGGTCGGACTTGAGTCCGACGGGATTGACGTCGTCAGCTTTAAGTGAGCAGTCGGCAGATAGCAGAGGTTAGTTGTCAGAGCGCGAGTGCAAATCATCAAGCTGCCTCACACCTCACACCTCACACCTCACACCTTAGGCTGAGCGTCGATGCTCTGACCATTTACGTCTTTGCTGTTATCTGCCATCAGGTAAAGATACAAGGGCATAATATCTTCTGCTGTTTTCAGCGTTTCCGGATTTTCGCCAGGATAAGCTTTCGCACGCATTTTGGTGCGTGTGGCGCCAGGATTAATGCAATTAAAACGGATCGGCGAATTGGCGTACTCGTCGGCTAATACCTGCATCATGCCTTCAGTGGCGAACTTAGAGACGGCATAGGCGCCCCAGTAAGCGCGACCGTTCCTTCCCACACCCGATGAGGTAAAAATCACCGACGCACTCGGCGCCCGCTTCAATACCGGCAGCAATGCCTGTGTTAACAGAAACTGACTGGTCAGATTGACCTGCAAAATTTCCTGCCATTCCTTTTCTTCAATTTGCGCAAAAGGGCGCAAATAACCCAGCAGGCTGGCATTGTGCAGTACGCCATCCAATTTACCGAATTGTTCACTAATGGTTTGGGCAAACTGCTGGTAATGACTGGACGTTGCGCCGTTCAGATCGAGCGGAACTATGGCGGGTTCAGGTCCACCAGCTTGCACAATCTGATCATAAACCGCTTCGAGCTTACTCACTGTGCGGCCCAGCAGGATAACCGTAGCGCCTGCCTTGGCATAATTCAGAGCGGCGGCCTGACCAATGCCATCGCCAGCCCCTGTCACCAGTATGACTTTGCCCGCCAGGGCATTTTCCGGAATTTGATATTGCTGCATGAATAACCATCCAAATGCATGAAAACCGGCGGATTTTAGCACTTAATTAGCATCCTGTGCGGGAAAAATACCGCCCAACAAGGCTGTCACAAACAGTTAACAAAACTTTGCAAATCACTAGCAAAGTCCATAATATTGCATTAACTTTAACTGGTCATACTTGTTGGGATATCCCAGTGAAATCCCTGCTTTGACTGGCTAAAACGCAAGCAAGATGGTGCGTTTTTACCCAGGTGCCGACAAGGAAAGGTCCAGTCGGGCTGGTGCAACAAGAACAAAAAACAGGTTTTGGGGAGACACAATGAGAAAATTAGTAATCAGCGCTGCAGTAGCTTCGGTATTGGGGCTGACTGGTTGCGGCGGCGGTGAGTCATTAAGCGACATCCAGTCCGATGCAGACAACACACCGGCCAAACCTTTTGCCAGAATCGTGTTCGATCCTGGTGCCAGTACACCAAGGCTGAATGTACCAAACGATTTGTTGATGGCATCTAACCGCAGTCCGAACTTTTTTGACTTTACCATCAATACCGCCCTGGACTCAGGTTTTAATGCCGGGGATCCACAATCTGCGTTAACTGCACTGGACGGCTGGTCCACCCAGCATCCGTTTAAAATTGATATCGATGTGCCTAGTGGCGTTAGCCTGGATGGCGCTTCGGTCAGTGCCAGTTCCATTCGTTTGTTTGAGTCTACTCAGGCACTGGAAGGCCAGGAGCCCTTGTGCCAGGCCATTGCTGCTGAAGCGGGTGCTCCAGGATTGCCATGTGTTCTGGGGGATGAACTGCAATGGGGAGTCGATTATATTGCCCAATTGCCAACCGGCCAAAGTGGTGCGGTGCAATCCATTCAGGTTATTCCGCTTAAGCCTTTCAAACCCGCGCAGGGCTATATGCTGGTGGTGACCGATGACCTGAAAGATACCGATGGCAGACCGGTAAAAGGCTCAACCAGTTGGGAACTCGCCTCGCAGGACCCAGAAACGCATCCTTTAAGCTCTGCTGCGCAAAAGCAGTTACAGAATATACTGAACTTCTTTATGACCTTGCTCGGCGGTGAGGGGTTTGAACGGACCGATATCTCTTATGCGGCATATTTTTCAACCCAATCTGCAGGTAAGGTCCTTTCAACAGTAAAATCCATGCAGGTTGCTCAGTTTGCTCAGGCAGTCGGTGCAGGTATGGACCCGCAAACCGCAGCAGCTCAGTATTTGCCTGTTATTCAGATTGGTAGTGCGGCTGCCCCGGATGTGTATTCAGCCTTGGCCCCAAGGGCACTGGGCGAAGCTATGTGGACACAAATATCCGCCCTTGGCCTGAATACCTGTGCTGGTTTGGTGGCGGGCTTACAAAGTGCCAATCCGCAAATTGCCGGTACGGCCACGCAAGTATTTAATCAGTTGGGTATGTACTGCGCAGCAGGTATGCGTCAGGGCAGTATGCAACTGGATTATTATCTGAGTAAAACCGCACCTACCAGTGATTGGTGGCGCGCCGCCTGTACTAACGGTGCCATGCTTAAAAGCATGGGGGCAGAAGCCATCGGAACTATTGTGGCAGCGGGCCTGACCGGCCCTTACAATGCGCAGTGTCAGGCCTTATCTGAAGGACAGTTGTTTGACTTGGATTTAAAAACGGCGGGTGTGATTGATTTTGACGACCCACGCCACCTGACCAAGTTCAGCCCGATTCCTAAGAGCCGTGGAAAAGAATCCCTAACCGTTCAGATTACCGTGCCTGATCCTAATTACGCCAATATTATCAACGCGCAATTGGGGCAACCGGCCATCAGTAAACCTGCAGCAGGCTGGCCTGTGGTGATCATGCAACATGGTATTACCTCAAGGAAAGAGGACATGCTGGCTGCCACCGGGGTGCTCTCGCTGGCAGGTTTTGCCACCGTGGCTATCGACCATCCTTTGCATGGCAGCCGCGGTTTTACCATTGACGGCAAAGTGGTTAACGCCACAAGCGGTACCGGTGGTGCGCCCACTGATTATCTGAATCTGAGCAGTCTGCTGACCGCCAGGGATAACCTGCGTCAGAGCATTGCCGATATTCTGGGTTTACGTTTGGGGCTAAATGCTGATGTAGACTTGTCTAATGGCAGCCCTGCCTTGCTGGATGGCACCAATGTGTCCTTCCTTGGGCATTCGCTGGGGGCCATTACCGGTACCAGTGCAGTTGCCTTAGCCAACACCAGTCTGGGTGGTCAGTTGGTTCCCTTTGATGGTATGTATAAGATGCAGGCTTCTACATTGGCCATGCCTGGTGGTGGTGTAGGGGGCTTCCTGCTGGAATCACCTTCATTTGGTCCTTTAATCAAAGGCTCACTGATGGCGCAGGCTTCACCAGAGTTTCAGGCGGCGCTGCAGCAATATATGCAGGCCAATGGCATTCCTGCCGTGACGCCAGCATTACTTTCTGCCTTCTATCCACTGTTTGAAGCGCAGCTCAGCCCGGCTCAACTAGCCACTGCTAATGCCACCTTCTCAAGTTTTGCCTTTGCCGCGCAAACCCTGATTGATGCAGGCGATCCTACCAACTATGCCATGTCAGTTGGGGCCAGCACCCCAGTGCATATGATTGAAGTGGTGGGTGGCAATCAGGTTAATGGCGAAGTGAGTCTTCCTGACCAGGTCATTCCAAACAAAACCAGCCTGCCACTGGCCGGAACAGAACCGCTGGCTAAGCTGATGGGATTGTGGCCGCCTGTTGTGTCTGATACTCAGGGTAGTGGTCTGGTGCAATTTGCCGAAGGTACGCATAGCTCCATATTAGACCCTGGCCCAAGCGCCGCCGCGACAACAGAAATGCAGCGTCAGTTGGCTACCTTTATGGCGTCAAAAGGTATGCTGATTAAAATCAATAACACTGACGTGATTGCCCAGTAATCAAGCAAAGTGTAGAAACATAAAGCCAGGTCCTTGACCTGGCTTTATTTTTTCTGCCATCGTCCCCACATTCAACTGCATGACCAATTTGGAGAATCAAGCTTGGAATTTCTATACGAATACGGACTTTTTACGGCCAAGGCCGCCACCCTGGTTGTTGCCCTGCTATTAGCGGTGGGGGGCATTATTGGTTTGGCCAGCCGGCAGAAAGCCGACAAAGGTGAGCTGGAAATCCATTCTGTTTCTGAACGTCTTGATGAGCTGACTCAACATGCTAAGCAGATGATTCTGAGTAAGGATGAATGGAAACAGCAGGAAAAGGCACTGAAGAAACAAAAGAAGCAGGAGCAAAAAAAGAACAAATCTGAACCCGACGAGCCAAAACCTAACTTATTTGTGGTGGATTTTAAGGGCTCTATGGATGCCCACGAAGTGGACTCACTAAGAGAGGAAGTTACCGCGATTCTATGTATTGCCAAACCCCAGGACGAGGTTTTAGTACGTCTGGAGAGCGGTGGTGGTGTGGTACATGGCTATGGGCTGGCCGCCTCACAATTGCAGCGTTTACGCGACGCCGACATTAAGCTAACCGTTGCGGTGGATAAAGTGGCGGCCAGCGGTGGCTATATGATGGCTTGTGTGGCGGATAAGGTTATTGCATCCAAGTTTGCCATTATTGGCTCCATCGGCGTGATTGCCCAGCTTCCCAACTTTAATAAGTTGCTGAAGAAGCATGATATTGATTGGGAGCAGCATACTGCCGGCGAGTTTAAACGTACCCTGACTGTATTTGGTGAAAACAACGAGGCGGGCCGTCAGAAGTTTCGTGAAGAGCTGGAAGAAGTGCATAAGCTGTTTAAAGGTTTTGTGCAGCAGCATCGCAGTGAACTGGAACTGGACAAAGTTGCCACTGGCGAGTACTGGTACGGAGTGCAGGCACTGGAACTAAAACTGGTGGACGCGCTACAGACCTCAGATGACTTTTTGCTTAAAGCCAATCAGGACAAAAAAATCTTCCAGGTTAAATACAGCCGTAAGAAAAACCTGATGGAAAAACTGGGCAAAGCAGCCAGTCTGGCCATCGAGTCCAGCATTGGCCGCTGGTGGCAGAAATCACAGCATCCGCTGTAAAAGCTGTGTCGGCGAATGTTCTTACAGCGCCGACCTGTGGCCATCCCTGGATATCGTCGGTGAGTGCTCCATGCCACACCGGAATACGACCACCATGGATGGTGGAAGTGCAGAAAACGCAGGAGCAGCTTTTCTGCCCATCCATCCCTGGATATCGTCGGTGAATGCTCCATGCTACACCGACATACCATCCATCCCTGGATATAAAAAACCGCAATGACTTGCGGTTTTTTTGTGTTGCTAGAAGGGCGGTGAGCTTTATCGATTTTTCTCGAAGTGCTCGAAATCCACATTTTCCTCACGGGCACCGGCATTGGGGTTGTTGTAGGTATCCAGGTCCAGTTCCCCTTCGCTTTTGGCCACAATACAGGCCACGGTGCAGTCTCCGGTGACATTGACGGCGGTGCGGGTCATATCCAGCAACCGATCAACCCCAATAATCAGGGCAATCCCTTCCACCGGCAAACCAACCTGCTGCAATACCATGGCCAGCATAATCAGCCCTACACCAGGTACACCCGCCGTGCCAATGGATGCCAGGGTCGCGGTCAGGATCACCATCAGATAGTCTGAAACCGACAAATCCACCCCATAAACCTGAGCAATAAATACCGTGGCTACGCCCTGCATAATGGCGGTGCCATCCATATTGATAGTGGCGCCCAAAGGTACGGTAAAAGAGGCCACGGTATTTTTAACGCCTAACTTATTGCGTGCTGTTTCCAGAGTAACCGGCAGGGTAGCGCTGCTGCTGGACGTACTAAAGGCAAACAGTGCCGCGTCGCGCATCTTTTTAATCAGTTGCACAGGATTAAGGCCGGACAACAGTTTAAGCAACAACGGGTAAGATACAAAGGCGTGTACCAGCAGCACAAAGAGGACCAGGAAGAAGTACTTCAGTAAGCTGGTAAAGGTGTCAAAACCGATGGTGGCAAACAGCTTGGCCATCAGGGCGAATACCCCATACGGTGCCAGATTCATCAGAATCGTTACCAGGCGCATCACCACCTTGTTCAAATCTTCAAATAAGTCGCCCAAACGTTTGCCTGCACTGCCAGACATGGCCATCGCCACACCGAACAAAACTGAGAAAACAATAATCTGCAGCATGTTTCCTTCGGCCATGGCATTGATGGGGTTGGTGGGGAACATATTAATGATCACCTCAGACAGGGAAGGCGCTTCCTTAGCGCTGAAGGTGGTGTTGGTATCCAGGTTTATACCTTCACCCGGGGCGACCAGCAATGCAAACGACACCGCCAAACTGATGGCCAGCGCTGTGGTAAATAAGTAGAGCAAAATTGACCTGCCGCCCAGACGCCCCAATTTACTTGGGTCTGACAGATTACAGGTGCCACAGACCAGCGACACAAAAACCAGCGGCACCACCAACATTTGCAGGCTGGCGATAAAAATTTTACCTATGATATTAAATATACCTTCTACCAGAAGCGTATACGTAGAAACCTCCAGGCCTAATACCCGGAAGGCAAAATCTCCGCTATCATCAAACAGAGCTCGAAGAAGGGTTCCTAACAGAATGCCGGCCAGCATGCCGAAGAAAATTCTGGTGGTAAGACTGTACTTGGTTGCAGTGTGGGCCATAGATGTCCAGGTCGTTATAGTTATAAGCGGCTAAGACTAACAATTTTGCCGGATAAGCTGAAATTAAAAAATACCCAATTCAGACAAACGGCTTATCCATAAGACAATCAGAGGTTAGGGAGATAAGAATGAAGTCAACCTTTAAAGTCGTAGCTGTTTATTTATTGAGCCTGCTGCTCGTTGCCTGTGGTGGTGGCGGCTCGCTTAGCACCGATGGTGGGGGTAATCCCACTACACCGGTTGAGGAAGTCACCATCGGCTTTACTGTTGTGGATGCCCAGGGTAATGAAGTGAATCCCAGCAATAGCACGCTGAGTGCTGCCACGCCGTGGCGTATCAGAGCCAAAACTCAGGTAAATGGTGCCAATGCTGCCAATAAACTCGTCACCTTTGTTATGCCTGCCGATGGCTATGCGACATTTGATCCTGCCAGCGGCACAGCCACGTCAAATTCTGATGGCATTGCTGAAATTGGCATTAAAGCTGGTGAAGTTGCAGGTGGCTTTAGTGTGGTTGCCCGCAGCGGTGAATCTGATGACTTTACCCTGAATCTCACCTCTGCAGGGGATGGCAATCAAACATCCGTGGATATTGCCAAACTCAGTTTGTTTGCCAAAGGCCAGAATACCATTCTGCCTTCATCAGGTGCTGACGGTATTGAACTGATTGCCCTGGTGCAAAATTCATCTAATGCGGTGGTTGAAGATGTTGATGTGCGCTTTAGTGCCAGTTCAGGGCAGCTAGCCAGTAGCCTGGTGACCTCCGATGCTGAAGGTTTGGCTAACAATGTACTGAGTACCCGCAACGAACCGGAAAACCGGGATATTACCGTTACTGCAACGGCTGGAAACCAGACAGCACAGCTTACTATTCGGGTGGTTGGAACCACAGTGAAAATAAATGGTCCGGCTTCGGTCATCATCAATGATGAGGCAGAATTTGCTATTACTGTTGCCGATTCAGACGGAAATGGTCTGGTTGAACGGGCAGTGCAGCTCACCAGTCAAAGTGGTGAATTTCCAGATTTAAGCAGTGATACGGTGTTAACCGGTGCCAATGGGCAGATTCTGGTGAAGTATCGGGCTACCAGTGCAGGGCAAGATGCTATTACCGCGCGGGCACTTAATGCGCAGGCCAGCTTTACGGTTACCATTCAGCAGGATGACTTTAGTTTTCAGGGCTTACCTGCTTCCACAACTAAACAGATCCCAATTAATACCTCCAGTTCAATCAGTGTGCGCTGGTTTAAAAATGGTGTGGCTTACTCAGGTGGCACGGTGGCTTTTAATACCTCACGCGGGGAATTTGTTTCTTCCCACACGGCCACAACCAATGCCAGTGGTATCGCGGCGGTCAATATTCGCTCAAGTAATGCCGGGCTGGCCGCAATTTCTGCCGAGGGTACGGACGCTAATGGCAATATTGTCACTGCCCGCGCTCAGGTTGAGTTTGTGGCCACGCAGGCGGATCGCATTATTGTGGATGCCACGCCGGATACCGTCGGTCCTAATGGTCAAACTGCGACTATTACCGCATTGGTGTTGGATCCTGATGGTAACCTGGTTAAAAACAAACAGGTGGAATTTACCGTGGATGACACCAGCGCTGGCTCTATTTCTGCGCCAACCGCTATTACTGATAATCGCGGGGTTGCTACAGTGGTCTTTACGTCTAATGCCGTCACCGGTGCCGAATCTGTCAATATTAAGGCTGTGGTGGCAGACAATCGTAGCGTGGAAAGCTCAACATTGTTAACTGTGGCCAACCGTCCGTTTGATATTACGCTGGGTTCGGGCAACGTTGTTGTGGTACCCGAGGATAACACCACCTATATCAAAGAGTTTGCCGTTTTCGTTACCGGCTCCGATGGTGCGCCTATAGCGAATGAAGACTTACGTGCCGTGCTGGAGCCTCTGCCATACAGCCAGGGCGGCTATTACCGTAAAGGGACCTGGCAATGGGACAGTATTAGGGAAGTATGGGTACCGGTTGTCACCGCCACTTGTGTCAGCGAGGACGTCAATGATAACGGTTTACTGGATCAAAGCGCTACGGTTGACGAAGATACTAATGGTGACACCTTCCTGACGCCGGGTATTGTTGGCAGCCTCAGATTCAAAGACAGTGATTCGATCACCGATGAGAACGGACGGGTTACCTTACAGTACGAATATCCAAAAGACCGAGCGCCCTGGACCAGTGTGATTATTAAAGTGCTGGGTCGTTCTGAGCGTACAGAAGATGCAGAAGGCCAAGTCTATATTCTTGACTATGCCGGTGCTGATGCCGCAGACGAAAAGTCATCTCCACCCAATAGCTGGTATGGTACCGGGGCTAATTGTACTGATGTACTCTAATCGTCTTCTCTGAAGAGCAAAGTACCGGGCTTGTCCCGGTATTTTGCATTTAGGGGTTAAACCAACATCCCCTCAGCAAGCAAACCATTACCGCGTAAAATGGCCAGCAGTTCATCTGGCTGTTGTGTTTTTAACGGGTTGCCACCCGGGCGTAACTGGGCGTGGGGGAATTCGCGAAAGCTTTGCCAGTCCCCGGCCCAGTGCATACCGACTTCTCGGACTCCCTGACCATAAATATCCCAGTGTTCTTTGGCATCCACATAGCTCCATTCCGGTTTGCCACCCAGCAGTGGCACCGCGTCCCAGGCCTCGCCATAGTTATGCCAGGACTCGCCCGGCGCGGCATTAGTGACATGACGGCCATAACAAGGGCCAACCTGGTGAATAATATCGGCCAGAAAGCCAAAGCCACGTTGGCGAAACTTGTTTTGTTTGTCCTCTATTTCCGCTCTGGCCCTGGACTGCCGGTAAAGCCTGGCCTGCTCTTGCAATGGCCTTAACGTGCAGTAAATTAACAAGTCAAAGCCACCAACATCACGACAAAACTGTATTACTTGTTGCGCTTTGACTTTTACTTCAGGCACCAGGTCATTTAGGTCCCGTGACGCCATAGTGATTCTCCAGCAAAGGGGATAAAGTGACTCTAGTCGGTGAATAAAAATTCGCCAATTCGAATAAAAAAAGTAGACTCAGATTTTTAAGGAGAATAACGATGCAGATTCTGGGATTACGTTTTTGCCGCATTACTGATAATGCGGATGAGGTGATCGCGTTTTTTGACAAGTTGGGGTTACCTCGTCTTGATGGCTGTGATTTTGGTGACAGTGGCGCGATTTTCCCGGCCGGAAGCAGTTGGCTAGAAATCTGGCAGCAATCCGAGCATATGCCGGCCGGTTTTATGTTGCAGATCCTGGTGGACGATGCCGATGCCTTTGCGGCCCAGGCCAAAGAACAGGGATTGTCACCGCAGGGGCCCATGGATGAACATGGTGAACGTATCTACTTTTTACAGCCACCTGGCGGATTTGCCTTGTCTTTTCAGTCAAAGTTGCAATAAGTTTCGCCTTTTACGGTCTGTTTAAAGACTTTTTCAGGGTGAATACTTATTTAATGCCTAAAAGACTCTTATCCTCCCTGCAGTGGCTGCTGTTATTACTGGCTCTGGGGGCCATTTATCAGTGGCAGAAACGCCATTTGCTGGACACCGGCAGTGAGGTTTCCGTGACCGCCTTGCCACTGCTACAGGGCGGTACCGCCGAATTGGCAGAGCCAGGTAAGCCAACGCTGATTTACTTTTTTGCCCCCTGGTGCAATATCTGTGCAGTTAGCATAGGTAATTTGGACGGTCTGGATCACGAGCAGCTTAATATCAAACGCGTGGCAATGGATTATGCCTCGCTCAATGATGTGGCTGAATTTGTTGAGGATAACCAGGTGAAAGGCGATATTCTGCTGGGCCACGAAGGGCTAAAGCAGCACTTCAGGGTGTTGGGATACCCCACCTATTATTTGCTTGACGCAAACAATCGCATCGTTGCCAGCGATATGGGCTATAGCTCAACTATCGGCCTGAAAGTGCGCCAGGCTCTGGCGCTTTAGGTTTCACGCGCTGATTGGGGGCTAAGCGGCTGGTTCGACCCTTTTAGCTTGTGAGAAATGATGCACTTTATGTTAGATTAGCGCGGTCATTCACCTAACGTCATATTTACAATGAGAATAAGCTGCAATTTTGATAGCGGTAATATTCAGGTGGTGCGGGCTGAGTGCCCCGACGATATCCATCTGACCATCAAAAAAGACAACCAATCTGACTTTTATCAATGGTTCCATTTCAGGCTGGAAAGTCAGCCTATGGTTAACCACAAACTACGTATTGGCGATTTAGCCAAATCAGCATACCCAGACGGCTGGCAGGGTTATCAGGCGGTTGCGTCTTATGACCGTCAGGAGTGGTTCCGCGTGGACTGCGAGTTTGACGGTGATACCCTCACGATCGACCACACCCCCGAATATGCCACCACCTATTACGCCTACTTTGCCCCGTATTCATATGAACGTCATTTGGATTTACTGGCCTGGGCGCAGACGTCTTTTGACTGCGAACTAAGTCATTTGGGCGAAACACTGGACGGTCGCGATATGTCATTACTGACCATCGGCCATGCTGAACCCGGCAAAAAGGCCGTGTGGATTGTCGCGCGTCAGCATCCGGGTGAAACCATGGCCGAGTGGTTGATCGAAGGCCTGCTGGAAAGGCTGTTGAATGAAGACGACGGTCTTTCAAGACAACTGCTGGAACAGGCGGTGTTCTATGTGGTGCCTAATATGAACCCAGACGGCTCGGTCCGCGGCCATTTACGCACCAATGCCAAAGGGGTGAACCTCAACCGTGAGTGGGCGCATCCCTCTTTGGAAAACAGCCCCGAGGTTTACCATGTGCGGCAAAAAATGCAGCAAACAGGCGTTGATATGTTCCTGGATGTGCATGGTGATGAAGCTTTACCCTACAACTTTGTCGCCGGTGGTGAAGGTACGCCCAATTACAACGATAAGCTCGCTCATCTGGAAAGTACCTTTAAACAGGCATTAATGTTAGCTACGCCGGAATTTCAGGATACCTACGGTTATCCCAAAGATAAGCCAGGTGAAGCTAACCTGACCGTGGGCTCCAATGCCATTGGCAATGACTACCAATGTCTGGCTTATACCCTGGAAATGCCGTTTAAAGATAATGCTGAGTTGCCCTGTGCAGCCTATGGCTGGTCACCTCAGCGAAGCAGAAAACTGGGCGAGGATGTACTGGTTGCCATTCGCGCCGTACTCAGCCAGCTTTAACGACTCTATAGGGTAGGGAAGCCCGAATAAGCAAAAGGGAAAGTCTGACTTTCCCACTATAACAATAAGCGGTATTGCCGCAGTGCCTGGCACGCTGGACGCGCGCCGGGCAGATTTTAGCAACAGATGGTCATCTGAACCTGAATAACGATAACAAAGGGGAACGCGTTGGAATCCTTCAATCAGTTTTTACTCAGCCTGGACGGCATGTTGGGAAGTGCCGCCTGGTTTCCTTATGTGCTGCTGGGCGTTGGTTTGTTTTTTACTCTGTATCTGGGCTTTCCCCAGATCCGCTACTTCAAGCATGCCTGGCTGGTCGTCAGCGGCAAACTGGATAAGAAAGGTGCGCCCGGCGATACCACGCATTTCCAGGCCCTGACCACGGCTTTGTCAGGTACAGTAGGTACCGGGAACATCGGTGGTGTTGCTTTTGCCATTTTTCTGGGTGGGCCGGCTGCACTGTTCTGGATGTGGGCCACCGCCTTTTTGGGCATGACAACAAAGTTTGTTGAAGTCACGCTTTCACACAAATACCGGGTGAAAACCGAAGACGGTACCATGGCCGGTGGTCCCATGTACTACATGGACCGTCGACTGAATATGAAATGGCTGGCGGTTGCGTTCGCCATTGCCACAGTAATCAGTTCCTTTGGTACCGGTAACCTGCCGCAAATTAACAATATCGCGCAGGGTATGCAGGCAACCTTTGGCCTGGAACCGATGCTGACCGGCGGCGTACTGGCGGTATTGCTTGGTTTGGTCATCCTGGGGGGGATTCACCGCATTGCTAAAGTTACGTCCAAAATCGTACCTTTTATGTCGGTGCTGTATGTCATTGGTGCGTTGGCCGTTATTTTGTACAACGTCGAGAACATAGGCCCGGCCTTTGCGTCGGTTATCTCTGACGCCTTTACCGGCTCAGCAGCGGCAGGCGGCTTTTTGGGCGCTACTATTGCATATGCCTTTAACCGTGGGGTAAACCGTGGTCTGTTCTCTAACGAAGCGGGACAAGGCTCAGCCCCTATTGCTCACGCTGCTGCCAAGGCCGACGAACCCGTATCAGAAGGTATGGTGTCCATCCTTGAGCCGTTTATCGATACCATTATTATCTGTACCCTGACAGGCTTGGTGATTTTGTCTTCTGGTGTCTGGAAAGAAAAATTCGACAACGAATTTGAACGCGCCGATATGATGAT
The DNA here is from genome assembly GCF_039522935.1 of Bowmanella denitrificans. Lineage (NCBI taxonomy): Bacteria > Pseudomonadati > Pseudomonadota > Gammaproteobacteria > Alteromonadales > Alteromonadaceae > Bowmanella > Bowmanella denitrificans. The sequence continues at coordinate 383,695 of NZ_BAAAEI010000006.1, read as the reverse complement.
TCTGGCCGGACAGTACGAAGAGCAACGGGACGAAGACCGTCATCAGTTATTCCTCTACCTCAACAAAGAAGAGGGGCACAGTGTTGAAACGTTCAACGGTAAAATTGAAGTGGTGGCAGGTAAAGCGGTAAGTCGCGGTTTCACTATTATCAATGCCCGCTCCATTGCCGAAGAGGTGGTATTTAGTGTTGATGCCAAAGAAGACCTTTACACCGGAACCCTGAATGTAGTGGACGGTCGCCTGCAAAAAGACAATATTCTGGTGTCGGGCAAATCGCTGGTGCATTCGGCGCAGCTTACTACGCTGGCCTTTACTCGCGGATTTTTTGGCGACTACGGTCAGTACATCGTATCTATCGGCTTGCTATTGTTTGCGTTCTCCACCGCCATTGCCTGGTCTTATTACGGTGACAGGGCCATGACCTATTTGCTTGGCCCCCGTTCGGTGATGCCATATAGGGTGTTTTACGTCGCGGGCTTCTTCTGGGCGTCATTCTCTGATACCACCCTGGTATGGAACCTGGCGGCCGTGGCCATTGTAGTGATGACCCTGCCTAACCTGTTCGGTATTATGGTGCTGCATAAGGAAATGAAAGAAACGGTCAACGAGTACTGGCGTGATTTCAAGGACAAACAGGCTAAAGACAAAGCCTGATTGGAATAAAACAAGCGCGGCCCAGGCCGCGCTTATGTTATGTCATTAAAAAAGGGGGAACCATGGCCCTGACTAATTGCCCATCGTGCAATAAGAAGATTTCCGACAAGGCCAAGTCTTGCCCACATTGTGGTTTTGCTGCCGGGGCGGCAAGTGAAGACGATATTCTGCGTAAGCAGCGCTTTAATAAATTTAAAAAGGCCCAATCCATTCAAACCCAGTCTATGGTTGCCATGCTGATGTTTATTGCTGGCTTTGCCATTTTGTATTGGGGGGACGGCCCGTCGACCGAGTTTGCCTGTAAGTTGTCATTTAATCTGGTGAATAACAGCAGTCCCATCTGCCTTTGGCATGGGCAGTTGCAGTACAATATTGCCATGAGTTGTTCGGTGATTGGCTTTGTCTGGTACGTGGTCAATCGCATTCGTTTGATTTTTATGAAGAAGTTCGATTAATGAATATTCAGCAGATGGTCAATGCCATGACCCCGCAGGTTTACCAGCGCTTGCTACAAGCGGTGGAAACCGGCAAATGGCCTGATGGTTCCACCTTAAGTGAAGCACAGCGTGACAGCAGTATGCAGGCGGTGATGCTTTATCAGGCTCAGGTCCTGAAGTCCGATGAGCATATGACCATTGGTGCAGATGGCAGCATAGTGCATAAGTCTAAACAAGAATTGAAACAGCAGTTCCAACCCTCTATTGCCAGGTTTAAAGCGGATGATATTTAAAAGTTTGTTTCGTCCCAAGTATCAGCATCCTGATCCTAAGGTCAGGCAGGCGGCCATTGCGGACTTAGACCCAGCCCAGCCAGAGCACAAGACGCAGTTACATGAAATGGCGTTCAACGATGAAAATCTTAACGTCAGGCTGGCCGCCCTGGATCGGCTGGACAGTTTTGCCCTGTGGTGGAAACTGGCACAGACCGAAAAGCAGGAACGCATTCATAAAAGGGCGCAGCAGCGGGTGGAAGCCACCTTACTGGAAGGTCAGGGGGAAAGTCTGAGCGATAAACAACGTCAGACCTTTGTGCAGGAATGTACCAATCATGGCTTGCTGGAAAAACTGTTACTGCAAAAATGGCAGCATGACGAGCCAGCGCTCAGTCAGGCAATTCTGGCTAAGCTTAACAAGGCATCTCTGCGGCAACGGGTAATGTTTGAAAGCCACAACGCAGATCTGCCGCTGCGACTGGCTGAACTGGAACAGGACGAAGACTGCCTGCAACGCATGCTGCGCAAGCATAAAGATAGCCGCGTGGTAGCGCTGGCCAGACAAAAGCTTGAAAAGTTAAGCCAGGATAAAATCGACAAGCAACAACTGGAAAAAAACTTGCGCCTGATCCTGGCTAAGTTACTGGCCCTTAAAGATAACCAGGATTATCCGTTATTGTGCCAACAACTGGATGAGCTCAAAGCACAGTTTTCTGCTTATCAGCAGCAGTTGTCTGAGCTGCCACAGGCAATCAACGAGGAGATCAGTCAGAAGTATCAGGATTTGTGTCAGAAGGCCGAGCGGCGTGCCGAGTCTGTCAAACAGGCCTGGCAACAAGCTGAAGCTGAGCGTGAAGCGGCTGAACTCGAGCAACAGTTGATAGCAAAGACCCGCAGTTTGCTTGAGACATTGAGCAGTCAGGATACTGCGCTGCAAATGACTGACCCACAAAGGCTGGATTTTATCCAGCGTATTGGCCAATGCCGGGCTGAGCTGAGTCATATCAGCAACAGTCGCGACACAGAGTCATTGCAAAATCGTCTTAATCAGGCCGAAATGGATCTGCAAAAACTCCCGGCCTTGCAACAAGCAGTGCAAGGGGCCAAGGCACTGCTGAGCACCTTGCAGGATGTTGCCGTGCCAGACAATTTGGCTGAATTGAATGAGGCGCAAAAAGCCTGGCAGGAAGCACGCAGTGCTTACCGTGCACTGAAACGTCAGTTTGATGCCTTATGGCCGCAGTCGGTGCAAAAAGACTGGCAGACGTTGGACAAGGCCTGGCAAAACGCTATTCATACCCTGAATCAGGAAGCCAAAGCACAACTGAATAAGGTCAGAGGCAGTCTGCGCAAAGTTCAGGAGTTGGTGCAAACCGGTAAGTTCCACGCTGCGATGTCCATGTATCAGCGAGTACAGCAATGGCATCAGGCCCTGCCTGAAACAGAGCAGGACAAAGTACAGCGTTTGTTCGAACAGGTCCGCGAACATATTGAAAACCTGAAAGAATGGCAGGCCTATATCGCCCAGCCGCGCAAACCTGCGCTGCTGGAAGAAATTCAGGCATTGGCTGATAAACCGCTGGATGCTAAAGCGCAGGCAGACAAGGTTAAACAACTGCGCAGCCAATGGAATACCTTAGGCAAGCTCGACACCGAGGAAGATCTGCAATTGAATCAGACCTTTGACTTGGCTTGTGAACTGGCGTTTGCGCCAGTCAGGGAACAATATGCGCTGGAACAACAACGCCGTGAAGCCAACTTGCTGGCCAAGCAGGGGCTGCTTGAACAGCTTCGGCAATTGCAGGTGCAGACAATGGACATGGACCAACTGGCCAAGTCTTTGCAGAGTCTGCAACAACAATGGCGTGATGTGGGCGACGTGGATTATCGCCAGTTACAGAATTTGAATCAGCACTACCGAGAGCTATGTGCACCGGTTAAAGCCAAACTGCAAAGCTGGTATCAGGACAATGAAGCGCAAAAACAGCGCCTTATCGATAAAGTGCAGGAGCTGTTGGCACTGGATGATATCAATGAAGCCACCCATCAGGCCAAGCAGGTACAGGAGAGCTGGAAGCAGGTTGGTCGTGTACGGGCTAAACAGGAAAGATTGTTGTGGGACGCATTTCGCCGTGCCAATGACGCACTGTTTGCTAAGCGCAATCAGGAGTTTGACAACCGCCGTCAGGCCAATCAAACCCTGCTCAGCGAAGTACAAGACCTTCTTAAACAAACGGAGTTGGCACTTGTTTCGCTGCAAAATCATGCAGAGTTGCTAACCTTGCAAGAGCAAACCAGTGAAAAGCTGCAAGCGCTTTTGGCACAACTGGATGATAAAGCTGCGCAGCAGGTGCAACGTGACTGGCAGAAAGTGCAGGACAAATTTGCGGCTAGGGCTGACACCTTGCGCCAGCAGCAGCAACTGGCTAAGTATGAGCTGCTGTTCGATGTGTTGGGTGGTTGGTCACAAAATCCGCCGCCAGAGCAGATTGAACGTTTGCCTGGCAGTTGGCGTCAGGCATTTTTGCAACCTGGCAGCGAGCAGAGTCGCTTGCAGTTGCTGATTAAAATGGAATTACTGCGTGGCCAGGCGTCAGCTACAGAAGACACTGAGCTTAGACGTGAAGTTCAGCTACAGATGATGACCGACAAACTTGAGCAGGGTGAAACACCGGATATGGACCAATTGTTATGTCAGTGGATTAATCAGGGGCCGTTAAGTGTTGAAGAACAGGAGCAATTGCCGCGCCTGACACGACTTTTTGCCCCCCCAGGTGGCATTTGACCCGCAAGCAATAACGCTGGCCCCGTCAAATGACGGGGCTTTTTTTTATGTACTGTCCATTTCCTGAATACGGAAGGACTAAAGAGGAAAAATGACAACGCAACCCAGAATACTCATTTCCAACCAGGACGCTGATCGGCTGGAAGCCATGCTGGATTCATTATCGGACAAAGCCTTTCCCGGTAAAACGGAATTGCTGAGGGAACTGGATCGGGCCGAGAATGTTGACAGCTGCGACATTCCGCCCGGGGTGGTTACCATGAATTCCACGGTGCGATTTAAGGTCGTGTCCAGCGGTGAATCATTCTGTAAAACCCTGGTGTTTCCCAAAGATATGGATGACACAGGCGACAAGATTTCTATATTGGCTCCGATTGGCAGCGCCCTGATCGGCCTCTCGCAGGGGGATGATATGCAATGGCCGGCGCCAGGTGGTAAAACATTGACCGTGCATATTGATGAGGTACTCTACCAACCAGAGCACGCAGGCCAACTGCACCGATAACCAGACGCCCAGCAATGGGTGTCATCTATTCAGGATAAGCATGACACCGGCAATCAACAGTCTGCAAAAGGCCAGGGCCGAGTTTAGATTGCATCAGTATCAGCATGACGCGGGTCACCCCTCTTTTGGTCTGGAAGCGGCCGAAAAGCTGGCGGTGACTCCAGAGCGCGTGTTTAAGACGTTGGTTGCTGAAACAGAAAAAGGCCAACTGGTGGTGGCCGTTGTGCCGGTAAATCAGCAGTTAAATCTTAAGCAACTGGCCAAAGCGGCCACATGCAAAAAGGCCGAAATGGCAAAACCTGACAAAGTGCAGCGCACTACCGGCTATGTTTTAGGTGGGGTCAGCCCGATTGGGCAGAAAAAAGCGCTGGCTACTTTTGTACATGTGTCCGCCAGAGAATATACCAGTATCTTTGTTAGCGGTGGACGTCGGGGCCTGGAAATTGAGCTGAGCCCGGATACCTTACTGAGTGCCACTGGCGGCTGCTTTGCCGAGCTGGTTTAGGGCATATTTGCCACTAAAACCACTAAAAGCCGAAAGTTATTCACCGCCGAGTCGCTGAGAGCGCTGAGAAGAGCAAGAGGTGCTTACTTCGTAAGTTGTCAGTTAGCAGTAGACAGTTGGCCGTAAACAGCATGACACTGGCTGAGTGATGGAAGCCAGGGTAGCCATTGAAATTTGTTGGGCTTAAGCCCAACCCACAGTGGGTCGGAATTTATTCCGACAGCAAAGCTAATTCTATGCACCGTGGGTCGGACTTGAGTCCGACAGGGGGGAAGTAGTCAGTAATCAGTCGGCAGTTAGCTGAATTAAGTGGTCAGATGGAAGAAATCCGTTCACAGAGCATGAGGGCGAGTCAGACTAAACTGCCAACTGCCAACTGCCAACTGCCAACTGCCAACTGCCAACTGCCAACTGCCAACTGCCAACTGCCAACTGCCAACTGCCAACTGCCAACATCAAACGCTTAATTCACCACGCAGATTTTCCATCAGTAAACGGCGGGTGTCTTCTACCGGCAGCTTTTTGCTGAGCAGATAATGCAGCTTAGCCAGAGCGGCTTCCAGGGTCATATCGCCACCAGAGACAACGCCTACTTGTGCCAGCGCATTACCGGTGGCATAGCCCGCCATATTAACCTTGCCGCGCAGACACTGAGTACAGTTAAGCACGATAATGCCTTTTTGCCTGGCTTGCTCAAGTTGTTCCAGTAACGCCTGATTTTGCGGTGCATTACCTACGCCATAGCTTAGTAAGATCAGAGCATTTACCGGCTGTTGCAGGGTATTTCTGATCACTTCGCTGCTGATCCCTGGATACAGGGTTACCACCCCTATAGGCTGGGCGGTGACCGGGCTAACCTGCAGTGGTTGCTGCACCACAGGTTTGACTTGCCCTTCCAGTACCTGAATGTTGATGCCGGCTTCCATTAGTGCCGGAAAGTTCGGCGAAGCGAAGGCATTAAAACCATCAGCGTGGATCTTGCGACTGCGGTTACCGCGCAGTAATTGGTTGTTAAAAAATAAACACACCTCATGGACCGGATAATTGGCCGCCAGATACAGCGCATTGAGCAGATTAACCTGTCCGTCACTGCGGATCTCGGCCAGTGGAATTTGTGAGCCGGTGACGATCACCGGCTTAGTCAGGTTTTCCAGCATAAATGACAGTGCCGAGGCGGTGTAGGCCATAGTGTCGGTGCCATGCAGAATAATGAAACCGTCGTAGCTGTCGTAATTGGCCTGAATATCATCGGCGATATGCTGCCAGTCCAGCGGCGACATATCCGAGGAGTCCATGAGCTGGTCATATTCATGAATAGTGAACTGCGGCATTTCATCACGGTGAAACTCGGGCATTTTGCTTAAGGTTTTCGACAGGAAACCAGGTACACAGACATAGCCCTTGCTGGAAGGACGCATGCCGATAGTGCCGCCAGTATAGGCCACATAGATATGTTTTTTCATAGGGTAGGGCTATTGGTATTTTTGCCGTTATTCTAGCGGGTTGCGCTATTGGGCTCAAACCGCACAGCCACAATCTTTGGTCGTCTTTTGCTGCAAGTGGTGGAATTTCATAGTGCAAATACACAAAGCTGTGCTTGAATACCGCAAAAATACAATCAAACAGGAACCCTATGCGTGTACATATTCTTGCTGCCAGCCTGGCACTGGTATTGGCCGGTTGTCAAAGCAACCCTCCGGTGACAGAGATTCAAAGCACCGTTAGCAGCCAACCGGCAGAGAGCGAAGCGGCTAAATTACGTGAACTGGTAGATAACTACTTTAATGAAAACCTGGCAATGAACCCGCTGTCCGCCACCATGGTGGGGGTGATGGATTACAACCACCTGTTTAGCGCGCCTATCAGTGCTGAAAGTCTGGCGAAAACAGCCGCCTTTGAACGTAAATATCTGGCTCTGGCCAAGCAGATCGATGCCAGTCAGTTGCAAGGACAGGATCGCTTAAGCCATGAGATTTTCCTGTATGCCCGCCAGCAGGCGGTGGACGGTCTGCGGTTTCCCAGCCATCTGATGCCCTTTAACCAGATGTGGGGAGTACAGAATTTTTACCCAATGCTGGGCTCTGGCAGCAGTGCCCAACCATTTAACAGCGAAGCCGATTACAACAACTTTATTCAGCGTAGCCAGGGCTTTGCCACATATATGGATAGTGCCATTGCGGCCATGCGTGAAGGGATACAAAGGCAGGTTGTGCTACCTAAAAGCCTGATCGTCAAGGTGCTGCCGCAGTTGCAGGCGCATATTGTCAGCAACCCCCAGGACAGCGTGTTTTATGGCCCGGTTAAGATGCTTGACAGCAATGCCCAGCTCAGTCCGGCGCAAAAAGCCAGTATCAGTGAAGCTTACAATAAGATGATTATGCAGGTCATTGTGCCTGCTTATCAGCGTACTTATGATTTTATGCTGAACGAGTACCTGCCTGCGGGGCGTGAATCCGTTGGGTTGTCAGCCCTGGTGGATGGAAAGGCCTGGTACGAACATATGATAGCGGTGAACACCACGTTACCATTAAGTGCGGATGAGATTCACCAATACGGCTTAAACGAAGTGGCCAGAATTCGCAGCGAAATGAATAAAGTGCGCCAACAGGTAGGCTTTAGTGGTGATTTGCAGGCATTTTTTACACACCTTAAAACCGACCCGCAATTTTTCTTTAGCAGTGAAGAACAGGTGATCCAGGCTTATGAGCGGGTCAAAGCCGATATCAATAGTCGTTTGCCAGCCCTGTTTGAGGTATTTCCTAAGGCCGACTACGAGGTGAAAGCGGTGGAAGCCTACCGGGCCGCGTCATCGGCTGGTGCCAGTTATCAGCAGCCCGCACCAGATGGCTCCAGACCGGGGATTTTTTATATTAATACCCATGATTTAAAGTCGCAGCCCAAATACCTGGTGGAGACCTTAAGTATTCACGAAGCGGCGCCGGGCCATCATTTCCAGATCGCCATACAGCAGGAAGTGGACGCGCTTCCGGATTTTCGTAAATACGAGTTTTATACCGTGTTTGCTGAAGGCTGGGCACTCTATGCAGAAAGTCTGGGTAAAGAGCTGGGCCTGTTTACTGATCCCTACATGTGGTACGGCAGGTTGTCAGATGAACAGCTACGCGCCATGCGCCTGGTGGTAGACACCGGCCTGCATGCCAAGGGCTGGACCCGTGAACAGGCCATCGACTTTATGCGCCAGAATTCTTCCATGGGCGAGGCGGACATTGAGGCCGAGGTGGAGCGCTATATCGCCATACCTGGTCAGGCCCTGTCCTACAAAATTGGTCAGCGTAAAATCCGCGAGTTGCGGGAACAACTGGCTGCCCAGCTTGGCGATACATTTGCTGTTCGGAAGTTCCATACCCAGGTGCTGATTGACGGTGCCATGCCGATGCCGGTACTGGAAGCCAAACTCAAGCGTTGGGCCGCAGGGCTATAAGCTGAATATAGCCGACCTGCTGGTCGGCTTTTTTATACAGGCTTGTTGTTTATGTACTGTCGTCGCGGCAGCAGAGACTTGCCTGGCATCACAAAATAGTTGAAGATCAGCGCCTTAATTTTCAGGGGAAGGGCACTCAGCCCAACGACGAGCCTGCCACAGAATGCATGGCCGTAAGGACAAATTCACAATGCAACAAGCCAGACTAACCGCCATGCTTGGGCTACTTAGCCTGAGTGTGCTGGCCGACGAGACCATTCCGCATCTAAATCAGCCCATTGAACTGGATGGCTGGTTTGACGAAGCCATCTGGCAACACGCCAAAACTATTGCTATCTACCACATTACTGAGCCGTCCGATCAGGGCGAGGCAGAGGTGCAAACCAGCGTCAGGGTATTTGAAAATGGTGAGTATTTATATCTTGCCTTTGACGCCAAGGACCCAAACCCACAGCAAATCAGAGCCGCCTATCGAAAGCGCGACAATATCTGGGGCGACGACATCGTTGGGGTGAAAATTGATACCTATGGTAACCACAGGCTGGCCTATCAGTTTTTTGCCAATGCTTTGGGCAGCCAGGCTGATGTGATTGAGAATGCTGTAACCGGCGATGAATCATCCGGTTGGGATGGCCACTGGCAGGCGGTCGGTCATATTACCGAGCAGGGTTATCAGGTGGAAGTGGCGATCCCCTTGCATATTATGAATTTCCCCAATATTCAGGGGCCGAAGCAATGGGCCATGGAATTTGTGCGGTTCTGGCCCAGAAATCAGGAACAACGTATTTCCAGCGTGGATATCAGCCATGCCAACGAATGCTGGGTATGCCAGATGCCTTTGTATACCGGCTTTGCCGATATTCGTTCAACACAAAGCCTGGTGCTGGCCCCGGCCTTGGTCAGCAGCATTGAAGACAGCCGGGACCGCAGCACAAATTCAGCCTGGCAACGTCAACGGCAACAGCAGTTAGGGCTGGACCTGAAATGGAGTATCAGCGAAGACGTGACGCTGAACGCTACCCTGAATCCCGACTTTTCGCAGGTTGAGGCGGATTCGGCACAATTGGCGGTAAACGAGTCATTTAACTTGTTTTTCGACGAGAAACGCCCATTTTTTACCGAGAATGCTGACTATTTCACATCGCCCTGGGATTTAGTCCACACTCGTAACCTGTTAGCTCCTTCGTTGGGGGTAAAAGTAACCGGGCGGGTGGCAGAGCATACCTTTGGCTTGTTTGTCGCCGATGATGACAGCACGTCATTTATTGTGCCGGGCAACCTGAGCTCTGCGTCTGCCACGTTAGCCGAAAAAAGTAAAAACCTGGCAGCCCGCTATGCGCACAATCTGACCAAACAGCTGACGCTGGGCGCAATGACCACTTATCGTCAGGCTGATGACTATGCGAATCGTTTGGGGGCACTGGATCTGAACTATCGTTTCACCGAACAGGACACGCTGACCTTGCTAGTGGCGCATTCAGAAACGGATAACCCGGCACAGTTATCGTCCTTACTCTGGGATGAAGCCGTCGTTCGCGCCAGTCAACCGACCCAGTCAGACCATGCCTGGTATTTGCATTACGAGCATAGTTTCCAAAATGGCAATGTGTTTATTGAACATGAAAATATTGGCGAGGATTTCCGCGCTGATTTGGGCTTTATGCCTCAAGCTGACTGGAAACGCAGCGTGGTAGGGGGCGGGCATAGCCTGTATCCGCAGCAGCCAAGTTGGTGGAGTGCACTGCACTTCTATCTGGATTGGGACATTACCCATAATCAGGCCAATGAACTGCTGGAGCGGGAATGGGAAGGTAGTATCGGCCTGGACAGTCTGTGGGACAGCGCGATTGAATTGGGCTTCTTCCGCCGTGAGCGAGCCGGACCGCGTACCAATCACAACCTGTTGACGATAACGGGTAATGCCTGGCGATTCGACGAAAAAGGCCTTACATTTTTTATCGAAGCCAGCCCGTTATCCAGTACTTACCTGAGTGTGTATGTGGAGAAGGGCGACGAACTGGACCTGTACAACAACAGGTTGTCTGATTTGTTGTATATGGAGTCTGAGGCCAAAGTCGCCTTTAACCGCAACCTGCAATTGCAGGTACGCAATGAATACACGCGGCTGAAAGACCAGGGCAATGACGTGTTGGACGCCAATCTGACCGACTTGCGCCTGACTTACCAGTTTTCCAGCCATTCGGCGTTGCGCCTGACCATGATATTGGATGACACCCATCTGGGCCTGGCGCATTTTAACCCGGCAGCCAGAGAAGGTTTGTACCGCCGTGAACAAGGGTTGTCCTCGCAGTTGCTGTACTCATATGAGGTGAATCCACAAACGGTGTTTTTCCTCGGCTATTCAGAATATGCCAGTCAGAACGACAAGATGCTCAGCCTGCGTGCAGATCGACGAACCGCTTTTATGAAGATGTCCTACGCCTGGTTTATTTAGCATATCGGTTTGGCTGGCAAATATGGTAAAACAAAGCCACACAGTTAAAACACAGGGGGCAGGGTGGATATACGGGCGCAGAAGTGTCGATGCGGCGGTCAACCAGGCCCTTTAGTTGCCGTACCAGGCTGTAAAGATCGCTGGACGATTGCATGCCAGATTAAGGTTTGCCAGGCACGTAATACCGGGCAGGGCCGCGTGCATGTGATACAAGGCTGGAACCGTCTTGCCAGCCATTTCTATCGGTAGCGGACAAATGCTGAGCAGCGATGACTTCAGCTGCTAACAGCCCTTTTGCTAAGGCGCTATTTTACTGATGTGTATAGCCAATGATTGGAGTATGATAGCTGGCACTAGATGGTAAAAAAAACGACACTCGAAGCGGAACTCGAAGTGCGAGGATTTCAGGTAACGGAACACTTTAAGCTCACAACAACAAAAAAACGCCTGGAGCTATTCCTTTGATTAAGATTTTTCTGGTTGACGACCATGATCTGGTACGAACCGGTATCAGGTTGATTTTGGACTCCGAGAAGTCCTTTGAAGTAATTGGTGAAGCCGACAGCGGTGAGGAAGCGGTAAAGTTTTGCCGTACCCAGCACCCTGATATCGTGATGATGGATATGAACATGCCAGGCATCGGCGGCCTGGAAGCAACCAAAAAAATTCTGCGCCATAACCCTCAGGTTAAGGTGATATTTCTCTCTATGCACAAAGAAAACCCTATTCCGGCCAAAGTGATGCAGGTGGGTGCCTGGGGTTTTGTCACTAAAGACGCTGAGCCGCGGGAGATGATCCGGGCGATTTTCCAGGTTTGTTCCGGGCAGAAATATATAGCTCCGGATGTGGCCCAACAGATTGCCCTGGGTAAAATTGATGGTAACCAGACCGATCCGTTCAGGGAGCTGTCTGAACGTGAACTGCAAATTATGATTATGCTCACTAAAGGTGAGAAAGTGCCGGATATCGCCACCCGTTTAAGTATCAGCGCTAAAACCGTCAACACCTACCGTTATCGTATGTTTGAAAAGCTTGGCGTTACCGGGGATGTGGAACTGACGCATCTGGCCTTACGCCACAAGTTAATCAGCCCGGAACAAATCTGAGGTATTGCCAACCTGCCGGTAGTTTTGCCAGAGTGTAAAGCTGCCGCAATGCGATTGATTCATATAAACAGAGACCCACTGCCAACGCATGACCAGCGCCTTTGATCACAAAGCCTTTTTGAAAAACCTGACGGGACAACCCGGGGTTTATCGTATGTACAATCAAAAAGACGAGGTGATCTATGTCGGTAAGGCTAAGAATTTAAAAAAGCGTGTATCCAGTTATTTTCGCAGCAATCTGGACAGTGTAAAAACCCAGTCTCTGGTCCGGCAAATCCAGCATATGGATGTGACGGTTACCCATACCGAAACCGAAGCCTTTATTCTTGAAAACAACTACATAAAAAAGTACCGACCACGCTACAACGTGCTGCTGCGGGATGACAAAAGCTACCCTTTTATTTTGCTAACCGACCATCAGCATCCACGTCTGACGCTGCATCGGGGCGGCAGAAAGCCCAAAGGCGAGTATTTTGGCCCCTACCCCAGTGCCTGGGCTGTGCGGGAAAGCCTGCGCACCATGCAAAAGCTATTTCCGGTGCGCCAATGCGAAGACAGTTACTACAAAGCGCGCACCCGCCCTTGTCTGCAATACCAGCTTAAACGCTGTGCCGGCCCTTGTGTTGAAGGGCTGGTTAGCGACCAGGAATACGACCAGCAGGTGCAACTGGCACGGCTGTTCCTCAAAGGCAAGAATGCCGAAGTGATCGATGCACTGGTTAAAAAGATGGAGCAGGCCAGTATCGACCTGAAGTTTGAAGCGGCCGCCCGCTACCGGGATCAGATCTCGGCGCTCAGAAAAGTACAGGAACAGCAGTGGGTCAGTGGCGACCAGCCGGAAATGGATGTGTTTGGTTTTGCCTACCGTAACGGCATTGCCAGTATTCAGGGCTTCTTTATTCGCGATAACAAACTACTGGGCAGCAAGAGTTATTTCCCCAAGGTACCGGCTGATATCGGCCCGCAGGAAGTGTTTCAGTCGTTTCTGCTGCAATATTATCTGGCGGGTAATAAATCGGTGCCCCGGCAAATTGTTGTGCCGATGGTGCTGGAAGACAGTCAGGCCATTGAGGAACTGTTGAGTCGTCAGGCCGGACATAAAGTGCAGTTTTTCCAGGGGGCCAGAGACGAAAAACGCCGCTATTTAAAACTGGCCAATACCAATGCCGAAGCCGCGCTGGAGGCCCAGCAGAGCAGCCAGAAATCGGTGTTTGCCCGCTATCTTGAACTGGAACAGGTGTTGGAGCTGGACAGCCCGGTGCAACGTATGGAATGTTTTGATATCAGCCATACATCCGGGCAGCAGACGGTGGCATCCTGCGTGGTGTTTAATCGTGAAGGGCCATTTAAAAGTGATTACCGGCGCTACAACATTGAAGGGATTACCCCAGGGGATGATTATGCAGCGATGGATCAGGCCTTGCGCCGCCGTTACAGCAAAATAACCGATGAAAACAAGATACCGGATATTCTGTTTATCGACGGGGGCAAAGGGCAACTGGCGCAGGCCGAAGCCTGCTTTGAAAACTGGCCGCATAGCAAAATGCCGATGCTGATTGGTGTGGCTAAAGGCACCAGTCGTAAACCCGGCCTGGAAACCCTGATTCTGGCTGGTAGCCATGCCACTATTCCAATGCAGGCCGATTCTGCGGCGTTACATCTGATTCAGCATATCCGCGACGAAGCGCACCGTTTTGCCATTACCGGCCATCGGGCCAGACGACAAAAAGTCAAAACCCAGTCCAAACTGGAAAACATTCCCGGCGTAGGGGCCAAACGTCGGCAAAGCCTGCTTAAATATATGGGGGGCATGCAGGAAGTGTTAAGTGCCAGTGCTGAAGAAATAGCCAAAGTGCCAGGGATCAGTGAAGAACTGGCATTGATTATCCATGAACACCTGCATTTGTAAGGGCAAATTGGTGTAAGATGACGCGCAGAAAAACAGAACCGGTATGAATGTGACAAGCAGTATGTGGACCATCCCCAATATCCTCACCTCCCTTCGAGTGTTGTTAATTCCGGTTTTTGTGATTGTGTATTTTCTTGATTGGAAGTGGGCACACCAAACGGCGGCCTTTATCTTCTGGTTTGCCGCGATTACCGATTGGTTCGACGGCTATCTGGCCCGCAAACTGGGGCAATCTACCGCCTTTGGCGCCTTTCTCGACCCGGTGGCCGACAAGCTAATCGTGGGGGCTGCGCTGATTATGATTGCGCATAGCTACGACAGTGCCTGGATCACCATCTCGGCGGTGCTGTTAATGTCACGGGAAATCTTTGTCTCAGCGCTGCGGGAATGGATGGCCGAGTCAGGCAAGCGCGATACCGTGCAGGTGTCTTTTATTGGTAAAGCCAAAACCATGGCACAAATGCTGGCATTGATCGGCCTGTTATCGGAACTGGAATATTTTATGGGCTTTCCCATTTACTGGGTGACGCTGGGCAAAATCCTGCTGATTATCGCCACTGTGTTGTCGGTATGGTCAATGTGTATTTATCTGAAGGCGGCCTGGAAGCATCTGACAGCGGCCTGACTGTTGGAAAATAGGGCGTTTGAGTCAAAATTTCGGCAGTCGACACGAAAATGACACTTTTGTGGTTGACAGCCAAGGCGGTGACGGTAGAATTCAGCCCACGTTTAGGGAGGCAGCCCAGTAAGGCAAGACTTTCCTAACAGATAGAAAAATGCGGGAATAGCTCAGTTGGTAGAGCACAACCTTGCCAAGGTTGGGGTCGCGAGTTCGAGTCTCGTTTCCCGCTCCAAATTGGCGGAATGGCAGAATGGCTATGCAGCGGATTGCAAATCCGTGTATCTCGGTTCGACTCCGGGTTCCGCCTCCATCTCTCAACGCAATGCGTTGATTTCTCGAAAGCAAGTCGCTTAATAATCTGACGGCTGAGAGAAACCCCGATGCCCGGGTGGTGAAATTGGTAGACACAAGGGATTTAAAATCCCTCGGCGGTAACGCCGTGCCGGTTCAAGTCCGGCCCCGGGCACCATTTAAAATCAAGCACTTAGCTATAAATTATTGCCCATCCTGTAGTTTTACTATCTACCATTGGAACCTATGCTGAATTGCTCAGGTCAAAATGTAGTCAGTTGAGTAAAGTGTTATCTATACAGGAGAATGCCCGTGAAACTCGATTTGCAATATAAAAGCTTTAGATTAAGAGTTTCTTTAGCTTAGGCCTGGGTCACGGCAGTGGCCGTGACCCAGCGAGCACCAAAAGCCGCGCCCGCGGCTTTTATTACTATTAAGCCCACCAATCAATCGTTTAATCAACAAATACCCCCATTACTGCGTACTTGTTCGTTCTTCTCTTCTGTTCTTCTCCGTGTTCTCTGTGCCTCTGTGGTGAATCCAAGCGTTTAGTCCAAAGTCTCAGCAAACTTAACCAACCGCTCACCAATCATAGCGGTACGCAAAAAATAGCCTGAATTGCTCAGCACAACCACCACGGTGTTATGCTGCAAGTCGCGCCAGTAAAAATTATTAAACGCCTGCCACACCCCATAACTGCTAACCCGCGGAAAATCCTGAACATTCCAGCTAAGTCCCGGCACAATAACTTGACCTGAGACTTTTTCCTCCACCCATAAACCATTGTCTAGCCGGGTAGGTTGATAGGCCTGCTGATAAATCTCTTTGGGCAACAGGGTACCGTCCCGCAGGGCCTGATCCCAGATAACCAAGTCGTGCGCACTAGCATAAATGTTGCCGTCACCGGCCACGCCATCGAAATGATTCAGATCCTGCTCTACGGCGGGACCCAAGTAGAAAAACTGTTTGCTAAAACCATAGGCCCGGTCTTTTAACTTGTCTGTATTAACGCATTTATTGACCACCGCAGTGCTAATCATACCCAGTGGCGCAAAAATGTGAGACTGCAAAAAGTCAGCAAAAGACTGACCCGTAACCCGGCTGATAACTTCGGCCAACAATACATAGTTGCTGTTGGAGTAGTCGTTCTGTTGCCCTGGTGTGAATTTAAGCTTTTGTGCCGGCGCGGCCAGCCAGCTGATCAGGTGCTGCGGGGTGAACACTATGCCTTGTTTCTTTAACAATGCCGCTAAGGTGCGGCTACGGGCATAGTCTGGTATGCCAGAGCTATTTTTCAGCAGATGATCTAAGGAGATATGCTGATAGCGGCTAAGCTCCGCAATATGTTGGCTAACAAGATTCCGGCGTGACAGCCGTCCTTGATGTTCGAGCATTAAAACGGCAAAGGCGGTGATATGCTTGGATACCGAGGCGAGATTAAAGGCCGTAGTGTCACTGATAGGCTGCCCCTGAATATTGGTGTTGCCGATATTGCGCTGAAACAGAATATTGCCGTTTTGCGCAATTACTATACTGCCATTGAATTTGCGCTGATGGGCCAGGGCATCTAACCACTGTGACAAGGCCTGGTGCTTTGTGTTTGGCGTGGCTTGCTCCACCGCGCTAAAATCGGGCAGGCTTAGTACCCGGTATTCAAAAAAGATAAACAGACCCACTACCAGCGCGACAACTCCCACGGCGATTAGCAGCATAAAACCCTTCCCTGTATCTGATGTTTAAGCAGACAGTCTACTATTTAGGTAATTGCGATGATGTAAGTCTTTGTGCAGATGTATGTTGTTGGCGAGCTTGGAAATATCCAGGTGGTAATTAAAAAGGCTTCTCGCAAAGACGCGGAGACGCTAAGAACAGCACGCTGAGTGTTAACACTATAATGTTTGGATTATCAGCCTTTCTATTATTTCGTGTTTTTCGTGGTTAGAGCTGTTCATCCAAACAAAACAATAGCTTATATGGGACACTGAGCGTGCTCGGAATGCCCTTAAAGTGATAAAGCCCTGCACCAACTCCGTGTTCTCTGTGCCACTGTGGTTATTAACAAATTTCTCGCAAAGACGCTGAGACAAGCTCGCTGATTGCCAACCTCTCAAGCCAGTGCAGCAATAGCAGCCAAAGCCCGCTCTATTTCCTGTTCATTATTAATCAGACTGGGAGCAAAGCGCGCATAAGATTGTCGGTAAGGGGTTGCGCTCATAATAATCCCCTTACTGTGCAAGGCCTTTACTACATCATCTGCTGACATACCTTTTACATCAAAACAAACCAGGCCGCTGGAAAGCCCGGGATCCATCGGGGTATAAAGTGTCACATGCGGCATCTTGGCCAGACCCTGTTTGGTCTGACTATTCAGTTGATGAATGCGTTTTTGCACATTGGCCTTGCCCAGTTGCAGATGCAAAGCAAAGGCCTGGGGTAAGGCCCAGCGATGTTCAAACGAATGAAAACCACCGGGTGACATATGTTCACCTATGGGCACCTGGTCCTGGTTGCTGTTGCCCAACCACACATCGTATGACTGACTAAAGCTGGGGATAACCGCATTACTGCTTTGCCAGGCCCGCTCGTTGCCCCAAATCACGCCGGTGCCACGAGGGCCAAAGATCCATTTATGGGTACCAGCAATAAAAAAGTCACAGCCCAGTTGGCTGATATCCTGATCTTCAATACCAAAACCATGTACGCCATCCACACAAAACAGAATCTGTTGTGATTCACTGCGTTTGGCATTGATTTTTGCAATGGCATCGGCCATGGCACGAACAGGTAATTTAACTCCGGTAGAGGAGTGTACCCAGGTGACTGCCACGACACGGGTTTTGGCTGAAATACCGGCTTTTAAATTTGCCAGTACTTCTGCTTCGCTAACCGCTGCGGGGTGTTTATACAGTGCAATACGTTTGACCTTGGCACCGGTGCGGTCGGCGCGCAGTTGCAACGACAAATCGGTAGAGTAATGGTCATGTACGCTTTGCAGAATTTCGTCATCGGCGGCCAGTTTCAGGCCGCTGTATACCAGTGCCAGCCCCATGGTGGTGCTGTCGGTCAGGGCGATTTGTTCAGCCCGAACCCCCATATAGCCGGCGGCACTTGCACATATTTGCCCGTCTATAGTCATAAAATGGGCGTGCCAGTAATCTGCCGGGTTACTGTCAAAGGCACGCCGGTGTGCCTCAATGGCATCGGCCACGGGTTTTGGGTGTGATGCCAGTAGAAAAGTGGCCAGATGAATATAGTCATAAGTGAGCGGAAACAGCTTTCTCAGCCCCTGCCAATCTGCCGGGGCAATAGGGGGAGTCACACCGCTCTGCGGTGGCTGCGTATTGTCTGCCAGGGTAAGCTGACTCAGGCTGGTGGCGGCAACGGCCAGGCCTGCTCCAGTCAGAAAAGTGCGGCGATGCATCATAGGCTCCAACAGGAATAACCTATCCAGTATAGGAGAACCAGGCGAACATGATGTGTTTTAAGGCGTGGCGCTGGTTTGTACAAAAGGATGGCCGCAATATACAGTTAACGGCATAGTCCGCGCGGCGGTTTGTATAGCGTCGCAGCTGTTGCACGTTTCAACCGGAGCCTGAACATGAACAGGGTTTATCTGCTGCTGATAATATTGTTAAGCTGGCCGGCCCTGGCGGGTGAACAACCGCCATCGCCGTTATTTGTGGTGCATATTGAAACCGGGCCAGCCTGGCGCAGAGATGTGCCGCCCAAGGCACAAACGGGTTTTGCTGAACATGCTGCCAATATGCAGCGCTTAAGACAGCAGGGCATCATTGCCTTTGGTGCCAGGTATGAAGAGTTTGGCATGCTGGTATTTCGTGTGGCCTCAGAGCAAGAAGCTAAAGCGATCATGGATGCCGATCCGGGAGTGAGTGGCGGAATTTTTAACTATCGTGTCGCGCCACTTAGTGTTTTCTACCCCTGGCAACAGTGAGTTAATATGGGCTGTGCAACAAGAGGGTGAACAGGAATGGAGGTAAAGATGGAACAACAAAATAGCCTGGCAAAATTTCAGGCCAAATTGCGACAAGCCAAAACATCAGATAAAGAGCCCTGGGCTTTTGTGGTATTGCCGATGGCGGTGAGTGACATTCTGCCCAGGCGGGGCCGTACCAGCGTAGAAGGCACAGTGAATAACGCGCCTTTTACCGCACTATTGGAGCCGGATGGTAAGAAAAGCCATTGGCTGCGTATTGATCAAAAACTGATGCAGGCTGCCGGCGTTACTATGGGCGATGAAGCTGAGTTTAAAGTCAAACCCGTGGAGATTGAACCAGAGCCAGAAATTCCAGCCGACTTACAGGCCGCGCTGATATCGGCGCCCGAGGCGATGGCCACCTGGCAGGCCACCACCACATTGGCTCGCGTGGATTGGATCCACTGGATCACCACGGCTAAACAGGCCAAAACCCGTGCAAAGCGTATCAGTGATGCCTGCGATATGCTGGCCAGTGGTAAAAAACGTGTTTGCTGTTTTGATCCTTCCGGGTTTTACAGCAAAGCCTTGTCTGCCCCTGAGGCCATCCCAGACTGATAAACCATAACAACAATGGCGAGCTATTTTCTATACTGCATATAAACAACAGGAGCGAATAATGGCTGATATGCAAAAGGCGCTGGCAACCCAGCTTAACAATATTGAAGAACTTACAGGAAACTCGCTGGATGAACTTAAGGCCATTATTAAACAGAGCAACCTGACCAAGCATACCGAGATTGTTAAAATGCTAAAGGATGTGTTCGCTCTGGGCCATGGACACGCCAATACCCTGGCGCATTTTGCCAAGGAAAGTACGACAACAGCCGCAAGTGAATCCGACCCACTGGATGCCTTGTATACCGGACCTAAGGCGGCCCTGCGTGATATTCACGACAGCCTTTTGCAGCATATGAATCAGTTTGGCCCGTTTGACACGGCAGCAAAACAAAAATATGTCAGCTATCGTCGCAACAAGCAATTTGCCATGATTGGACCTGCCACCAATACCCGGGTAGAACTGGGGTTGAATATAAAGGCCTTGCCAGAATCCCCACGTCTTGAAAAGCTACCTGCCGGGCAGATGTGCCAGTATCGGGTTAAGCTTAGCCATCCAGAACAAGTGGACGATGAAGTGATTGCCTGGATAAAAGCTGCATACGACAATGCGGGCTAAGAGTGCGGTCCGCATCCCGGCTATTGAATACGCCAGATCACCGTCCATAAAGAGAAAATATGGCAAAAGTTGAAATCAAATATTGTACCCAGTGCCGCTGGTTGCTGCGTTCTGCCTGGATGGCGCAGGAACTGTTAAGCACGTTCGAACAGGAAATCACCGAGCTGTCACTGCTTCCTGCCAGCGGCGGTATTTTTGAGGTAAGCGCCAATGGGCAATTGGTATGGAGCCGAAAACAGCAGGGCAGATTTCCGGAGATTACCGAACTAAAGCAGGCCGTGCGTGACGCCATTGCACCGGATAAGCCGCTGGGCCATGCCGATAAAAAGCCGTCAGCTGTATAGAAATTAGTCAAGCAGCAATGAGTGTCTAAGCTGTGGCAATAGTGACAGCGCGCACCGGCGCTGGGTACCCTTCAATGGTCTTGCTGGGATCTTCAGGGTCGAGAAAGTCTTTGAGTGAATGGGTGGTCATCCACTGGGTACTGCGCTGTTCATCGACGCTGGTGGTGGACACATCCACGGTGCGAATATGTTTAAAGCCCAGGCGTTGCAACCAGCTTTCAAGCGCCTTTACGCTGGGAATAAACCAGACATTACGCATTTGCGCATAGCGCTCGCCAGGCAGAAAAACCTGGTGCTCATCACCCTCTACTACCAGGGTTTCCAGCACCAGCTCGCCGCCTTTTCTGAGCAGACTCTTAAGCTGCTGCAAAAAATCCAGCGGGCTTTTACGGTGATAAAGTACGCCCATGGAAAATACCGTATCAAAACTGTTAAGTGCCGGTAAGGCTTCGATACCCAGGGGTAACTGGAAGACCTGCTGATCCTGAATAAAGTGCTGCATGATCAGAAACTGCATCAGAAACAATGGGTAGGGGTCCACCCCCACCACCAACTCAGCACCCTGACCGCGCATACGCCACAGGTGATAGCCACTGCCACAGCCCACATCCAGCACACTTCGACCGGCAAGGGGGCTTAGATGCGGTAACACGCGATCCCATTTCCAGTCAGAGCGCCACTCGGTATCCAGGTGAATACCATGCAGGTGAAAGGGGCCTTTGCGCCAGGGTTTGAATTGCTGCAACAAGCCAATTATCTGTTTCTGGGTGTAGTCATTGATATCCGCCGCACTGCCAATACGTACCTGACTTAGCAAATCTACGTCTGCAGAGGAGGTGGCAGGCAGTTTTGCCAGCAGTTTTTGCCATTTTTCCAGGTCGGCTTTGTTTTGCCCTTGCCAGTCAGCCAGCTGGGCGGGCAGCACTTCCAGCCAGTGACTGTGTGATGTACCGGCAATTCGGCGGTAAAACTCCTGAAACTGTTGCATGCTCAACCTTCTGACTTACTACTGTTGATACGACTTAGAAACCAAGCTGTTGCACCATTACTTAATGGCCACCAGTGACGCGAAATTAAAGCACTTAAACCACAGCAGCACATCACTGAAACCTGCCTGCTTAAGGCGTTGTTCGTGCTGGCTGAAACTGTCGGTGAGCATCACATTTTCCAGCGCTGTACGCTTCTGGCTGATTTCCAGTTCGCTGTAACCATTGCGGCGCTTAAACTCGTGATGCAGCTCAATCAGAAGCTCATTGCCAGCTTCGCTGGGGTGACGGATCTTTTCCGACAAGACCAGAATGCCACCAGGATTCAGCCCCTGATAAATACCTTGCAAGATATCCAGGCGCTGTGGTGGTGCAATAAACTGCAGGGTGAAATTCATGACTACCATAGCGGCATTGGTAATGCGGATATTCTGTAAATCATCACATACCAGTTGAATCGGCACGTCGGACTTAAACGCCTGAATATGTCGCTGGCAACGTTCGATCATGGCCTGGGAGTTATCCACGCCGATAATCTGACATCCCGGGGCTTGAATATAGCGACTGGCGGCCAGACTCACCGCGCCAAGGGAACAACCTAAATCATAAAGTTGTGCGCCGGCCTGCATATATTTGCCAGCCATCTGACCAATCGCATCCACTATGGTGCTGTAACCCGGTACCGAACGCTGGATCATATCCGGGAACACCTCGGCCACATTTTCGTCAAAGCGAAAATCAGAAACTTGTGCCAGCGGGCTGGAATAGATGGCGTCTTTACCTGATGAGATCATGCTGTAAGGGGCTGATTTAAAAAGGGCGCTTATTCTAGCCTAAGGCGTGTGTAATAGCCATGTTATGACAGGGCGGAGGATGACACTGTGTGCGTATTTGCTACCATAGGCGACCATAAATATATGGCTAACTTGGTAATCAATAAAAATGAATGCAGCAGCACACCCTTACCCTATAGGTACACCAGGCACGCCTTGGAATAACAGTGACAAACAGCAATGGCTGGCGCTCCAGTCGGTAAAGCGCAGTTACCAGACTGATGTTGTTCAGCCGCTAGAGACCATGCAGTCGGGGTTAGCACTGCTGCAATATGGACAATTGCAATACGGTGCTGCCACCTACCCGCTATTTGCGCTCAAGTCCGCTCAGTGGCAAAGCAATAAGCCGGTGGCGCTGATTACCGGTGGTGTACATGGCTATGAAACCAGCGGCGTACATGGCACTCTGCGTTTTGCACAAGCGCATGCCGATGACTATGCCGGGCAATTGAATCTACTGATTGTGCCCTGCATCAGCCCCTGGGGATACGAAACCATTAACCGCTGGAACCCATCAGCTATTGACCCTAACCGCTCTTTTTATGCCGAAAGCCCGGCGGGGGAGTCGGCTGCGCTAATCAAACTGCTGGGCACGATCGCTGAGCCGATCCTGTTGCATATTGATTTGCACGAAACCACCGATACCGATAATTCTGAATTCAGACCGGCATTGGCGGCTCGTGACGGCACTTACCATGACAACTGGAATATTCCCGATGGCTTTTATCTGGTAGGAGACAGCCACAAAGCGGAAGCAGATTTTCAGCGCGCCGTGCTGGATGCGGTTGAAAAGGTTACCCACATTGCCGATGCAGATGAAAACAATCGGTTGATTGGCTCACCGCTGGTGCAGCATGGGGTGGTGAATTATGACACCAAAAAGCTCGGGCTGTGCGCCGGTGTCACCGATGCCAGATGGGTAACCACGACTGAAGTGTATCCTGACAGCGACAACGCCACCCCCGAGCAATGTATTGTGGCGCAGGTAGCGGCAATACAAGGGGCGCTGGGATATATGCTCAGGCAGATGGCGTAACGCTGTGCGACAGGATCAGACGGTATTGGTTTCAAAATCCTCTGACCACTTTATCGCTCTGGTGTAGAGATCGGGTAACAGCTCTTCTTTGATATTCAACGCCGAACAGCCTTTTTGTGTCCAGAACCAACTGCCGCTTTCGTACGCTTTTACCAATTCAAGAATGGAACCTAGCATACCAGGCTCTGCCAACAGGGCCTGTTTAACTTCTGCTTCCAACGGCAGTCTTTCCAGCACTTTGTCCATTGGCGAGCCGAGTAGGGCGTCTACCAAAGAAAACAAGCCGGTTAGAAATGCCATACCGGATAAGCCTGGTGCAGTTTTTTCACAGACCAGCTCACAGAATCGGGCGCGTAGAATGGACATTCGGATCAGTTCCAGTGGCTTGTTATTGCCACCCAGATGCGCCGTGGCAATCAAGCAGATAAACTTTCTGGCTTGCTCTTCACCCAGATAAATCAACGCCTGCTTAATGGAACTAATCGGCTCGCGTACGTCAAACAGCCCCGAATTAATAAAACGCAATAATTTGTATGACAGTGACAAATCGCGTTCAAAATACATGGCCAGCTTGCTGTAACTGAAATTGGGTTTAAGCACTTCCAGATAAATCGCCAGGATCATATGGTGCTGAGCTTCGATGTCCTGATGCTCCAGCATCTCTGGTACGCAAAAAAAGTAGCCCTGGAAAAAGTCAAAGCCGAGATCCTTGGCTTGTTCAAACTCTTCGTGGCTTTCAATTTTTTCCGCCAGGAAACGCACGCCTTTGCGACGGCGCAGGGTTGGCAAAATATTAGCGATTTCAGCAAAGCTGGTGCGACGAATATCGAATTTGATCAGCTTGGCGAAATTAAGGAAGCGTTCCCAGTCCGGGTGATAAACAAAATCATCCAGTGCAAACCTGTAACCCTTATGGAAAAGGTTCCGGCAGGCCTGGTAGATCTCATCACTGGGTTCCACATCCTCCAGTACTTCAATCACAATATCACCCGGCGGCAACAGTGCCGGTATCTGATCCAGCAGGCTTTGCTGGGAAAAGTTAATTAAGGCCTTTTTATTACGGCTTAATGTCTTAAAGCCCAGATTCAGGTGCTGATTCAAAACCAGCCGACTGGTGGCGACGTCAGGTTTGACATGGCGGGGAAAGACATTTTCAATGCCGTCGCGGAAAAACAACTCATAGGCCACGGTTTGTTGCCGTCGGTTAAGAATTGCCTGCCGTGCTGTGTAGACTTTCATACTGATAACTGATCTTCCTGTTACCGGGACTCATACCGCAAGAATGGAAGGCTTCCTGCAGGCAACAGACTACCCGGTTTAGCGCCCATGAGGCGCTTATTGCGAACAACACAGAACAAACCTAAGGGTGCTCTGATCACAAACGGGCCGGATTGTACATGAATATACCTGACTATCAGGTCCGTCCTGGTTAAAAAACCTCCAGCCTGGTTGAAGCGCTCGCTAAACCTATCATAGCCGCTATATTTGCCTATCTGAGCCTGTTTACATTCTATATGAATCGACTCAAGCTTTGGTTGAGGGCTTAACCTACTTATTTTTAGCCCTTTTTAGGGCATTTACCTAGCAGTAAAAATACACTTTCGTGTAGAATTCGGGGTTTTATTCTCTTGTACACAGCACATTGCTGTGGTGCAAAGCCAGATGCATTGAAATTGAGGAAAACATGGATCTTGAAGCCAT
Organism: Bowmanella denitrificans; assembly: GCF_039522935.1. NCBI lineage: Bacteria > Pseudomonadati > Pseudomonadota > Gammaproteobacteria > Alteromonadales > Alteromonadaceae > Bowmanella > Bowmanella denitrificans. The sequence continues at coordinate 358,637 of NZ_BAAAEI010000006.1, read as the reverse complement.
AAGCAAAGAGGCTGCGGCATTGGTGGCAAATGCCACCGATATGGTCGAGCTGGATAAGGTCAGGGTCGAATTCCTGGGTAAAAAAGGCAAATTGACCGAGCTGCTTAAAGGCCTGGGTAAATTGTCTGCCGAGGAACGTCCTGCTGCCGGTGAACAAATCAACAAAGCCAAACAACAGATTCAGCAGATGATCCATGCGCGTTCTGAATTACTGCGCCGTCAGGAATTGGATGCGAAATTGGCTCAGGAGCGTGTGGATGTGACCCTGCCTGGTCGCGGCAAGGCCAGCGGTGGATTGCATCCGGTCAGTCGCACCATCGAACGTATCGAGAGCTTTTTTACTGAGTTGGGTTTCTCGGTTAAATCCGGTCCGGAAATTGAAGATGGTTTTCATAATTTTGATGCCCTGAATATTCCTGCGGATCATCCGGCCAGGGCCAATCATGACACTTTTTACTTCAATCCTGATTTGATGCTGCGCACTCAGACGTCCGGCGTGCAAATACGCACCATGGAAGCGCAAAAGCCACCACTTAGGATCATTTCGCCAGGACGGGTCTACCGTAATGACTACGACCAAACCCATACCCCGATGTTCCATCAGGTAGAAGGACTGATGGTGGATAAAAATGTCAGTTTTGCCGACTTAAAAGGCATCCTCAGTGATTTTGTGCGTAACTTCTTCGAAGCCGATCTGGAAGTCCGTTTCCGTCCGTCTTACTTTCCCTTTACTGAGCCGTCGGCTGAAATGGACGTGAGAACCAGCAGTGGCAAATGGCTGGAAGTTCTCGGCTGCGGTATGGTGCATCCTAATGTACTGCGCGCTGTCAATATAGACCCTGAAGAATACACAGGTTTTGCCTTTGGTATGGGGATTGAGCGCCTGACTATGCGTCGCTATGAGGTCAATGACCTGCGCGCTTTCTTCGAAAACGACCTGCGTTTCTTGAAACAGTTTAACTAGGAATAAATAGCAGCATGAAATTCAGTGAAAAGTGGTTAAGAGAATGGGTTAACCCTGCTATTTCCACCGAGGCGTTGTCTGAGCAGTTATCCATGGCCGGCCTGGAAGTCGATGGTGTGGAAGCCGTAGCACCAGACTTCAGCGGTGTATTGGTGGGGGAAGTGGTGGAATGTGGCCAGCATCCTGATGCCGATAAGTTACGCGTAACTAAAGTTAACGTAGGTGGTGATGAATTATTAGACATCGTTTGCGGTGCCCCCAACTGCCGTCTTGGCTTAAAGGTGGCGGTAGCTGTGGTCGGTGCTGTACTGCCGGGCGATTTTAAGATTAAGAAAGCCAAACTGCGTGGTCAACCGTCTCATGGCATGCTGTGTTCTGCGTCAGAGCTGGGTTTATCAGAAGACCACGATGGCATTATTGAGCTGCCACTCGATGCGCCAATCGGCCAGGATATTCGCGATTATCTGCAGCTTGACGATGTCACTGTCGAAGTGGATTTAACCCCAAATCGTGCCGACTGCCTGGGCATCAAAGGCCTGGCCCGTGAAGTGGGGGTGTTAAACCAACTGGCGGTAAACAGCCTCGCCATCAACCCGGTTGAAGCCAAGACGGATGTCAGTCGCAATATCGTGCTGGACGCGCCGCAGGCCTGTCCTCGCTATCTTGGCCGGGTGATTGAAAACGTCAACATGCAGGCCAAAACCCCAACCTGGATGAAAGAGCGTTTGCGCCGTAGCGGTGTGCGCAGCATTGACCCGGTGGTGGATGTGACCAACTATGTATTGTTGGAACTCGGCCACCCAATGCACGCTTTTGATAATGATGTTCTGCAAGGTGATGTACATGTCAGGCTGGCCGACGATAAAGAAAAGCTGGTATTACTGGATGGCGAAGAAGTAGAACTGGTGTCAAACACATTATTGATTGCCGATGAACAAAAAGCCCTGGCCATGGGCGGCATTTTTGGTGGTAAAGCCTCTGGCGTTACCGCTTCGACCACGAATATCTTTTTGGAAAGTGCGTTTTTTACCCCAGAAGCCATCAAAGGGCGGGCTCGCCAGTATGGTCTGCACACTGATGCGTCGCACCGTTATGAGCGTGGGGTGGATTATAAGTTGCAGCGTGATGCGATGGAGCGGGCCACGGCACTCCTGTTGTCTATCGTCGGCGGTCAACCTGGCCCCGTGGTGGAAGCGGTCAGTCAGGCAGACTTGCCCACCGATAAGCGCGTTGAACTGCATCGGAACCGATTGGATCGCTTGATTGGTATTCATATCGATAGCGATAAAGTCACAGATATTTTCCAGCGACTGGGTCTTGATGTCACTTATGCTAACGATACCTGGACAGTGGATGTGCCCAGCTACCGCTTTGATATCGCTATTGCCGAGGATTTAATTGAAGAAGTGGCCAGGGTTTATGGCTATCACAATATTCCGTCGGCGTCGCCCACCGGGCGGTTGGAAATGTCCAGTCATCGTGAACAATCCACGCCACTGATGTTGATGAAGCAGCGTCTGGTCAGCCTGGGTTTCCAGGAAGCCATTACTTATTCGTTTGTGGACCCGAAGGTACAAAAAAGTCTGTTCCCAGACTTTGATGCCTTGGAACTGCCGCATCCCATCTCGGTTGAAATGTCATCCATGCGGCTAAGCCTGTGGCCAGGCTTGCTGCAGGCGGTTTCTTATAACCAGAAACGTCAGCAAAGCCAGATTGCACTGTTTGAAACCGGTTTGCGTTTTTTGCCTGATGCCAGCGAAGCCGCTGGTGTGTCACAACAGCCGGTAATAGGTGGCGTACTGGCCGGCCAGCGTCAAGCTGAACATTGGGACATGGACACGACCGCGGTTGACTTCTTTGATGCCAAGGCCGCAGTGGAAGCCTTAATCGCCACCACGGCAGCGCCACAGGAATTTAGCTTCCAGGCTATTGAACACAGCGCTTTGCATCCGGGTCAGGCGGCAGCCGTTTTGCGCAATGGCAAGCAAGTAGGACTGCTTGGGGCGGTGCATCCACAGTTTGAAAAAGAGCTTAAACTGAATGGCCGTACCTATGTGTTTGAACTTGAATTAGACGCGCTGAGTGAGCGTCGTTTACCCCAGGCCAGAGAGATTTCCCGCTATCCTGCCAATCGCAGGGATATTGCATTGCTGGTGAAGGACAGCCATACTGTCGCTGACATACTTGCTTGCATAGAAAAATTTGGTGGAAATCAGCTAGTTGGCCTAAACTTGTTTGACCTCTACAGAGGAAAGGGCATTGCGGATGGGTATAAGAGCCTGGCGATTTCCTTAATACTGCAGGACCCAGCGAGAACCCTTGAAGAGCATGAGATTCAAGCTGTGGTAGAGAAAATTCTGGCCGCGTTGTCAGAGCAATTTGAGGCATCTCTGAGGGATTGAGTTTATGGCGCTGACCAAAGCCGATATGGCTGAACATTTGTTCGAAAAGCTGGGCATCAATAAACGCGACGCAAAAGATATGGTGGAAGCCTTCTTCGAAGAGGTCAGGGAAGCTCTCGAATCAGGTGAACAGGTGAAGTTGTCCGGTTTCGGCAACTTTGATCTGCGCCAGAAAAATGAGCGTCCCGGGCGAAACCCCAAGACTGGTGAAGATATTCCGATCAAAGCCAGGCGTGTGGTGACTTTCAGACCCGGGCAGAAGCTTAAAAGTCGGGTTGAGCATTCCAAACCGCTAGACTGATGACAGGAAGAACGCAGGGTAACTCCTGCGTTTTTTTATGCCGTCATAGGTATGGATTGATATATCAGGATATGTGAATGCATATCCAATTGGCCTGTGGTTTTTGTCGGTTTAGATTAAAATTAACCGCAGTGCAGCCACTCCTTTTTGTCTGGTCCCAGACAAATGCGAATTGCAATCTGAACTGGATGTTGTTGAACCTGAGTTGTCAGGGGCGGCATCCGAATAGTGATTTTTGTATGAGGTTCGCATGCCACTACCTAAAGCTCAGGTCGATTTACCCAGCCCGCCAGCCAGTTTGCTTGGACGTTGTGTGTATATTAAACGCGGCCCCTATCAGGGACGCAAAGCCAAAGTATTGCGCCAGGTTAACCCTGACAGTTATCAGATTGGGGGAGAAGATCTGGGGGAACATCTGATTATGGTTAAGCGGGATCAAATCATTGCCGGGCGGCGCAGTAACAGGAAAAAACGCGCTAAATAGCCATTGATCCCAAACCGCTAATCTAGCGTAGTATTAGGGGTATGTAATCAACGAGGTTAAACCATGCCCCGAATTGGCGTAAGCGCATGTGTGATGGGTGACAAAGTCAGGTATGACGGTGGTCATAAGCAAAGTACCTTTGTAACCCGTCAGCTACATTCTCATGTCATCTATCAACCAATTTGCCCCGAAGTCGGCATTGGTCTGCCAGTACCAAGGCCGACTATACATTTGCGCGAGATGGCGGATGGCCTGCATCTTACCGATTCCCGCAATGGCATGCTTGATCATACCGAGGCACTGCAATCTTTTTTTACTCAGCAATTACCTAAGCTGGAAAAATTGGATGGCTATATTCTGGCGGCCAAAAGCCCCAGTTGTGGTATGGAACGCATTAAAGTCTACGATGAGAATGGCCAGTTATTGCACCGCCAGGGGCAGGGTCTGTTCGTGCAGCTACTGCACAAGCATTTTCCGCATCTGCCCATGGAAGAGGATGGGCGACTGAATGACGCAGGTTTAAGGGAAAGCTTCATCACCCGGGTATTTGTGTATCAGGAATTTCGCGATAAGGTGATGAACAATCCCAGTGTGCATGGACTGGTGACCTTTCACAGTCGGCATAAACTATTGGTGATGGCCTATAATCCGCAGCTTTATCAAGCATTAGGCAGATTAGTGGCCAAGGCAAAAGGCGCTGAGCAGACAACGGCAGAAGCCTACCTGGCGCTGATTATGAAAGCCTTGTCCAAACCAACCAACCGGCGCAAACATACCAATGTACTGATGCATATGCAGGGATACTTTAAACGTCATCTCAAACCGGCTGACAAGCGGGAACTCACTGAGCAAATTGAACACTTCAGGTTAGGCCAACTGCCGTTGATGGCACCCATTACCTTGCTTAAGCATCATTTACGTCACTTTCCTAACGACTATTTAGCGCAGCAATCGTATTTTTCTCCCTATCCGCAGGAATTGGGATTGAGGGCCTGATTTTTGAGTGCATTAGTATGGTTTCGCAGTGATCTACGCGGCGTCTGGCATAGTCCGTTAACTTACGCAGTGGCTAATCACCAGACAGTGACGGCGGTATTTTTTATCACGCCACAGCAGTGGCAACACTACGGTTTGGCACCCATAAAGCTTGACCTGTTAGTACGTAGGCTGTTGCAGCTAAAGCAGGAACTGGCCGATAAAGGTGTGTGTCTTAATATCATGCAGGTCGCTGATTTTGCAGCGATCCCTGAAAAATTAAAGGCCATATGCACCGAGCAGCGTATAACACATCTGTATCTCAATGCTGAATATGAACTGGATGAACGGCGCCGTGACCAGAAAGTCAAAGCCTTACTGGCTGAGCAGGGGATTGTTACCGGCATTTTTCATGACACCTGCATGGTGCGGCCCGATCAACAGTTGAATAAAGAAGGTAAACCCTACAAGGTTTTTACCCCTTATTTTAATCAATGGCTGGCACACTTAAGAAACGATCTGCCGCACAGCCAGCCCTGGCAAGCTGTGCAGCTTACCCTCTCGTTGCCCGAAGCACTTCTTGACTCAGACAACAGTATCCAGCGCTATATGCAAAATGCGGATGAGATGGGATGGCCCGCTGCATCAAGTGCACTTGATGAAAAAATAGATGATTTTCTGACCGACGCTGTCAGCAGGTATGCGCAAAGCCGGGATTTCCCCGCACAGCATGGCAGTAGTGGCTTGTCGCCCTATTTAAGTATCGGTGCGGTGGCACCAAGGCAACTGGCGCATAGCATGCTGATTCGGTTTGGCGAGGCCATGCTGGATGGTTCGGGGGGCGCACATGTATGGTTGCGTGAACTGGCCTGGCGTGATTTTTACCGCTATGTGATGTTTCATTTTCCCCATCTGTGCATGCATCGCTGCTTTATCGAAAAGTATGATGCCTTCAATTGGTGTGATGACCGGAATTTATTTGACGCCTGGTGTCAGGGGCAAACCGGTTACCCCATAGTGGATGCGGCCATGCGCTGCTTAAATGCCACAGGTTGGATGCACAACAGGTTACGTATGATTGTGGCAAGCTTTCTATGTAAACATCTGCTGCTGCCATGGCGCTGGGGTGAGGAGTATTTTATGTCGAGGTTAATCGACGGAGATTTTGCCTCAAATAACGGTGGGTGGCAGTGGAGTGCTTCAGTGGGCACTGATGCAGCCCCTTATTTCAGGATCTTTAATCCCACTACCCAGGGACAACGCTATGATCCGGACGGCGAGTTTCTGCTGCAGTGGTTGCCAGAACTCAAGACGGTACCTAAGAAACATCTGCATGAGCCACAGAAATGGCAAGCTGCATCGTCTCTCAACTATCCACCCCCCATAGTGGAGCACAAACAAGCGGTAAGCAGCACAAAGGAAAGGTTCGGACAATTTTTAGATATGCACAAAAAAGCGACCTGATGGTCGCTTTTTTAAACCTTGGCTTTGGCCAATTAACGTGGTTCGCGGCACAAATGGTCTTTGGCCGCCAGTTGCTCTGCCCAATAGGCCTTAACGTTAAAAGAGGATTGTTTGGCCTTGGCTTTGGTTGCTGCAGGCTTTTTGGCGGCGGGCTTGGCTGTGGAAGTGGCCTTTTTCTCGGTCTTGGCTGCCGGGGCTGCCTTGGCACTACCTAATTCGCCGATCATTTCTTCCAGTTGTGCCAGGCGCAGGTTCTTACCACCATCAACGGAGTACCACCCACCTTTGGCCTCAATTACCGGAGCCTTGCCATGGGCGGCCTGGTAGGCTTCAGTGAATTTGGCGATAATCTCGTCTTTATCCAACTTACTCATACTCGGGGACTCTCCCAATACATTAAACTTAGTGCTTTTGGGCACTTAAAACAGCAGAATGCATTGTTATACCTTCTTTGCTATTTAATGTCTAATTTTCAACCCTTTTGTTACAAAAACAGGCGATTCATGACTATCAGCAGACAACAGCTCATCGATTATCTTGACCAATTGCTCAGCCCGGCGCGAATTAAGGATTACTGCCCGAATGGATTGCAGGTTGAGGGTTGCGAAAAGATAACCCGGGTGGTCACTGGTGTAACGGCCAGTCAGGCCCTGCTGGATGCCGCCGTTGAAGATAATGCCGATGCGATTATTGTGCATCATGGCTACTTCTGGCGCGGTGAAGATGCCACCATTCGTGGTATGCGGAAGCAGCGTCTGGCAACCTTACTAAAAGCCGATATCAACCTGCTTGCCTATCATCTGCCATTGGATATTCATCCTGAACTGGGCAACAACGCGCAGCTTGCACAATTACTGGAGATTCAGGTGGAAGGTGCTTTAGAGATAAATAATCCTCAGTCTGTAGCGATGCGGGGCCGTTTTGCACAAGCGTTGGATGCACAAACATTAGCCAGCCGGATTGAAGAGAGGCTGGGCCGAAAACCCCTGGTAGAAGCCAGCAACAAGCCCATTAACACCGTGGCCTGGTGTACTGGTGGCGGACAGAGCTTTATTGATATGGCAGCAGAGCAGGGCATCGACGCATTTATCACCGGTGAGGTGTCTGAGCAGACCATTCATGTGGCACGGGAATGTGGAATCGCCTTTTTTGCTGCCGGTCACCACGCCACGGAGCGATATGGTGCCAAAGCGTTGGGAGAGCACCTGGCGGCTGAATTGGGTTTGCAGGTGCGCTTTATTGATATAGCCAATCCGGCCTGAGGTAAGACGGATGCATAAACAGTACAGCCAGGATCAAAGTTTTGATCGCATCGCCGAAAAGTTTGAGAAAAATATCTACGGCACCACCAAAGGTCGGCTGCGCCATGAATTGCTAGAGCATTATCTGCACCAACATTTGCCAAAAACACCGGTGCGGGTGCTGGACGCCGGTGGCGGTACCGGGGTCATGACCCAGACTCTGGCAGAGCTAGGCCATCAGGTAACACTGAATGACGTGTCAGAAGATGCCCTGGCTATTGCCAGGCAAAAGCTGGCCAATTACCCGCAGGTTTCCTACCACTGCGGGCCATTGCAGAAGCTGACAGAACAGGGCGAGTTTGAGTTAGTGCTTTGTCATGCGGTTCTGGAATGGCTGAGTCGTCCTTTGGATGCATTGGATTCGCTGTTGCAAAATCTGGCTCCGGGCGGCCAATTGTCTCTGAGCTTTTTTAACCGTGACGCGCACGTATTCAGTAATCTGATTTATGGTAACTTTGACTATATTGATAAGGATTTTGTTGTACCTAACCGGGTGCGCCTGAATCCCAATAATGCGGTGTGCCCCAGCCAGGTGCTGGACTTCCTGCAAGCCAGCGGCTTGCAGGTGGTGCACAAAGCCGGGATTCGTTGTTTCCACGACTATGTACGGGATAAAAGCATTCAAACCAGTCACTATGAGCAGATTAAAGCCAAAGAACTGGAGTACGGCACCCGTCATCCGTATTTATGGCTTGGCCGCTACTTCCATTTAATTGCCATCAAGCCAGGCGGGTAAGTTCGTCACTTTTACCTTGCCCGGCCAAGCGCAAATTGTTCAGTGTCACCGCCGCAATCTGACACAGGGCTTCCTGAGTAAAAAAGCCCTGATGACCAGTGATCAGCACATTGGGAAAGGTGCACAAGCGCTGGAACACATCGTCCTGAATAATCTGATTAGACAGATCTTCAAAGAACAAATCCCCCTCCATTTCATACACGTCCAGGCCCAGAAAACCAATTTTCTGGCTTTTCAGCGCCTGGATCACCGCCTGCGTGTCCACCAAGGCGCCTCTGGATGTGTTGATCAGCATTACGCCGTTTTTCATTTTGGCCAGCCGCTTTGCATCAATCAGGTGGCGGGTATCCGGGGTCAGCGGACAATGCAGGCTGATAATATCTGCTCGCTCACATAATTCATCCATTGAAGTATATTGCCCGCCGAGCTGTATAACTTCCGCACTGGGGTAAGGATCGTGGCATAGCAACTGGCAGCCAAACCCATGAAACAGTCTGGCAGTAGCTATACCTATACGCCCTGTGCCGATCAGGCCAATCGTTTTGCCATGCAGGTTAAAGCCTAGTAGGCCGTCCAAAGAGAAATTGCCTTCTTTGATACGGTTATAGGCCTTGTGTAACTTACGGTTAAGGGTAAGGACCAGGGCCAGGGTATGCTCTGCTACTGCTTCCGGGGAATAGGCCGGAACTCTGGAAACTCCAATTCCCAGCGCCTTAGCGCTGTCCAAATCGACATTATTAAAACCTGCGCAGCGCAGGGCAATATGCCGTACACCTTGTGCATGCAGGGCGCTCAGAACCGCTTTGTCCAACTGATCATTAACAAACACACAGACCGCGTCAAAGCCCTGCGCCAGACTGACGGTTTGCTTATTCAACCGGGATTCGATAAAGGTTAGTGATATGTCGCCTCTGGCCTGGTTTAAGTACTGTTCGTCATAGGCCTTGGCACTAAACACGGCAACTTGCATAAAATCTCCTTATTTATTCACTTTGATAGCAGCGCTTGAATATCAGCCCGCATGGCGTCTGGTTTAGTGGTACTGGCGTAGCGTTTTACTACCTTGCCCTGCTTATCCACCAGAAACTTAGTGAAATTCCACTTAATACTTTTACTACCTAAGATCCCCGGAGCCTGGTCTTTTAAATATTGATACAGCGGAGCGGCATGCTGACCATTGACCTCCACTTTAGCAAACAGGGGAAAACTGACATTAAACTTCAGGTCACAGAATTGTTGAATATCCGTATTAGAGCCTGGCTCCTGCTGTCCAAACTGGTTGCATGGAAACGCCAGGATCTCAAAACCCTCAGGTCCAAGTTGCTGGTACAGGTGTTGTAATCCGGCATATTGCGGGGTGAATCCACATTGGCTGGCAGTATTAACGATAAGTAGCACCTTACCGCGATAATCGGACAGCGTTTGGGTTTGGCCGTTGCTTAGTTGCATGTCAAAATCATGCACTGACGTTGTCATGAGTTCTCCTGAGGATAATGTGCCATGGGCCTGAGCTATGTCAGCATAAATTATCAGTTTCGCCAAGCAACAAAAGGGCTGTTTTCATGAAGGTGAGTTTTATCGGATTGGGGGTGATGGGCTATCCCATGGCCGGACATTTGCAAAAGGCAGGTTTCGATGTCTGTGTATACAACCGAACCCGGCAAAAAGCCGGGGAATGGGTAAAGCAATATCAGGGCACCCTGGCCGACACCCCTAAACAAGCTGCTTCTGATGCGCAACTGGTGTTTGTTTGTGTGGGGAATGACGATGATCTGCGCAGCGTGGTGCTGGGTGAACATGGTGCGTTGGCTGGCATGCAGGCTAATACAGTATTGGTAGATCACACCACCGCATCAGCCAGCGTGGCGCGCGAACTGGAAGCTCTATGTGCCGAAAAGCAGGTGGGCTTTTTAGATGCACCAGTATCTGGCGGGCAGGCCGGTGCTGAAAATGGTCAGTTAACTATTATGGTCGGGGGCAAGCAAGCGGCCTACCAAAAAGCCGAGCCGGTGATGCAAAGCTATGCGCGTTTTTGTCGGTTGCTGGGCGATTGCGGAACCGGACAACTGGCGAAAATGATGAACCAAATCTGTATCGCTGGTGTGGTCCAAGGACTGGCAGAAGCCATGAATTTTGGGCAGCAGGCCGGACTGGATTGTGAGGCCGTGGTTGAGGTGATCAGCAAAGGTGCCGCGCAGTCCTGGCAAATGGAAAACCGCCATAAGACCATGCTGGCAGGTGAATACGATTTTGGTTTTGCTGTGGATTGGATGCGTAAGGACTTAGGCATTGCCCTACAACAAGGCCGGGAGCTTGGCGTGACCTTGCCGGTTACCGCGCTGGTTGATCAGTTCTATGCCGACGTGCAGGCCATGGGCGGTAATCGCTGGGATACATCCAGTTTATTGGCCAGGTTAAAACGCTAATCGTTATTTGGGCTCAAAATGCCATTGGTGCTCAAAATAATGCACCCGACCGCGTGAATAATCGCGGTCGGCCTTCCAGGTGCGGTTATTCAGTTTGACGATAACCCCTGCGTGCAGCTTTTTGCTGGCGGACATACCAATAATATTTTGATATTGCTCTTTTGCCTTGCGCAATTCTTCCACTTTCTTGGTGACCCAAGCCAGTAACTGCTCTTCACTTTTATACAGTTTTACCGCCATATTGACTTTCCTGGCGAGATCACTGGGCAAGCGCTTCTTTTTTATTATCTCCATCCGGCCTTTATGACGATAGTAATTGTCTTGTATCTGTTTAAGCATCTCATCCATTACATCGATGCGTTCAACCAGAAAATTAAAACCCTCGCTGTAATCCACAAACAGATTAGAGCCGGAGACCGCGCCAATAGTACCTGCCTGGATTGGCCCCTGACACTGGATTTCGCAGCCAAACAGATTGCCGTTGGGATTATCAATAGGGCCTACCGTAACACTGCCCCGACAGACGATCAGGCTGTGGGCCAACTGTTTACCCACCGTCACATTGCCGTTACAGGTAATATCTAAACCCTGGCCATGTTGCACATGAATACTGCCTTGCGCAGAGAGCTTGGTGCTGTATTCATTTCTGCCATTTTCACTCTGCTTGCCCATCGCACCTTGTGTGATAATGATATCGCCGCCGGCCTGGATAATGGCGGACTCAACAAAGCCGTTAATGGTGACATCACCGGCAGCGGTAATGATCATCTTTTCGGTAACATCCCCGTTGACGATGACTGCGCCGTCATAATTGACATTACCAGTGCCGACGTTTACTCCCTTGCACACAAAGGTTTCATCTACCCACATATCACCCTGGTTAAACTTGGGCATGCCAGCGATTTCAGCCAGCAACAGATTTTCATCGTCTGGGCTGACCACAGTGCCACTGCCAGGCTTTAGGGGTTGCCATTCACCTGGCGTCGGCTGCAAACTCTCGCCCCTGACCGTAAAGCCTGTGCGGCCCTGGCTTGGCGGAGTGCGGCGCAACAACGGCGTACCGGCTTTTACACAGATAACATCGCCCAAATCGCGCATGTCCACTCTGGATACACTGATTTCCTGTGGACGTAAAATGCGTTCAAGGGCATTAGGAACCAGGGGTAACATTCTGGAATTGCGGCCAGGTCGCATGGGTAAACCTTTGGCGACCACTTCTTTTATTTGTGTGCCAGGGGGCTCTATGGCGGCTAACTGTAAGGCTATTTTCAGGCGTTTTCTCGACAGGCCGCGTTTAATATCGGCGTTGCGGGCCATCTTCAATAACTGCGGGTAATTAGGATTGGCACCGCCGCAGGCGCTGGTCAGGCTGAGCTCAGCCAGCATATCAGAATCAAGGAGTTTGAATTTTACTTCGGCATCGCGACGCTCGGCCACCCGCTCATTGATTTCCCGGTGGCTGTTGTTTTCTTTAGCTTTGTGGATATCCTGCTGAATCTTGACCAGGGTATCTTCCAGTACAAACAACTTGCCATGCTCACTGTCTTTAATCAGTTGAATCAACTGCTTGGCGTCGGGACTACTGTCCACTTGTTCGGTGTGAACATTCAGCCTGAGAAATTTGCCACTGTCTTCCAGGACTAGGGTTATACCCTTCATACTTCCACCCTGTTAATGCCATTGCCTTGTTATCGACAACAATAAATTAACATTTACCATATCTTACTGGCGCTGTCTGCTACTGGATGCTAAATGCTCTGCGCATATTGATACAGGGCGCGTAAAATTGCCAGCTTGTTGCTGTCCTGTTGATGTTGTTGCCCTAATTTTTCCAGCTCCTGCAGGTATTCTTCCATATTGATACTGGCTTGTGCTGCGTTATCCAGTAATTTTGTGCGGCGATGCTCCTGCCATTTTTGTACTTCATCGGCACTCAGACTGGCCGGAAAGTTTCTGGCCCGGTAGCGAAACAGCAATGTTTTAAGCCTTGGGTCATCAAACTGCCAGTCCAGCGCGGCCAACTGATCGGCGTTGGCTTGCCTGACCTGATCGCAACGGGCACGATCTGCATCAGATAAAAAGCCCCCGCTATACAGCGCGTAATCTGGATCCTGCGCATCCTGTGGGCTTGAAGTGTCAAACAATTCCTGGAGTTTTTGTACCAGGTTGGGAATAGCGCGAATACGCTCCAGGTTTTGCAGGCACGCGTCACGGTCAATACCCAGGCGTTCGGCGTTTTCCGGGCTCAGGGTTTTAGCCGGTGCCACCACCGGGCACTTGTTTAGGTGAATCAGCTTAATCGGCAGGCGCTGTTCGCCTTCTTCCAGCATTCTCGAGCTTTGATAAAGTTTTTCACGCAGTTGCTCACTGTTCAGCTCGGCCAGAGGGGTTGGGTCGAGTGCCAGATTCAATACCACCACCGCATTGCGATTAACTGGATGCTGACAAACTGGAGCCACCCAAGTGCAGCAACCCTGATGCGCCGGGAGCTTGGAAGAGATATGTACTACCGGGGTCATACGATAGCAGTCTAGCTGTGCCTGGACTTTCTTCTTGTTACGCAAATCAAACAGATAATTATAAAGTTTGGGCTGCTTTTCTTTTACCAGTTTTGCCAGCGCAATAGTCGCATATACATCGGACATGGCATCGTGAGCGGACTCATGGCTGATGCCGTTTGCCTGGGTCAGGTCCTCTAGCCGGAAGCTTGGTGTGCCGTCGTCTTTTTGCGGCCAATTGATACCTTCCGGGCGCAGGGCATAGCAGGCCCGAACCATATCGATAATGTCCCAGCGACTATTACCCTGTTGCCATTCCCGCGTATAGGGATCGTAAAAATTACGGTACAGGCTGTAACGGGTGACTTCGTCGTCAAAGCGAATGCTGTTGTAGCCTGCCACACAAGTGTTCGGCTGACTGAATTCCTGATGGATCCGGGCCATAAACTGGGATTCCGGCAAACCATCGCGCAGTGTGAGCTGCGGTGTAATCCCGGTAATCAGGCAGGCCTGTGGATGGGGCAGGTAATCACTGGGGATCTGACAGTACAGTTTGACTGGCTTGCCTATGGTGTTTAACTCCAGATCCGTGCGTATTCCAGCAAACTGAGCGGGATGATCTTTCTGTGGGTTGGCACCCCAGGTCTCGTAGTCGTGCCAAAAAATAGTCGAACCGGACAAACAATAACCTTCCAATAGCCAGTTGAGTAGATGGCATGAATCTCAGCAGATTATTAGCCGAAACTCAACCGATTAGCCGTTTATACTGGATAGATATCGGCGTATTAATACTAATGAAGGAACGGCTATCCACAACCATTTATTGACTATAAATGGGTGCCTGAAAATTTGAGGGCTTACAAGGTTTAAGTTATTGCCCCTGGCATGGCATTCGTTAAAGACTGCTATTGTAGGGACGGCCGACAAGCCTATCGGAAAAAATTCTGTTAGGCTCGCTGCTCCAACAAACTGTTTGGTCAATATACAATAACGACAGGACACCCTATATGAAGCGCAATCTCGCCATCTTGCTGAGTTTAACCGCCATGACATTATCTACCCAGGCCCAGGCCCAGGCCCAGGACCATTCTCCCATAGCTATTGCCATTCATGGTGGTGCAGGCACCGTCAGTAAAGCCCAATTAACCCCAGAACGTGAACAACAGTACCGGGCGAAGCTGGAAGAGGCGGTGACGGCTGGTTATGCACTCTTGCAAAATGGCGCGTCTAGCCTGGATGCCGTGGTGGCATCTGTGCAGATACTGGAAGACTCACCGCTATTTAATGCCGGCCGGGGAGCGGTGTATACCTATAACGGTGAGCACGAACTGGATGCCTCGATTATGGAAGGGAAAACCCGTGCTGCTGGGGCGGTGGCTGGGGTGAAAACCGTTAAGAGCCCTATTGCTCTGGCTCGGGCGGTGATGGAAAAATCCCATCACGTCATATTAAGTGGTCAGGGGGCAGAAGATTTTGCTGACACTCAGGGGTTGGAGAAAGTGGAAAACAGCTATTTCGACTCCGATGCCAGGCGCCAGCAACTGGACAAAGCCAAAGAAACCCTGAAACAGGATAAGACTGCTTTTTCCCGCCCGGATATGCTGGATTACAAGTTTGGTACGGTGGGTGCGGTGGCATTGGATAAACAAGGCAACCTGGCGGCAGCCACGTCCACCGGCGGCATGACCGCGAAACGCTGGGGAAGAATTGGAGATTCTCCTATCATTGGGGCTGGAACCTTTGCTGACAATCAAAGCTGCGCCGTATCCTCTACCGGTCATGGTGAATATTTTATCCGTTACAATGTGGCTGCAGATATTTGTGCCAGAAGCCAGTATTTGAATATTCCCGCCAAAGTGGCGGCGCAGTCTGTTATCCACAATGTGCTGAAAAATGCCGGCGGCAGCGGTGGCGTTATCCTGGTGGATAATCAGGGCGAAATCAGTATGCCGTTTAACACGCAGGGGATGTACCGGGCCAGTGTGGATGTAAATGGTAAAGTACAGGTCGCTATTTTTGCTGATGAGTCAGCGCAGTAACTACTCTTTCGTTTGGCGTTACCGACAGGCTGAATAACAACGGCCTGTCGGTTTCATCAATTTTTTAGCCCGCCACTGTGAATAACCCGATTTGTGGGTCTACTCTTAACTTATACCAACTTATTTCAGCGACTTAGCTGGGTTGGCTTTGCTGCGTGATAGTCGTTCAGTTGGCGGCTACTTTACCAGTTGCTAGGCACTGTGCTTCAAAACAAAAGGGGAGGCTTTATGGAGTCCTTGCAAGTCAGTGATTATATGAATCGTCGGCCAGTGACCTTTGCCCCGCATATGACGGTGGCAGAGGCGGTGGAAAGGTTGTTGCACAGTCGCCAAACAGGTGGCCCTGTGGTGGATGCAGAGCGCCGGCTGGTGGGTTTTCTGTCTGAGCAGGATTGTCTGGCCAGAATGCTTGAATCGAGTTTTTATCGTGAACAAGTCGCCAGGGTGTCAGACATTATGCGCCAAGAAGTATTGTCTATTAAGCCTTATATGTCGATTATCGAACTTGCACAAAAAATGCTGGGTGAAAAGCCCAAGGTTTACCCGGTGGTGGATGATGACGGGCTTCTGATGGGAGCCATTACCCGCGCCGATGTGTTGCATGCCATAGATATACAACTGCAGGCTGGTTATAAACGGGCGGTGTAGCAGGAATTACACGACTGACCTGCATAAGGTCTGGAAATCTATGCGTCCTTCTTCTAGGATCTGCGCCCACTGTTGCACGTGCGGATCCCTTTACCTTTGTCTATTGCCAATCTAAAAGCGCTAATTAATCAATCCATGCAAGTGGACAGGCATCGATTCTGGCGACGCCTGCAGAAACTGTCTTCTGAACCTCAGGCGTTAGCGGCACTCACCGATGAGGTGTTGCAATCGGTACAACGTAGTCAGTTGCGCAAAGAGGGTGTGCCGAAAATTGATTATCCTGATCTGCCGGTCAGTGAGCACCGGGATGAGATTGCCAAAGCCATTGCCGAACATCAGGTGGTTATTGTGGCTGGTGAAACCGGCTCTGGGAAAACCACTCAATTACCAAAAATTTGTCTGGAACTGGGCCGGGGTGTACGCGGCCTGATCGGACATACCCAGCCCAGACGGCTGGCGGCTCGCAGTGTGGCGAACCGTATTGCAGAGGAACTGCAAAGCCAAATGGGGCAGGCGGTTGGCTATAAAGTGCGGTTTACCGATCAGGTGAGTGAGCAGACCTACGTTAAACTGATGACCGACGGTATTCTGCTGGCCGAGATCCAGCAGGACAGGTTTTTAAATCAGTATGACACCATCATTATTGACGAGGCCCACGAGCGAAGCCTGAATATTGATTTTATTCTGGGCTATCTGAAACAACTGTTGCCGCGGCGCCCCGATCTTAAACTGATTATTACCAGTGCCACTATCGATCCGGAACGTTTTTCCCGTCACTTTAATCATGCCCCGGTAATACAGGTCAGCGGTCGCACCTACCCGGTAGAAGTGCGCTACCGACCGCTGGATGAGGGTGAGGAAGATCGCGATCAAATTCAGGGTATATTGGATGCCGTAAACGAATTGGGCCGGGAAAGCAGCGGCGATATATTGGTATTCTTAAGTGGTGAACGGGAAATTCGTGATACCGCAGACGCATTGCAAAAAGCTCAGTTACGCGCCACTGAAATCTTGCCGTTGTATGCCAGATTGTCGGCGGCTGAGCAGAATCGTATTTTTGCGCCCCATGGCGGCAGACGTATTGTGCTGGCCACCAATGTGGCAGAAACCTCACTGACGGTGCCAGGAATTAAGTATGTCATTGACCCTGGCTTTGCCCGTTTGTCTCGATACAGTGCCCGCAGTAAAGTGCAGCGGCTGCCCATTGAAGCCATATCTCAGGCTTCAGCGAACCAGCGTGCCGGGCGCTGTGGCCGGGTTAGTGAAGGGATTTGCATTCGACTATACAGCGAGCAGGACTATCTGGGCCGTCCTGAATTTACCGATCCTGAGATTCTGCGCACCAACCTGGCTTCAGTAATTCTGCAAATGTTGGCGTTGGGCCTTGGCAATATCGACGCCTTTCCCTTTGTTCAGGCGCCGGATTCACGCAATGTGAATGACGGTTTCAGGCTGTTACAGGAACTGGGAGCCATTCAGGATGCCAAGGGTGAGCAACGGGCCAGACTGACGGAATTGGGGCGACAGATAGCCAGGCTGCCGGTAGATCCCCGTTACGCCCGCATGCTGGTGGAGGCGGCAAGCTTAGGGGCGTTACAGGAAGTGATGGTGATTGCCGCCGCCCTGAGTATTCAGGATCCCAGGGAACGCCCTCAGGATAAACGTCAAGCTGCCGATCAGGCGCACAGCGTGTTTCACAACAAAGAGTCGGATTTTCTTTCCTACTACCAACTGTGGCAGGCATTTCGCCAGCAGCAAAAAGCGCTTACCAACAATCAATTGCGCAAATGGTGTCGCGAACATTTTCTGAATTATCTGCGCATGCGGGAATGGCAGGATATTGTCAGTCAGCTTAAGCAGGCGATTGTCGACCTGGGCTTTCGCCTTAACAGTCAGGCGGCTGAATATGAACCTATCCATCAGGCTATCGCCAGTGGACTGCTTTCGCATATCGGCTTTAAAGATAAGGAGCGGGAATATCTGGGGGCCAGAAGCAGCCGTTTTATGATTTTTCCTGGCTCTGGTGTGGCTAAGGCGGCGCCTAAGTGGGTAATGGCTGCCGAGCTGGTTGAAACGTCACGTTTGTTTGCCCGCGATGTGGCTAAAATTGATCCTGCCTGGCTGGAGTCACTGTCCGGTCATTTGGCCAAATCCCATTATAGTGAACCTTACTGGTCGAAGAAGCAGGGCGCGGTGATGGCGTCATTGCGTATCAGTTTATTTGGCCTGGACATTGTGCGGGACAGGCGGGTGATTTACAGCAAGATTGACCCTGCTGCCTGCCGCGAGCTTTTTATTCGCGAAGCTCTGGTTAATCTGGATACCAAACTGGATTACGCCTTTCTTAAGCATAATCAGGCGCTGGTGGAACAAATCGAAGAATTGGAAGCCAAGTCCCGTCGCCGCGACATATTGGTGGATGAAGAAGATCTAGTCGCTTTTTATCAGCGTTTACTGCCAGCGGCTATCTGCACCGAAGCACAGTTACGTAAATGGTGGGGCAAACAGCAGGATAAAACACTGCTGAATTTTGATATTGAGCAGTTAATGCGCCAGGACGCCAGCCATGTCAGCGAGCTGGATTACCCGGCCAATTGGCATCAGGGTAACCTTAGCCTGGCCCTTGATTACCACTTTGAGCCAAAAGATATTGATGATGGTGTCAGCGTGCTAATCCCTCTGCCGTTATTGAATCAAGTCCAACCAACAGGGTTTGACTGGTTGGTACCTGGTCTTCGTGAAGAGCTGGTGGTGAGCCTGATCAAATCCTTGCCTAAGCGCCTGAGACGCAATTTTGTGCCGGCCCCTGATTATGCCAGGGCTTGTGTGGCCGATTTAAGCCAGAATGAGCAGC
Source organism: Bowmanella denitrificans (assembly GCF_039522935.1). Lineage (NCBI taxonomy): Bacteria > Pseudomonadati > Pseudomonadota > Gammaproteobacteria > Alteromonadales > Alteromonadaceae > Bowmanella > Bowmanella denitrificans. The sequence goes on along the minus strand of NZ_BAAAEI010000006.1, from coordinate 339,545 downwards.
CTTTTCTGCAGGCCTTATCAAACAAGCTACGCAAGATGACCGGGGTCGAGGTGGATGAAGAAGAATGGCAACTGCAGGAACTGCCGAATCACCTTCGCATCAATTTTAAGGTACTGGACCCAGATGGAAAGTTGATTGCACAAGGGCGGGATTTGCCGGAATTGCAGGCAAAACTGCAGGGTAAGCTGAGCAAAACATTGCAAAAAGCGGCCACCCCGGAAGTGGAACAGCAGGACCTGACCAACTGGTCCTTTGGCACATTAAGTGAAGTGTTTGTCAATAAGCAAGCCAGTTTTCAGGTTAAGGCTTACCCGGCGCTGGTGGACAATAAACAAAGTGTGGCGATTAAACTCTTTGATCAGCCGCATGTGGCGAATGACGCGCACAGAAGCGGATTAAGGCGGTTGTTGCTATTAAACTTGCCATCGCCGATCAAGTACCTGCAGGATAAGTTACCCAACAAGGCCAAACTGGGTTTGTATTTTAACCCATTCGGGCAGATTAAGGCGCTGATTGACGACTGCATCAGTGCTGCCATTGACCAGTTGATGGGGAATAATCCTGAGCAAATCCGGGAGCCGCAGCAATTTGAGCAGTTGCATGAAATTATACGCGGGGAACTGAACGACACTGTGCTGGCCATTGCCATCAAAGTGGAGAAAGGCCTGACTCTGGCGCATGAAATACATAAGAAGCTCAAGGGCAATGTGCCCCTGAATATGATCAACGCTGTGGGGGATATCAAAGCGAATCTGGATGCATTGGTGTATGCTGGCTTTGTTACCGACATAGGCACTGCCAGGCTGGATGACTGGAACCGCTATTTGCAAGCTATTGCTAAACGTCTGGAGAAATTGCCGGTAGATCCCAGTCGTGACCGACAGCAGCAGCTTATCGTGAGCAGGGTGGAGGAGCAATGGCAGGCTAAGTTGAACAAGCTCCCCAAGGGGCAACCAGCGAGCCAGGGGCTGCTTGAAGTGAAATGGATGATCCAGGAATTGCGGGTATCACTGTTTGCTCAACAATTGGGTACTGCGTATCCAATATCGGAAAAACGCATCCTCAATCATTTGGATCAGCTATAGTTTTGTCAGCCGAGATTGACAAGGCTCAAACGGCACAATATAAAGAATTGAGTTAATTGATAACCTGAGGGGATGGTGATGCTGGGCTACGACGATAAGCGCGATTTCTTTCGTATGATGGTCAATACCGCCTGCGAATTAAAACTGACGGACGATGAGTCCAGTCGTTCTTTATCTGCGATTTGCAAGGATCTCAGTGCAACAGGTATGTCGTTCGAGGTGGAAGAGTCCATTGAGCCCGGCACTATGGTGCAGGCGTTACTGGAATCAAGTAACAGCCAGATCCCCTCCCTGAATGCCAAAGCCAGAGTGGTGCGCTGTACCGCCAGTTCTGACAGCAGCTATATGGTGGGTGTAGAGATTATTGAGATGAGCTGATAAGGGGCGGTTTAAACACCCCTTCGCGGTCAGATAACCCGGCAAACCAGGCCTTTTAGGTAGAATCCTTCGGGATAGGTGCTGGCAACCGGGTGGTCGGCGGCCTGTCCCAGCCTCTCCAGAAATTGTACCTGTCGGCCCGCGTCCAGCGCGGCATCTGCCACCACCTTATGGAACAAGTCCGTAGGCATCAGGCCTGAACAGGAAAATGTGCAAAGGATACCGCCCGGTCGGATAATCTGCATAGCATGCATATTGATGTCCTTGTAGCCACGACAGGCCCGATTCAGGCTGGCTTTGCTGTCAACAAACTTGGGGGGATCCAGAATAATCTGGTCAAACTGCTTTCCCTGTTGTACGTAATCCCGCAGCGCCTGAAATACATCGACCTGAATAAAGTCGCATTTGGCTAGATCCAGGTCGTTGATTTGGACATTGCGCCGGGCCAGGGCCAGGGCCGGTTCAGAGACATCCAGATTGGTGACATGTCTGGCTCCGGCGGCTAGCGCATAGCTGCCGAAAGTTCCGGTATAACTAAAGCAGTTCAGTACGTCCTTATCTTTGGCATAGCGTCCTGCAATGGCGCGGTTGTCACGTTGATCCAGATAAAAACCGGTTTTGTGTCCGGTAAAGGGATTGACCAGAATCTTGACGCCATTTTCTTCAATCACGACTTCCTCTGGTACCTCACCGGACAGCACCTGAACCAGCGGCTCCAGTCCTTCTTTGTTTCTGACCGCCACATCAGAGCGCTCCAATATGGCGTCTTCGGGAAAACACTTTTGTAATGCCCAGACAATCTTGTCCCGATGTTTATCAGCACCTGCGCTAAGGAGTTGGCACACCAGCACATTGTCGTACTTATCTATGGTAACGCCGGGCAGACCGTCTGACTCGGCGGCAATCAGACGAAATCCGCTGAGTCCCTGACGGTTGATCAGTTCCTGACGCCCCTGCAGGGCAGTTTGAATGCGGCGCAGAAAAAATGCGTTATCAATGACTTCATGCTGATCAAAAGTCCAGACCCTGGCCTGGATCTGAGACTGTGGTGACCAGGCTGCGCGCGCCAGCCACTTGCCATCATGGTTGAGCACATCAACGGTATCGCCTGGACGCATGCGACCTCTTTGTGACTTGATAGCACTGGCGAAAATCCAGGGGTGGCGTCTGAGCAGGGATTTGTCCCGCTCCGGATGCAAAATTAAGGTGGATGACATAGCATAATCCATAAATTCAACGGCGGCGGGTTACCGCCAATTTTGCCGGCATTGTACAGAAGGAATCCGCACTTGGCGAAGCTATGCATAAGAATACAAGTTGAGGGCAAAGTTCAGGGGGTATTTTTTCGTAAAAATACCCAGAAGCGGGCGCTTGAACTGGGACTGACGGGTTTTGCTAGGAATCTACCCGACGGTTCTGTGGAAGTGCTGGCTTGTGGCGAACATAAAGCCGTTATGTCTCTATGTGATTTTGTGCAAGGTGGGCCTCCCGGCAGTGAGGTAACCCACACAAATCAAACTGAGGTGGCGTGCCAATCTGTGACAGGATTTGAGGTTCTATGATGCTGCAGATTACGCACGAGACTCCGGAGCACACCTTGTGTATTGAATCGGCGGAGATACCACAGATAGCCCCCCATCAGGTGCTGGTTAAAGTGCATGCCTTTGGCCTTAACCGGGCCGATACCCTGCAGCGACAAGGCAAATATCCACCTCCCAAGGGAGAAAGCCTGGTATTAGGCCTGGAAATCTCAGGCGAGGTGGTTAAATCGGGCAGTGCGACAAGTAGATGGCAACCTGGTGATAAAGTCTTTGGTTTGGTGGCAGGTGGTGGCTATGCCCAATATGTGGCAGTGCATGCCGAACATTTGATGGCTGTGCCAGCGACAATGGATATGTATCAGGCTGCCGGCTGTGCTGAGGTGTTTTTGACTGCCTACCAGGCTCTGTTCACATTAGGCCGATTAAAGGCCGGAGAAAAGGTACTGATTCATGCCGGCGCCAGTGGCGTGGGCAGTGCCGCCATTCAGCTTGCCAGCCATGCTGGCGCCAGGGTGGCTGTCACTGCATCCGATGAAATAAAGCTTAGTTTTTGCCAGGCACTGGGCGCGGAGCTGTTAGTCAATTACCGCACTGAAGTGTTTACTGATACTGTAAAGGCAAGCTGGCAAGGCGTGGATCTGATTGTCGATGTCGTGGCTGGCGATTACCTCAATGCCAATGTTAGGTGTCTTAATATGGATGGGCGTATCGTGCAGCTTGCCCTGCTGGGGGGACGCTACACGGAAAGGTTCGATATGGCGATGATGCTGGCGAAACGAGCGAGCTTGATGGCATCAACGCTGCGTAATCGCAGCGATGCTTATAAGTCAGAGTTAATCCAGAGCTTCTGGAGCACGTTTTCAGATGCTTTGGCAACAGGGCAGCTTAAAGTCTGCGTAGACACTGTGTATGCCGCTCGTGAGCTCAATACTGCCCACCAACGACTGGAGCAGAATCTGAATATGGGAAAACTCATCGGCTACTGGGACTGAAACCCCTTGTCTTCCAGCAGCTTTTTGCCTTGCGCGGCATGACGGGCCAGTTCATCACAGCGTTCATTTTCGGGGTGACCGGCATGGCCTTTAACCCAATGCCATTGGATCTTGTGCTTGCTGGCCTGTTCATCCAGCGCCTGCCACAGGTCGACATTTTTGACCGGTTTCTTGTCAGCGGTACGCCAGCCGTTTTTTTTCCAGTTTTTTATCCATTGCGTGATGCCCTGACGCAGATATTGGCTATCTGTGGTCAGTTCTACCTCACACCGCTCTTTAAGAATGCGCAGGGCAGCAACCGCGGCCAGCATTTCCATTCTGTTGTTGGTCGTGAGCTGGTAACCGGCACTGAGCTCTTTTAAATGGCTGCCATAGCGCATAACCGCGCCATAGCCGCCCGGGCCTGGGTTACCCAGGCATGAACCGTCGGTAAAAATCTGTACTTTCTTCATGTTCGTCCATCCGCCCATGGGAAGATGTCTTCAGCAAGATTTGCCGAGACAGGGCAAAAGGGAGCAGTATAATAAGCCCAATCTGTAATGCATAGTGTTAACGGCCATCGCCCATGAGACAAATAGTACTGGATACGGAAACTACCGGCATCGATCCCAAGCAGGGACATCGAATCATTGAAATTGGCTGTGTAGAAGTGATCAATAGACGCCTGACCGGCAATCACTTCCATGTGTATATCAATCCGCAGCGTGAAGTGGAGCAGGAAGCCATTGAGGTCCACGGCATTACCAATGAAATGCTGGCAGACAAGCCGCTGTACCGGGACATTGCTCAGGAATTTGAAGACTTTATTCGTGGTGCTCAGTTGGTGATTCACAATGCCGCGTTTGACGTAGGCTTTATGGATCACGAATATGCCATGCTGGGCAAACCCGCTGGTTTTACCCACAGCATCTGCTCAGTGCTGGATACGCTGCAACTGGCCAGGCAATTACACCCCGGGCAGAAAAACAACCTGGACGCCCTGTGCCGCCGCTACGGCATAGACAACTCCCATCGAACCCTGCACGGCGCTTTGTTGGATGCGGAGATTCTGGCCGACGTCTATTTGCTTATGACAGGTGGGCAAACAAATTTAAATCTTAGTGGTAATAGCGGCGGCAGTGACAACCAGGGAGAAGTGATGCGCTTGTTAAGTGCAGATAGAAAGCCGCTAAAGGTTCTGCGCGCTTCGGCCGATGAACTGGAAGAACACGAGCGCCGTTTGGATCTGATTGAAGCCAAGGGCGGCGCTTGCTTGTGGCGTCAACCTGCGGACTAATATGCTAAAAAACAGTATTCTGCTGCTCTGTCTGGCCTGTGCACCTGTATGGGCCCAACAATCCCCGGCTATTGAGCCCGCTAAACCTTCCCCGCTGACGATGTTGGGGAATGAGTATCTTAATAGTATCCAGTTGCTGCAAAACCGCTTTCGCATTGACTATCAGGTGGATGAAATCACCATGATCTTCTTCCGCGAATACGGTACTGCACCTATCGTGCTGGTCAGGCCGGATGGCAGCAAAATATTCCAGGGTGATGAACATCCCGACAGTATTGAGTGGTATGACGATGCCACCTATGACATGGTCAGGATCAAGCAGCCGATGCCCGGCCCCTGGCAGGCCGTTGGACAGATGTTGCCAGACAGTCGCGTAATGGTTGTCAGTGATATTCAGCTTCAGGCAGATCCTTTACCCAGCCTGTTGTTTTCCGGCGAAATCATCAAACTCAAAGCGCATCTAACCAATGGCGGTAAGCCCATTGAGTACAAAGAGTTTCGTGATGTGGTGGAATTAACAGTGGAGTTTATTAGTACCAATAACCCCAATTTCACCAACTTTGGTGCCGACGCCCAGTTGGTGGCCCGCTACGAAGATAATGGCATGGGCATGGATGAATACCCTATGGATGGCATATTCACGGGGCAATTTAATCTGAATATTACCGAAGGGCAGTGGAAGCCCATTTATCGGGTCAGCACGCCAATGTTTACCCGCGAAGAGGTCAAAGAGCCACTGGTTTTGCATCCTAATCCTGTCAGGATGGCAGTGGAGAAAGATCAAGGGGATGGGCGACACCGACTGTCAATTGACGTTGACCGGGAATTGGTGGACATCCGCAGTTTGCTGGTGGATGGTAAGATTCGTTATCCAAATGGTGACGTGCAGAGTTTTTCTATTACTGATAGCTCTGAACAGGCCAGAATGCATGAAATTCTGAATATCGAATATGGTGTATTCAGGGTCAAAATTACAGCCTACGGTAATACCACCGATGGGCGCGACTTTATTCTGGATGTACCTGAGTTCAGTTTCTTGTCTGAAGAACCCGAATTAGCTGCCCTGGACACGAGTGTTGTGCCGGGAGAGGGGGCGGCAGAGTTACAACCTGTACCGGCTGACGAACAACCTATTACAAATACACCCATTGATGATCTGGGTGTCGACCAACAAAGTCAAAGTAATATATGGGCAACCATCATCGTGGCTAATGTGCTGTTGCTGATAGTTGGTGGTCTGGCAATTTGGCTGACTCTGGGGCGAAAAAAAGGCGGTTCTAAATCGCCGGTAAAGTTTAAGCTCAGAATGCCGTCGGTAAAGCTTCCAAAACGCAAACCCAAAGCGGAAACGCCACCTAAAGCCTGAAATCTGCACGCTGCTGTTGGCTATTTATGCAGTTTGCTTAAATAAGCTGCAAACGGCATGGGGAAAGGCTTTTTTGTCATAAAAAGTGCGAAAAAGCGGTTGACTCACCCAAGGGGAACCCGTAATATCTGCGCCCAGTTGAGCACGGGAGCAAACGCCAGTGTTTAACTGATTGATTTTAAAAAGGAAGTGGAGCGGTAGTTCAGTTGGTTAGAATACCGGCCTGTCACGCCGGGGGTCGCGGGTTCGAGTCCCGTCCGCTCCGCCAACTCTTTAAAATCGATATCCCAAGTTGCTGGAGCGGTAGTTCAGTTGGTTAGAATACCGGCCTGTCACGCCGGGGGTCGCGGGTTCGAGTCCCGTCCGCTCCGCCAGCAACATCACCTTGCCAAGGGTGAGAGCATCAAGCTCAGATTACTATCGTGGAGCGGTAGTTCAGTTGGTTAGAATACCGGCCTGTCACGCCGGGGGTCGCGGGTTCGAGTCCCGTCCGCTCCGCCACTTTCCTGTTATTCCTCTCAAACTAAATTCTTAAGTACTGGTAGTTATACAGCCGGGTTCGTGGTCATAATCTGATTGCTGCGTCATGCAGATGGCGTGTGTAAACAGACGAGCTGTCGTGAATGGTCTGTACAGCCATTTGACTTATCGCGCTTGTCACAGAATGCAGCGCGCTTTGCATCTTATTCTTATAGCGATTGCAAAAAAAAAGCCCCGCATCAAAGCGGGGCCTGGCAATGCTTGTGCAGTTTACGCTGCTCTGGACGATTTCTTTTTGTCGGTTTGCAGCAGACTTTTATCTGCCATTAGTTCAACACTGTCAAAATCATCTACATTGATAGTGCGCAGACGCTCTGCTTCAGCACGTTTTAACAGCTCAGCTTCCTGCTCGGTCAATACACCCAGTTCCAGACCTCGTTCAGCCACTTTATCCAGCTGCATAAAGGGCAGACGCTCCTTGGCCGCTTTACACACTTTATCGTAAAGCGGTTCAGACGCCAGGATGTCATCCAGGGCTTGCTCCAGCAGGCCCGCAGGGTTACCTTCCTCGCGACTCAGGAACTGGCCTTTGCCTAACCGGTCACGGCTGTCACAGGGGGTTTGCAGGATCTGGGCAATCTGATGATCCAGCTTGTCAGATGGTCTGGCGTATTTTTTACCAAATGGCATCACCACCAGTCGCAGGGCCTTGCCGAGCCATTTAGACGGGAAGTTATCCAGTAATTCATCAATGGCCACTTCGGTCTGATACAGACTGTCCTGCATCGCCCAATGTACCAGTGGCAAATCCGCCTTCTGACGGCCCTCATCGTCGTAACGTTTGAGTACCGCGGTGGCCAGATATAAGTAGCTGAGTATATCGCCTAAGCGCGCTGACAGGCGCTCACGGCGTTTTAACTCACCACCCAAGACTCCCATGGCAACATCTGACAAGAACGCCAGGTTAGTGGCATAACGTTCAATGGATTGGTAGTAACCTTTGGTTTCATCGCTGAAAGGTGCACTGGCCAATCTGGCCCCCGTCAGAGCAAACCAAAAGCTGCGCACTTTGTTGCTGATGGTAAAGCCGATATGACCGAACAGAGCTTCGTCAAACTCTTCCAAAGCCTGTTGTTGGTCATCATTGGCGGCAGCGTACAATTCCTTCAGCACGTAAGGGTGACAGCGCATTGCGCCCTGACCAAAGATCATCATGTTGCGGGTCAGGATATTGGCACCTTCTACCGTAATAGCAATGGGAGCACCCTGATAACCGCGACCAATATAGTTATTGGGGCCAAGAATAATGCCTTTGCCACCATGTACGTCCATTGCGTCGTTCACTACCTGACGCATTTTCTCGGTCAGGTGATACTTACAGATAGCGGAGATAACCGAAGGTTTCTCACCCATATCCAATGCTTTTGTGGTCATGCTGGTGACGGCATCCATCAGATAGGCATTACCACCAATGCGACCAAGCATTTCTTCAACGCCTTCCATTTTACCCACCGGCAGCTTGAACTGGCGGCGAATGCGCGCATAGGCTCCGGTGGCCAGTGCCACAGATTTGGTGCCGCCTGCCGAGTTTGAGGGCAGGGTGATACAACGACCAACCGACAAGCATTCCACCAGCATGCGCCAGCCCTGGCCAGCCATTTTTGGCCCACCGATTATGAAATCCAGTGGCACAAACAAGTCTTTGCCGCGCACCGGTCCGTTCTGAAACGGAATATTCAATGGGAAATGACGACGACCAATATCCAAGCCTTCCAGATCAGAAGGGATCAGCGCACAGGTGATACCCAAATCTTTTTCTTTACCCAGTAAACCTTCAGGGTCCTGCAGTTTGAATGCCAGGCCGACAATAGTCGCAACAGGTGCCAGGGTGATATAGCGCTTATTGAAGGTGAGCTTCATGCCCAGTACTTCTTCACCTTGCCATATACCTTTACAAACGATACCCACATCTGGAATAGCACCTGCGTCAGAGCCGGCTTCCGGGCTGGTCAGGGCAAAACAGGGAATGTCCTCACCTTTGGCCAGGCGAGGCAGATAGTGATCTTTCTGTTCCTGTGTACCATAGTGTTGCAGCAGTTCACCCGGGCCTAAAGAATTAGGCACGCCTACTGTTGAGGCCAATACGATGCCGGAACCAGACAGTTTCTGCAGTACCCTGGACTGGGCATAGGCTGAAAATTGCAGACCACCGTATTCCTTTTTGATGATCATGGCGAAAAACTTATTGTCTTTCAGGAACTGCCAGAGCTCCGGCGGCAGGTCGGCTCGTTTATGGTTAATTTCCCACTCATCGGCCATTCGGCAGGCTTCTTCCACCGGACCATCCAAAAAGGCCTGTTCCTCGGCTGACAATCTGGCGGCCGGAATGGCATGTAGTTTTTGCCAGTCAGGTTTGCCACTGAATATTTCACCATCCCACCATACCGTACCAGCATCAATGGCCTCCTGCTCAGTACGTGACATCTCAGGCATAATCTTACGGTAGATCTTTAAAAATGGGGCGCTGATATATTGCTTACGTACGGTACTGATATTCAACGGCAGGGCGATCAGTAAAAACAGGATCCAGCTAAGCTGACCAACCTGGCCGGCGATACTGCCTGCCGCCAGCACAGCCGCCACCAATAAGGTGGCAATATTGAGTTTTAATCGCCAGTAGCTGGCTGCGCCCAGGGCCGCAATCACCAGCACCAGCCAGAATAGACTTTGCATGATAACTCCAAATGTAAGAGGTCTGACCAGATGTAACGAGAAAATAGGCTCAATAGCGCAAAAAATCAAGTGGGATTAGGCTGATTTTAGAACATGCTGATCTTTTGAGTATGATTTTTCAACAGTTTGTCGGCCCTTTATATAGGGCTGAGGGAAGGTTTGTGCAAAGTCTGAATTGAGCGGGGAAGAGCTGACAAATTTACACCACTGGCTAACGGCTGAATTTCGTTAACTGTATATCAGCTTGTTCATCGCCCTCTTTAAATTGCTGCAGACGTACCATCTGGTAATCGAGACTGGGAGCGAACCAAATAAAGGTTTCCCTGGGACTGTCTTCGCGGACTTTTTCCAGTTTGATACAAGCCAGTTCACCATAGGGTAACGTTAACGTTTCTTTACCAACCACCCGGAATTTCTGTTGACGCAGCTCGCCCCGATCATTGATGGTCTGGTAGGCAAATTCTTGTTCGCCTTTGGCCAGTCCGCTGCGTACATCCAACTGATATAGCTGGTTATCTATTTCACCTTGCCAGGGTAAAGTATCGTCAGCATTGACCTGAATCTGCTGACGACGTGCATCAAATACCAGACTGATGGCTTTATCTTTACCCGTGCCGGAGCGACTGAAATGGTACTTGTACGGCACCAGTTTGCCATCCACCAGGCTAAATAAGCTTTCTTCTGTACGCTTATCACTTAAAAACAGAAAAGAGGCTTCGGAATGATAAGCAAATTTATACTGATTACGTCCCAGATGGGTAAGAGTTTGACTGGCTTTACCCAGGTTCATGCCACTGCGGCTTGCCTGGTAATGCGCCTCAAAAGGGGTTAGCTCAAGCGCCAACAGGGACTGCGGAATCAGCAGTCCCAACAGTAAAACATTAATCCGCAGCGTAGCCTTCGGCAGGTACAGGTTTATCATCGAGCAGAACTTGACCATCATTCATCCTTAATCTGTCCTGACAGAACCACTTTACGACCAGTGGATAGAGCTGGAGTTCCTGTTCCCGCACCCGAAGTGACAGCTCTTCCTCACTATCTGTGGCAAAAACCGGCACCTTGGACTGAATAATCACCGGGCCACCATCCAGTTCAGGCGTCACAAAATGCACTGTGGCACCATGCTCAGCATCGTTGGCTTCAATAGCGCGCCTATGTGTATGTAAGCCTTTGTATTTAGGCAGCAAAGAGGGGTGTATGTTTAGCATGCGGCCCAGATAATGCTGCACAAAGTGTTCACTGAGAATGCGCATAAAGCCAGCTAATACCACCAGATCAGGTTGATACTGGTCAATCTGGGCCATCAGAGCCTGATCATAGCTTTCTCTGTCTGCGTAGTCTTTATGGCTTAACACTAAAGCCGGTACATCAGCCTGACGAGCACGCTCCAGTCCATAAGCGTCTGCCTGGTTGGAAATGACCGCTGTGACGCGGCCGTGAATACGGCCGGCCTCTATGTTGTCCAAAATAGCTTGCAGGTTAGTACCGCTGCCGGAAATCAATACAACAATGGATTTCATGGCTTAGCGGATCTCAACCTGATTGGCATCCTGAGTGTTTTCTACCTTACCCAGTAACCAGGCATTTTCACCCTCTGCATTTAACAGCGAGACCGCTTCTGCGGCTTTGTCAGCAGGTACCGCGATGACCAGACCTACGCCGCAGTTGAAGGTACGGTACATCTCATGCTGGGTGACATTGCCTTGCTCTTGCAGCCAACTAAAAATAACCGGCCATTGCCAGCTGCTGCCGTCAATAACCGCTTTGGTGTTTTCTGGCAATACGCGCGGAATGTTCTCCCAGAAACCACCACCAGTGATATGTGAAATAGCATGCACAGGAAGTGCGTCAATCAGTTTCAGCACAGGCTTGACATAAATGCGGGTTGGCTCAAGCAAATGATCGATAATGGCTTTGCCTTGCAGATCATCTGCAGGATTAGCCTGGCTGACTTCCAGGATTTTCCGTACCAGGGAGAACCCATTGGAATGCGGGCCAGATGATGCGACGGCAATCAGGGCATCGCCTGCCTGCACTTTGCTGCCATCAATCAGGTTTTCTTCCTCAACCACGCCAACACAGAATCCGGCGATATCATAGTCATCGCCATGGTACATACCCGGCATTTCTGCGGTTTCACCACCAATCAGCGCACAACCAGACAGCTCGCAGCCCTTACCAATGCCCGTGACCACGTCTGCGGCGGTATCGACATTGAGTTTGCCTGTTGCATAGTAGTCAAGGAAAAACAGGGGTTCAGCACCTTGTACTATCAGGTCGTTGACGCACATGGCGACCAGGTCAATTCCCACTCCGTCATGACGGTTATGGTCCATGGCCAGACGCAGCTTAGTGCCGACACCGTCAGTACCTGATACCAGCAGGGGCTTTTTGTATTTTTGCGGAATTGCGCAAAGTGCGCCGAATCCACCTAGTCCACCGCGCACTTCAGGACGCTGGGTTTTCTTGGTAACGCTTTTGATGCGTTCTACCAATTGGTTACCAGCATCAATATCTACACCAGCGTCTTTATAACTCAGGGAGGGTTTGGACTCGCTCACAATGGACCTCAAAATAGTTGGCGGGAAAAATTTGCAGCGGATTTTAGCAGTTTAGCAACGCTTTGGGTATCGGCTTTGTGGTATGAACAGCCAGCACAGCTATGGCAAAGAAAAGATGAAATTTGTTGCTTTTTCAATGACAATAGCGCCTTTATGGAATGGAGACATCAAGGCATGAAGAAGGTTTGGTTGCTTTGCATTGGTTGTTTGTACTGGGTGGCGTTGACGCTCCAGGCGGCCATGGTGCCAAATCTGTATGATGCCAGGGTGCCAATAGCTCAACAATCCCCCAAAGCTCAGCAACAGGCCAGTCGTGATGCGATGCGGCAGGTGCTGGTTAAAGTGCGCGGCAATCGCGATATTCTTGACAGTCAAATCATCCGCAACAAAGTGGATGATGCGCAGAGTTTTATCCGTCAATATCGTTTTGATAACCGTGAAGGGCAAAGTTACTTCGTGGCAACCTTTGATAACGAACGTATAGATGAACTCGTGCGTTCTGCAGGATTTCCGGTATGGGGAAGTCGCCGCCCCTCCAGTTTGCTGTGGCTGGCGGTGGAAAATCCTCAGAATGGGGAGCGCAGTTTGTTGTCTGAACAATCCAGCTCTGACCATCGTAAGCAAATACTTGATACAGTGCAGATGCGTGGCATTGCGGTTCACTTACCTATTCTTGACCTTGACGATCTATCAAAGATTGGTGTGTACGATGTCTGGGGGCGATTTATAGACTCTGTGGTAGATGCCAGCAGCAGATATCAGGTTGAAGCTGTTTTGTTGGCCCGTTTGTATGTCAACAGGGGCAATCCTGAGGCCGAGAATGCGCAAGTGGACTCTGCAGCGAATAGCGGACAGACAATGACCTGGCAACTGGATTGGAATTTTGCGCTTGGTCAGGACAGGGATGCAGGGAGCTTAACCGCTGATAACACGGAGCAGCTGTTGACCGCGTTAATGGACTTGCATGCAGATAAGCTTGCTTTGCGTTATGCCATTAACAACGAGGGAGCCGTGCAAGGCAATGTCGTCCATCTGCAGTTTAACAACATTAACGATCTGAGCTTGTACGTTGAGGTCAGCAAATTGTTATCCAGTTTATCTGTGGTATCGCAGGTTAATCTGGTTAAGCAGCAAGATGCTATCAGCACATTTGCCGTGCGGTTACTTGGCAGTGAACAGGATTTACTTAACGCCATTAGTCTGGAACGGCACTTCCAGCGGCAAACCGACCAATTCGGTCAACCCGTTGATACTCTGCAGTATAACTGGGTTCCCTGATGAACAAGCAGCTGTTTCTGCCATTGCAGTTACCCGATGATGAAACCTTGGATAGTTTTATTGCCGGTGATAATCAACAGGTGGTGAGTCACCTGCAACAATGGTTAGAGCAACCGCAGCCCACTCCTTTTATCACTTATATCAGCGGTGACTCAGGTACAGGTAAAAGCCACCTGCATTACAGTGTTTGCAGTATTGCCGCAAGTAACAACCTGTCTTGTGCCTACATTGGTTTTAAAAATCTGGCTGAGCTGCACCCGGATTTACTGGCGGATTTGGAAAATGTGGCGCTGATTTGTCTGGATGATATTCACCTGCTCAACGCACAATCCGCCTGGCAAGCGGCGGTATTTGACCTGATCAATAGGGTACGGGAGCGGGGCGAGGGGCGCATTCTGGTAAGTGGCCTGCAAGGGCCCACCCACTTGCCTCTGGCACTGGCTGATTTGCGTTCTCGTTTAAGTTGGGGACTGAGTTTTCATTTGCGCCCGCTTGATGATGAATCACGAATGGAGGCACTGCGCAGCCGGGCGCATCGTCGTGGCATGACGATGCCCAAAGAGGTGGCACGATTTCTGTTAACGCATTGTCATCGTGATATGCCGGCATTGTTAGCAGTATTGGACAAGTTAGATGCCACCAGCCTGCAGGAAAAACACAGACTGACCATCCCTTTTGTAAAAAAAGTACTGGGACTGTAACGCTCCCAGATCACCTAATGTTGATAAGGGACGGGGCGGTCGGCTGGTGTCCTGACAGTTTTCTTGATATGCCCATCTAGCGCAGATATGTTCTCGGCGCTGCCATCCAGATCAACCGTCTCTCTCCAGGCTACGCCCTCTGGCAGCAGTCTTGCCGCTGGCATATTTTGTCGTGCCTGGGCGATATTCAGCTGTGGCAGAATGTTTTGTACGGCAAAATCGACTCTGGGCTGAATGGCGGGAAGATTCTGACGATTACGCTGACCCCAGCTAACCAGATCCTGTGGATTATCCCTTGTACCTACCACCCCGGTATCTGCTTGTACACCCAAGCGATAAGACATCATAAACATCTCAAATGCATTGGCGAAATCTTCTCGTTCTGTGGAGTAGCTGTAGTAGGCAACCGCCCGATCCGGGGCGAAGAAACTGACCACATCGTCTGGTAAATAAGCCCTTTGGGTGGCATTGGCTGTCTGCCCAGCAAAACTGACTTGTGCCAATCCTTTCATTTGTGCCGACAGCAGTGGATAGCGTTGGCTGAAGGTTGCGGAGGAGGGGCCGTGTTCATTGCTATAGGCAAGAGGACTATCACCCGCTGCCAGGGCACTCCAGCTATGATAAGGGAAAAAATCATTGGCATGGGCCAATTCATGGTAAAGCAACCAGGTGAGGCTGGCCTGCATATCGGCAAAGCGCCGATGCTGGCGTGGTGATTTGGCATAACTGCTCAGATAATACTGATTGTCCTTAACGTAGCGCCACGGCATATAGAAGCGCAGATCATTGCCAAAATCACTGCGATAATCAGGCTGATCGTTGAGGCTGTCGCGTTGTTCTGGGCTAAGCCATAAATTGGCTGCATCCAGATAAATTGCCCCCGTTGCCGTCCAATAGAAGGAGGGGCGGATATCATAACCTATGACCACGGCGGTGGTGGCGCGCAGCAGTTTAAGCATATCTGCTGTGACTTCAGGATCCGACTCTTCCAGGTAGCGCTTAAAGTTATCCCCCATCCAGTCATGGGTGACCACAAGACGTTCAAGTACCTGCTGAATGGCTGGATCCTGATGTTCTGTGCCCAGCATGGGCAGGCGTGAAAATTGGCATGAACTGGCAATCTGGTTGTTATAAGTACAATCCACCAAATGGTCTGCGTAGGGCGAATCAGGCAGGTAGGCATGGGCTTCGCTACTGACGGTATTTCTGTAGTTTGGGA
Organism: Bowmanella denitrificans; assembly: GCF_039522935.1. Classification (NCBI taxonomy): domain Bacteria; kingdom Pseudomonadati; phylum Pseudomonadota; class Gammaproteobacteria; order Alteromonadales; family Alteromonadaceae; genus Bowmanella; species Bowmanella denitrificans. Next base: position 323,935 of record NZ_BAAAEI010000006.1, on the reverse strand, counting down.
AGAACCCCTGGGAATTGGCGTTAACGTTTTTAACCATTACCCAGGCATCATCCGTATCAGTGCTACCATCGACTAATGTGACGGTAGCCTGCCAGTGCATCAGTGTATCCTGGTTAACTTGTGGCGCAGAATAGAACAGGTACTGACCATTCGTACTCAGCTCTGTTGTTACATTGGGACCGGACAACAGCTGCCAGGTAACCGATTTTACCTCCTGACTGGCGTCAGCATGCAGAGATACATTGGCGCCTTCTGCGGCCAGATGATCCAATCTTACATTGGTTGTAGGCTCATCAGAGGGGGCGGCACTGAATTGCCAGTCAAGAGAGCGGCGGCCCTGATTGGTATCAAAACTGACCGTGAATGCATAATCGCCCGCTTCCGGCACGTCAAAAGCCAGCACCTGACTCTGACCTGAGACAAGGGACACATCCGGACCGGCCGTTTGCTGCCAACTAACTCGGCCCGGCATCCCCTCGGCTAACAACAGAAGGGCCACCGACTCACCCGCGCGGGCGCTTTGTGGTCCATTAATACTGGCGCTGTTATTATCAACTGGCGGCGGAGCAGGCGGTGCCGAGTTATTACTGCCACCACCGCAAGCCGTCAATATCCCTATGCAAGACAAACACAGCCAGTATTTCATCCTCATTCCTTACTGTTGTTTTCCTTTAGCTTTTTCAAGCCAAGGCCAAGCTCCCGCCCTCGTAATCTGGCAAAGAAACTACAGCCAATAAAAGCCAGTGATGCCAATAAGACTTCGATGGCGGCATACCAATACTCCTGCTGCAAAGCATATATGCCCGTCAGGCCATGCAGAAGATAAAACATCAAAATAAAGTTAGCCCAGGCATGAGTATAAGGTTTGCCTTGCAAAATACCACGCAGTGGCAAAAGCAAGGGAAGTACCCACATTAAAAACAAAAATAGCAGGGAATATTGTCCTTCAGTGGTAAGAACAAAATGCCACAATATGCAAAATAGCAATAAACTTAAGTAGGAACTCAGGGCAAGAATACGGAAAAAGCGGGTTTTCGGGTTCAATCTTAATCTCTCAATTTCAGTGCCAGTGCAGCCAGACGATTACCCTGGGCTACGCAAATAGCCTGTTCTTGGGGCGTTAAATCAATGCTGTTATTTAAACCTGCATAATGACTGGGTCCGTAAGGTGTTCCGCCACTTTGGGTGCTGTTTAATTCTGACACGGAGTAGGGCGTGCCCATTATAAACATACCGTGATGCAGCAGTGGTAACATCATTGTCAGTAAGGTGGACTCCTGTCCGCCATGCAGGCTGCCACTGGAGGTAAATACACAGGCAGGTTTACCAGCCAGCTCAGCACTCAGCCATAAGCTGGATGTGCTGTCCCAAAAATACTTCATGGCGCTGGCCATATTACCAAACCGGGTGGGGCTACCTAGCGCCAAAGCGCTGCATTGGCGTAAATCCTCAAGACTGACATAGGGGTCGCCGCTGCTGGGTACGCTGTCTCTTTTTTCCAGACCGTTACTAACCGGGGCCACCGTGCGAAGCCGTGCCTCCAGTCCCATCTGTTCTATGCCCTGGGCAATTTTATACGCCAGATTTCTGGTACTGCCGCCAACACTATAATAAAGCACTAACGCGTAATGATCGTCGACCATTGGCTTATATTAATTCCAGTACGAGTTCAGGTGGACGACCAATACGCGCCTGATTACCCAAAATGGCGATAGGGCGCTCCAGTAATATTGGATGCTCAGCGATAGCGGCGTGCAATTGCTCATTGGTCATGGCTGAATCGTTTAAACCCAATTCCTTATATATATCTTCTTTGCTGCGCATCATGTCCCTGACATCCTGCAGCCCAAGTTTTTTTTGTAATTCGGCAAGTTGTGCTGGGGACAGAGGAGCCTTCAGGTATTCAACGACGTCGACCTGCAGATTGTTTTCCTGGATTAGTTGCAGTGCCTGGCGGCTTTTAGAGCATCTTGGATTATGTAATAGTGTAATTTTTGACATCTGGCTTGACGGATTAGCAATGAATATCGGACATTCTACCCAGACAACTTCGAGGAGGACAGCCGTTTGCCGCAAAAAGCCCTGATCCTGGTCCTGGCAGTGCTTGCCATGCTGACAGGCTTCTCCAGCTATATCTGGTTAAAGCCGGATTTTTACACTCTGGATGGTGAGGCACATCAATGGCGGGAGCTTCGTGGACAATATGTTGTAATCAACTATTTTGCCGAATGGTGCGCACCTTGCTTAAGAGAACTGCCTGAGCTGAACCGCTTCAATGAGTTGGTCAACAACCAGCAAATCCAGTTGTTTGGGGTAAGTTTTGATCAATTAGAGCATAGTGAGCTTGCCAGCCTTAAGGACAAATACGCCATTGCTTTCCCTCTGATACAAACAGAGCCGCCTCCCTCACTGCCACTTCAGCGCCCACAAAGTTTGCCTGCTACTTATATTATCGGGCCTGACGGCAAACTGATAAAGCAGTTAATGGGGGAGCAACATGCAGATACCCTATTGGCGTTAATCCAGGCTTTGCAATCCCGCAGCTAATATCCACTGTGCAACTGGGGGTAAGCCGGTTGATATGTGATTACAAATTGCGCAGCCGGGTGTCGGCATCGCGCATCTGCTCAATTCTGGCTCGGATGCGCTGCTTCTCCAGCGTTGAGTCCGCGGTAAAGTTGTACGCAGTTTGCAACTCGTCAATGGCCCTGGGGTAGGCCGCAATTAATGCGTAGACCTCGGCTTTGGCCTGATGCATCTCCAGCATCTGACGGTTTTCACCATAGGCCTCACTGAGGAGCTGATAGGAAAGCAGATGTTCAGGGTTAACCAGTAGATAATCTTTGATGATTCTTACCGCTTCTTTGTTCTGTCCGCTTTTGATCATGGCATTGGCCAGATTCAAAGCCAGTACGCGGTTTCTGGGTTGTTTGCGGCTATGCTCTGACAGCAGCGTGACAGCGTCTTGTGGGCGCTTTTGTGCCAGGGCAATGTCGGTATAAGTGTCCAAATAAAACAGATTTTCGGGGTCATCTTTGAGCAGGTCTGAAATAATCGGCTCTGCTTTGTCTGCTTCATCGTTGTCCAGCAAGGTCAGGGCCAAACCGTAGCGAGCTGCTTTTTTCAGTACAGGGTGGTTGGTGTTATCCAGCATGGCCCGAAAGTAACTGGCGTCATAAGTGCGGATGCCGGTATATCTTGCCTGGATCCTGGCTTTAATCAGATGAAAGTGCAGGCTGGGTGGCAAATTGATATCAGGGTAGGCAGCTTGTCTGGCTCTGGCATCTGCAATACGGCTTTCGGGTAATGGGTGAGTAAGTAAAAATGCCGGAGGCTTGGATTGATGACGGTATTTGGCGGCCAGCTTGCCGAAAAAAGCGGCGGCGGCCCCGGCATCATAACCGGCGCGGGAAAGCACCTCGATGCCCACCCTGTCTGCTTCTTTTTCGTTACTACGGGTGTAGTTAATCGAGGCTTGCGCCCCTGCAGCCTGGCTGGCGCTAATGGCGGCAATCCCCGCTTCGGGATCGGCCATCGCTAAAAGCACGCCTCCCAGCATCGACACTAACTGCAAAGGCGAGGTTTTCTGTCTGGCTTCGATGCTGCGGGCCAAATGACGTTGTGTCACGTGTGCAATCTCGTGGGCCATTACAGAGGCGAGTTCACTTTCACTGTCTGCTTCGACAATCAGCCCGGTATGAATACCAATGTGCCCGCCATAAAAGGCAAAGGCGTTAATGTCATTGTTACCAATAGGGAAAAACTTAAACGGGAATTTTGCATTGTCTGCCTGGGCCACCAGACGGTTACCCAGATCTTGCACGTATTCTTCTAGTAAAGGATCATTGATGATGGGCGCACGGCCACGTAGCTGACGCATCAATGCCTCACCCACCAACAGCTCTTTGTCGATACTGATGGCGTTGGAGGCTACCACACCTATTTCGGGCAACTCATTCTTGTCGTTGTTGAGTCGGACCTGGGCAGACAACAAAACAGGTAACAGACTCAGACACAGAACGATACTTCTTCGCATAGTTTCCAATACTCTCAGGAACCGGGATGGATTCGATTAGGGATACCTTACTTTAGTTCCCCACCTCGGGCGTCATTGCCCAATACCTAACTATAACCGTATTCTTAAGTATCTGACCATGGATATCGGTTGATGTTACATAAACAAGGGATAAAGATTGGTCCATGGTCGTATGGCCGCCAACGTGATAACAGGTTAGCATCAAACGCTGATTAACAGATAAATACCAGGTTAGCCCATTGATCCTTTCACCCTATGCAGAGGATAATCAGTTGGGTATACACCAATCTCATTTCCAGCGTCATTTCCCTGCAAGGATTTTGCATGTTAGAGCAGTTAAACCTCTGGTATAAAAGAAAATTTTCTGACCCGGCCAGCGCCACGTTGTTGGTGATGGTTGTGCTGGCCTTTGCTGTACTGATTTTTTGGGGGGCTATGCTGGCCCCGGTACTGGTTGCCGTGGTGGTTGCCTATTTGCTTGAGTGGCCGGTAAACAAGCTGGATAAACTAGGCATGGGCAGAACCTGGGCGGTAAGTTTGGTACTGACATTGTTCATCAGCCTGAGCGTGCTGTTCATGGTGGCTCTGGTGCCAGTAATTTGGCAACAGGGGGTAAATTTATTAACGGAAATGCCATTGTTCTGGTCTAAAACCCAGACATGGTTGCTGACACTGCCCGATGCCTACCCTGGCTTGTTGTCCAAGCAGGATATAGATATGGCCCTGGTAGGGGTGAATGAGAGGGTGGTGAGCCTGGGCAAGGATATTCTTTCTGCTTCTTTAAGCTCTATTGTCAGTCTGGTGGCACTGATGATCTACTTTATTCTGGTGCCTTTGATGGTGTTTTTTATCCTTAAAGATCGGGGTGAGCTACTGGGCAATCTTGCCGGTATTATGCCCAAAGACAGACGTTTGCTTAAGCAAGTGGGGCGGGAGATGAATACGCAGATCGTCAACTATATTCGTGGCAAAGTCATCGAAATTCTGATTGTGGGCACAGTGTCGGCCATCACTTTTGCCCTGATGGACTTGCGTTACTCCCTGCTGCTTGGTGTGTTGGTCGGTTTTTCAGTGCTGATTCCCTATATTGGCGCAGCGGTGGTCACTTTTCCGGTGGCCATTGTAGCCTTGTTCCAATGGGGATTAACCGCCGATTTTTGGTATCTGATGATCGCATACGGAATTATTCAGGCGTTGGATGGCAACCTGTTGGTGCCGTTGCTGTTCTCTGAAGCAGTCAGCCTGCACCCGGTTTATATTATTATCGCTGTCCTGTTTTTTGGTGGGTTATGGGGATTCTGGGGTGTGTTCTTCGCCATCCCCTTAGCTACCTTAGTCAAAGCCGTGTTTAACGCCTGGTCGGAAAACAGTTTACCGCGACAATCTGAAAGGCAGGTCACTTAGCTCAGATTTAATAAGTCTATATTCAAGCGATAAACAGCACAGATAGCAAAGGCCGCTTCAGCGGCCTTTGTTAGGTTTCAGTTCAGGCAAGATAATCCATTACCACCTGATGGTGGTCTTTGGTTTTAAACTTATCGAAAACTTTCTCAATTTTGCCTTGTTCATCAATCAGAAAGCTGATTCTGTGAATACCATCAAACTCTCGGCCCATAAACTTTTTCGGGCCCCATACCCCAAAGGCGTCTGCAACCGCATGATCTTCATCAGACAACAAGGTGAAATTCAGCCCTTCTTTTTCAATAAATTTAGGTAAACGTTTAACCGGATCCGGGCTGATGCCTAGTACCACAACATTGTGTTTATCCAACTCAGCTTTGCTGTCCCGCAGACATTGTGCCTGAACGGTGCAACCTGGGGTCATGGCTTTAGGGTAGAAATACACCAGCACTTTACGGCCACTAAAATCAGCCAGATTGACCAATTCGTTGTTTTGATCAGGTAAAGTGAATAGGGGCGCGCTCTGGCCTTCGGTCATCCTGTTCATAAGCTCCTCAGTGTTTTTTGATGGTTCCCTGCAGATTTAACTCATCCAGTTTAGTGTTAAACGCTGCTTGCACGTCATCCAGTTTGGTTTCATTGGGCATGCTTACCACCATCTTACATTGCACCATTTCCACACCACTTTCTGCATCTGTATAGGTATGCTGACGAAAGGCGGTAACGGTAATATCAAAGTTGGCAAAGAATGCGGTGATTTCGCGAATCACGCCAAGAAAGTCCACACCAGACACCTCTACATCGGCCAGATACGCCAGATCCTGCCGATTGTGCTGCTTAGTACGTTTCATCATGGACAGTAGATCATGCTGCTGACAAACCTGGGGAATTTGCAGCTCCGCCTTTATTATCGCGCTCTGTACACCTTCGAGGATCATGGTAAGGGAAAAGTCTTGACCATAAACCGCCTGGCGGCTGTCCAGAATGTTACAGTTGCAGGCGCCCACAGTGGCAGCCAGAGTACTCAGTATGCCTATCTTGTCCGTTCCCAGAATGGTCACGATAAGTTGCTGTTTCATATGAGTCGTTACAGGGTTTAAAGGCCCGGAAGTCTACCACAAACCCCTAAGGATTAAATATCCAATCTGACAGGGCTTGAATGGTATGAAATGGCGCTTGTGTTTGCCTGGCTACCTCTTTACCATTAGGCGCTTAATTTTCCGGGGAGCAAGAATGTTCACAGGCAGTATTGTAGCGCTGGTCACGCCGATGACCGAGACGGGCGAAATCCATTATCCCTCCTTACAGCAACTGGTCGAATTCCATATCAAAGCTGGCACTGCCGGCATCGTTGCTGTGGGCACCACGGGAGAATCAGCCACACTGCCAATAGATGAACATATTCATGTGGTTAAGAAAATAGTGGAGTACGCTGCGGGTCGCATTCCGGTTATTTCAGGTAGCGGAGCCAACTCCACAGACGAAGCCATCGAGTTAAGTCAGGCTTCTGCCGAAGTGGGTGCCGATGGGCTATTAAGCGTTGTCCCTTATTATAATAAACCGCAACAGCGCGGACTTATTGCCCACTTTGAAAAGGTCGCAGACGCCTGTGAACTGCCGTTGCTGCTGTATAATGTGCCAGGACGCACCGTTACCGATATGCAAGCGGAGACTGTAGCTGTATTGGCTAAGCATCCACGTATTGTCGGTCTTAAAGATGCGACCGGCGACCTGAATCGGTTGCGTGAAATGCAGGCTTTACTGCCAACTGATTTCGTATTGCTTAGCGGCGATGATGCCACCGGCTGTGAATTTATGCTGGCGGGTGGCCATGGCGTGATTTCTGTTACCGCCAACCTTGTCCCTGAGGCGATGGCCAGACTTTGTGCTGCTGCCACAAGCGGCAAAGCCGAGTTGGCAAGAGAGATTGATGCGGGGCTCGCTGCACTGCATGAAGGGCTGTTTATAGAGCCCAATCCTGTTATTCCTAAATGGGCCCTGTACCGCATGGGGTTGATTCCAAGCCCGGCCTTGAGATTACCTATGGTGGAAGCGGAACTCATCCATCAAAAAGCTATCGAACAAGTCATGCACAATGCTGGCCTGTTATCCTAAGGAGTGCCGATGATTCGATATTCTCTGCTGACGATTGTTCTTGCAGCAAGTTTGGGCGGTTGTACCTCGTCCCAGGAAAGGCGTGTCGCCAATGGTAATTTTGACTATCTGCAGGAACAGCAGAGAGTGGATCTTAAGATTCCCGAAGGGTTGAACCAACCCAATCGCGGCAGAGATTATGAGATCCCAAAATTGGGTGAGCAGGCGCCACGTAACCTGGTTGGCAATAAGCTGGACGTATTATCCCCGTCATTGGTGCTACCACTGGTAACCGGGTCGCACGTTGAGGAAGGGCAGCGCAATGCCACTGTCTATTTTGATCAGATAGATGACTCTGAAGCACTGGACACCTCTATTTGGAACAGTCTGATAAGCTTCCTTGAAGAACAGGGAATCGCCGTCGACTATTTCAATAAAGAAGAGGGACGCCTTGATACTGACTGGATGTTGATGAGCGAGGAAATGGACACCGGTTGGTTTGACTGGACCAGCACTGAGCGTAGCGTGGGTCGTCGATTTGAATTTACATTGGATGTAAAACCCCATGGCCGTACGGCTGCGCTGAATGTCGCTTTGAAAGACTACATGGAGACAATTGGTGACAATGTTCGCTCTGCAGCGGATTTAGATGCTGAGGCGAAGCGTCGTAATGAAGTGGATGTGCTGAACCGGGTTATCAATCACTACGAAACGCAATTGAAAGTGGCCGATGTCAGACGTATTCGTCAGATCCGTCAGGGCATGGAAATGGAGCTTGGCTTTAATGCCGATGGTGAGCCGGCCTTTGTGGTGGATGGCGACTATGATATGACATGGACCCGTCTGCAACTGGTGCTGCGTAAACTCGGCTTTGACGTTAAGGATTTGGACAAGTCCAATGGCTTGTTATTTGTGTCTTACCAGGGGCCTGAAGAAGGTTGGTGGGACAGGCTGTGGAGCAGTGACGATGGGTTGCCTCTGGATCGTGAGGACTATCGTTTCAAGGTGGCGCAAATGGGTGGTAAAACCTCCATTACCCTGATGGATGATCAAAGCAAAGCACTAAGCGCCGATTTGCTTACAAATATCTATGCCTCTTTCTCACAAACCATGTCTGCCAGTAATCTGGATATTTAACTTAAGAGATTTAAAACGATGGAAAAGCGCGCTGAACTATATCGCGGTAAAGCCAAAACAGTATATGCCACTGACGATGCAGATCGTTTGGTTCTGCATTTTCGTAACGACACTTCGGCATTCGATGGTGAGAAGATTGAACAACTTGATCGCAAAGGCATGATCAATAACAAGTTCAACCATTTTATTATGTCTAAGCTGGAAGCGGCTGGTGTGCCTACTCAGGTTGAAGCGTTGCTGTCTGATACCGAGTCTCTGGTTAAGAAACTGGATATGGTGCCAGTGGAATGCGTAGTACGTAACCTGGCCGCCGGCTCGCTGTGCCGCCGTCTGGGGATTGAAGAAGGTAAGGAGTTAAATCCGCCTACTTTTGAATTCTTCCTGAAAAATGATTCATTGCATGATCCCATGGTTAATGAATCCCATATCCGCACCTTTGGTTGGGCTGACGATGCCACCGTAGCGCGCATGAAAGAGCTGACCTTCAAAGTAAACGATGTGCTCAAAGCCTTGTTCGATGAAGCAGGTCTGCTGTTGGTGGATTACAAATTGGAATTTGGTTTGTTCAATGGCGACGTGGTACTGGGGGACGAAATTACCCCGGATGGCTGCCGTTTGTGGGATAAAGAAACCCGTAAAAAACTGGATAAAGACCGCTTCCGTCAGGGATTGGGCGGGGTTGTGGAAGCCTATGAAGAAGTTGCCCAGCGTTTGGGTATGCAGCTTTAAGCAATGCAACAAAGAAAAACCTGCCAGCTGGCAGGTTTTTTTATGGAATGTTTTTAATCAATCTATTGAATATCCGTTGGCGACGTAGCCTTACTTGTCAGCGCAGGGGGGCACGCCTACGGACTCCCAATGCCAACAATAACAGCCACCACCAGGACAAGCTGCCGCCACCGCCACCGCCACCGCCGCCACCATTATTCACCGGCGTACTGGTCGTTTGATTCAAAACGGTTACGGTTACCGTGGCACTATCGCTGAGGTCGGCGGGGTCGGTGGCGGTTAGTCGGAATGACAACTCAGTATCTGCGGTGACTGAGGGCAGAGTAACGCTGGGTCTGGCGCTTTTTGTATCACTGAGACTGACGGTGGGGCCTGCGGTTTGTTGCCACACCAATTGCAAGTTGTCGTTATTTGGATCACTGACTTCGCCGGGCAAGGTTAATCGACTGCCCTCGGTGCCTGATAAGGTGGCTTGCTTGCTACCATTTATAAGGACCTCTGGTGCGCCTTCTACCTGTAAGTCAGTTTGCAACTGCGATACTTCTTCCCCGGTAAACGGATTATTGGTAATACTGGACGAAAGCGTCACCTGCACAGGCCCGGCTGTTAAACTCTCATCTGCCACAGCACTGAGGGTAAATTGTGCGTTGCTGCTGTTGTTGGCACGTTGTAACAGGCTCCACTTAATTTGTTGTCCATCGACAATCGCACCTGGGCTGGCACTATCTGCCACCAGTGATAATCCCTGCGGCAGGGTGACAACCAATTCATATTGCCTGTTCTGATGGCTGTTGTTTGCATCGACATTAACGAAAAAGCGAGCTTGCTCGCCGGCCGCTATCCGACCGGTTTTGTCACTACTTAGCCTGACATCATTTTCAACCCGGACTAAATCTACTTTAATCTGACCGAAACGGCTTTGATTGTCTGTCAGTTCAAGCACGGCATAGCGTACGTCTCCAAAACTCAGGGCCTGATCCCAATGCATCAACACATCAAATGGTTGGTGGTGGCTGACCTGACTTGGGCCTTGTGCAGCCATGTTTTGGCTGCGACTGTTTACTAAGGTTCTGGCCAGGGTGTAGCTGTCTGAACCACTGTTGCCTGCCTGCCAGTTTTGAACCAGCAGCCAGTAGCTGCCAGCTTGCGGTGCCAACAGGTCTATTTTCTCAAACGCAGTGGATTCGGCGCTACTGGCCAATAACTCATTTTCCTGGGCTATGCCATCACCATTACTGTCACGGCCCAGCCAGATATCCAGATCGGTGGAAGTGGTCTCGGTTATCTCGGCAATAAGTCGTTTGCTGCCGGCTGGTACAGTGAATAAATGGGTAGCGACGCCATCGTTCAGATCGTCAAATACATCGTCGCCATTACTGTCTTCGGCCAGTTCACCTGTTTCGTTTATCGACGCACCTAAGCCAAACACCTCAAGTTCAAGGTTGTTGGTAGATAGGGTCTGCAAACCTTTAATCTGGTAACTGTCTGCGTTACGCTTGGCCTCAATAACAACTTGTTGTGGCAGTTTGCCGCCAGTTGGAATAACGGCCACAGGCATATTCAATGTTTGTGAGGCACCGCTAAGGCGTATATTGGCAAAATGCCATTGATCCGGCGTTGCATTATTGGTATCCAGACTGATGGTGACAGTTTGTTGCTGGCCGACAGACAGATTAAAGCTACTGGGGCTGATATTGAAATCCAGCCCTGAGTCATTTTGAGCACTAAGTTGCCAGTTGCCGCTTTGAGTGGCCTTGAAGGTGCGGGTCCAACTGCAAGTCCCAAAACACTGACTTTGCGCAATAGAAGGCATATTCAGTGCACTGGGGTCGCCACCCGTGGCGGGGTTGGCGGCGCGATACTGTGCCATACTGATGTTCATCACCAGGCCACTTTGCACCGCCTTACCCACGTCCACCATTCCTGATCCCATGTCAAAGTAGTCGGATGCAGTACTGCCATCTTCCTTAAAAGTTTGTTGATTGGCAGTGAGCATCAGGGCTGATTGTATCTCTGCTATTGTCCAGTTTGGTCTGGCCTGTTTTAGCAGCGCTGCCGCACCAGCGACATGGGGAGATGCCATGGATGTACCGTCCAAAAAGGCAAAGTCGGCCGGGTCAGACACTTTCTTAAAGCCCTCTGGCTGGTCATCGGCGTAGGCTGCCCAAATCTCCACACCTGGTGCGGCGATACTTGGGGAAATAACATCCAGTAAATCAAAGTTAGGGCCGCGGGAACTGAAACCCGCCGCAATATTGGCCAGCTCAGGATTGGACTGGACCTGACTGGCGCTGATCGTGGCGCGGTGGTCGCTGCCGCTGGCAAGCCAGCTCTTAAGGGCATTTCCATCCTGGGCACTGATTTGAATGGCGGGCAATACATGGTTGTCAGCCACCAGATTACTGTCACCGCCGGATATATTGGCCAGCACAAAACCACCGGCGCCGCCGGCTTTAACATGTCGACCTTTGTCTACTCTGGCAATCTCGCCACGGTCACACACCACAATCTGACCATTGAAGGTACCGGCCGGAAAAGGTTGCATACACTGGCCGCTGTCTCCTCCTGGGTCATTGGGGTTGGCAAAATCTCCGGCGTAAACGATATCCGCTGTAATGGCGCCGGTTTTTGACTCGCCGGTGATGGTCTGAGGTGGATTCACACCGCCGCTGAAGCTACCAATTGTTTTACTGCTGTAACTGCGATCATGGCTGTAAGCGGCCACCGTCATTACCCAGGGCGCAGCCGCATTGGAGGACAAGGTGCCCGCATCCGGACCATCATTACCAGCAGAATTGGCAACCATAATGCCAGCCTCCCTTGCGCTTAAAAATGCCACCCCCTTAGCGCCTGTCCAGGGCGATTCACTGCCGGCACCGATGCTGTGATTAATCACATCCACCTGGTCCTGAATAGCCTGGTCAATGGCACGGATGACCAGGTCTGTGGGGCAACCGGAAAAGCCTACTGCATCATCCTCACCCGGGTAGCACACCTGATAACTGATGATATTGGCATGCGGGGCCACCCCTGACATGTGGGGGAAAACAAAGCCCGGAGTTGGATCACCTTCTACATCCAGAAGTGGGGTGTTGTTCAATACATTGCCCGCAGCCGTTGCTGCCACATGAGAACCGTGCCCGTTATGGTCTTCGCCATCGCGCGGTGTACCGGGGGCATAGTCGTCATATTGTCCGGTAATAGCCGGGTAACTATAGACGCCAACTAGTTTGTCATTACAAAGGCCTGGCTTGGTGCGACAGTCGCCTTTATAAACACCACTGCCATATGGATTGATATGGTTGTAACCGTCTGCGCCTATATCGGCAAAGGATGGATGATCAGTGTTAATCCCGGTATCCAAAATACCTATGACTATGCCTTCACCTTGATAGGGGGATTCTCCCAACGGCCCATTCCAGAGTGTTTCGGCACCTATCCATCTGGGGCCTGAGTCGGTGTGCAGAGGGTCCAGTGTGACCTGTTCAATTGACTTAACACCGGGCTCTTTGACCAAGGCGGCAAGCTGTTTGGTATTTAATGTCAGCACCAGGGCGTTGATAGCATGCTGGAACTCTGCATGTGGTTCGTCGACACCTAAAGAGGCTGCTTTTTGCTGAATCTGTGCCTGGCGCTGCTTCAAATAGCCCTGGTATTTCTTTACTGCCTCATTGCCCATATCCTGCCGCTTGAGTGCCTTGGCGGAAGTGGCTGGAAAACCGGACAGTCCCCCCTGATACAAGGCAACCGGCGCATCTTGTAATTGTACTATATAGCGATTCAGGCCTTTTTTATGAGCGGTGTTATGCTTTGGGGTTTGTGCAGCCATGAGTGACGTACTGGCCAGCAGGGCGGTAAGCAGTGTGGCTATTTGGGTCATTTTAAAAGGCATATGACGCTCCAATCTTCCATTGATGTGACATGACATAAAAGCCTGACTATCGGCGTAAGCGTTAAATCATGCAACTGCAATTTTAATATTATGCGAGTTGATACGTGGAATGGTTGAAAATCGTTCAATAGTATTTGTGGTGATAGAGCAAGTTTTGTATTCAGCATGTACCATATGTGTAGATGCTTTGTAAAAATTAGATAGTTTATCCTCCTCTATCTGGTAGGTTTGGGATGTTTGTTCCGGTCTTTCGTTTAGCGCTTAGTGAAAAAGCAACGCCTTGCTGCTGATCCTCTACTAGTATATTGCCAACTTTATAATAAAACCGGGTACTTACCCCGGCTAACGACAGAACCCTAAGGCAGATTATGAAAGACAGAAATCATCTTTCTGATGTCGGTTTCACCCATCAGGTCCGTATTATTGATAAGGGCTTGGTAGACATCCCCATGCTGCAGATTTTGCAGCCTGATGGTACTCCTCACAAAGACGCAGAACTTCCTGAACTGGATAAAGACGCGGTAGTTAAAATTTACCGGACTATGCGTTTTACCCGCGTTTTAGACGAGCGTATGGTGGCCGCGCAGCGTCAAGGCCGTATCAGCTTTTACCTGGCCAGTACAGGTGAGGAAGCAGCCAGTGTGGCCAGTGCGGCGGCCTTAGAGCCGCAAGACATGATTATGTCCCAGTATCGCGAGCAGGGCGCATTGGCCTATCGTGGCTATAGCACAGAAGCCTTTATGAACCAAATGTTCAGCAATGAAAAAGAGCCAAACAAAGGCCGCCAGATGCCGATTCATTATGGGGCCAAAGAGCTGAACTTTATGACCATTTCTTCGCCGCTGGGCACTCAAATCCCACAGGCATCAGGTTATGCCTATGGTCAGAAAATGGCCGGTGAGCCGGCCGTGACTATCTGTTACTTTGGTGAAGGTGCGGCATCAGAAGGGGACTTCCACGCAGGTTTGAATATGGCGGCGGTGCTGCATTGTCCGGCTATCTTTTTCTGTCGCAATAATGGCTATGCCATTTCTACCCCGGCAGAAGAACAGTTCGCTGGTGACGGTATCGCCTCCCGAGGGCTGGGCTACGGTATTAAAACCATACGTGTAGATGGTAACGATGCCTTTGCTGTTTATGCTGCCACCAAGCAAGCGCGGGAAATCGCCCTGGCAGAGAACTGCCCGATATTGATTGAAGCCATGTCTTATCGCCTGGCCGCTCATTCCACCTCGGATGATCCTACCGGCTATCGGTCCAAGGATGAAGAGGCCCGCTGGCAGGCTAAGGATCCGATTGTGCGTCTTGGCAATTGGTTGAAAGCTAAAGGTTGGCTGGATGAGGAACAAGACAACAAAGATGTGGAAAAAATGCGTCAGGAAGTGCTGGAAGAATTAAAGCGGGTGGAAAAAGTGCCCATTTGCCGCATCGATGAAATTATTGAGGATGTTTACGATACGCCCCCCTGGCATTTGCAAGAGCAGCTTGAAGCGCTAAAACAACATATCAGTAAATACCCGGATGCCTATCCGAAGACGTCAGGGAGGCTATAAGCATGGCTAAGATGAATTTATTGCAAGCTATCAATAATGCCCTGATCCTGGCTATGACCGAAAACGAAAAAGTCATGGTTTTCGGTGAAGATGTCGGCCATTTCGGCGGCGTTTTTCGCGCGACCAGCAATTTGCAGGAAAAATTCGGCAAGGCCCGCTGTTTCAATACGCCATTGACCGAACAGGGAATCATTGGTTTTGCCAATGGCCTGGCTTCGCAAGGGTCGGTACCGGTGGCGGAAATTCAGTTCGGAGATTACATCTTCCCGGCCTTTGACCAGATCGTCAATGAAACCGCCAAGTGGCGTTATCGTTCCGGTGGGCAATTCAGCTGCGGCACGCTGACAATTCGTACCCCTTATGGCGGTGGCATTGCTGGCGGTCATTATCATTCCCAATCACCTGAAGCCTATTTTGCTCATACTCCAGGGCTTAAAATCGTTATGCCACGTAACCCCTACCAGGCGAAAGGCCTGCTGTTGGCATCCATTCGGGACGATAATCCGGTGTTATTTATGGAGCCTAAGCGTTTATACAGAGCGTCGGTAGGCGAAGTTCCTGAAGAAGATTACGAACTGCCGCTTGGTAAGGCTGACCTGGTTCGCGAAGGCAATGACATCAGTTTGCTGGCCTGGGGGGCCCAGATTGAAGTGATGGAAAAAGCGGCAGATATGGCAGAAAAGGACGGCATCAGTTGTGAAATTATCGATCTTCGCAGTATTTTGCCTTGGGATGTGGATGCGGTGTGCCAGTCAGTGGTTAAAACCGGGCGACTATTAATTTCCCATGAAGCACCGCTGACCGGCGGGTTTGCCAGTGAGGTGGCGGCGACAATTCAGGAGCGTTGTTTCCTTAATCTGGAATCCCCTATTGCCAGGGTATGCGGTCTGGATACGCCTTATCCTCTGGCCCATGAAAAAGAATATATGCCGGATCACCTTAAGGTGTACGAAGCCATTAAACGCACAGTGAACTACTAAGGGGTAGCGTATGAAAGATTTTATTCTGCCCGATATTGGTGAGGGCATTGTTGAATGTGAATTGGTGGAATGGCTGGTGGCAGAAGGGGATCGTATTGAAGAAGACCAGGCAGTGGCCGATGTGATGACAGACAAAGCCCTGGTGCAGATCCCTGCTATGCACAGTGGCGTGGTGAAAAAGCTGTATTATCAAAAAGGCGAAATCGCCAAGGTACATTCGCCGCTCTTTGCGATGGAAGTGGATGGCGAAGCGTCACAAACTGCGCAAGCTGAAGCGCAACAACCAGCGGCCACAAGCCAGCAACTTGAAATCGCCACTGGCGGCGCAGTTGAAGACTTTATTCTGCCGGATATTGGTGAAGGCATTGTGGAATGTGAACTGGTGGAATGGCTGGTATCGGAAGGTGATGATATCAGTGAAGACCAGCCGGTTGCGGATGTGATGACAGACAAGGCGTTAGTACAGATCCCCTCTAAGTTCAGCGGCAAAGTGGTGAAGCTGTATTACCAAAAAGGTGATATTGCTAAGGTACATACGCCACTTTTTGCCATTCAGCTGGCAGGAGGCGAAGCCAGTGCACCGGCAGTATCAGGTTCTGCGCCCGCCAAGGCGCAGGTGATGCAACCTAAGGTGGCACAAACCACCGTAGCCGCGAATACCAGTGGCAAATTTAGTGGCGGCGAATTCGAGCCACAATGGGTGAATCCGGCCAAGGCGCTGGCCAGCCCGGCGGTAAGGCGGCTAGCCCGTGAAATGGAGATTAATCTCAATCAGGTTCAGGGCAGCGGCAAAAAGGGCAGGGTGATGAAGCAGGATGTGTTGTCAATGGGGCAAACTGCTTCTCAGGCAGTCAGCCAGTCTGATATGACAGGTAAAAAGGCCGCCCAGTCTGTTGGCGGCGGCACCCGTACTGAGCCTATCCGCGGTATCAAGGCGGCGATGGCCAAACAGATGAGTGCATCGGTATTCAGTATTCCGCACTTCTCTGTGAGTGACGAGATTGAGATGGATGCCCTGATGGCTGCCAGATCCGCATTAAAGCCTGAGTTCGAAAAACAGGGCGTCAAACTGAGCTTTATGCCTTTTATCATCAAGGCGATGTCGCTGGCCCTTAAGCAGTTCCCTATTATAAACAGTCAAGTCAATGACGAATGCACGGAGCTGACCTATTTTGATGACCACAATATCGGTATGGCAGTGGACTCGAAAATTGGCCTGCTGGTACCGAATATTAAAGGCGTGCAGAACCTGTCGCTGTTTGAGGTGGCAAAAGAAGCAAACCGTCTGGTTGAGCTGGCTCGCGAAGGTAAGTTGGGTAGCAGCGACCTTAAGGGTGGCACTATCAGCATCTCTAATGTTGGCGTGATTGGTGGCACCACCGCAACGCCGGTCATTAATAAACCCGAGTCTGCCATTGTGGCACTGGGTAAAATTCAGCGTTTGCCACGCTTTGATGAACAGGACAATGTCAAAGCCGTAAATATTATGCATATCAGTTGGTCCGGCGATCACCGGATTATTGATGGTGCAACAATGGTGCGCTTCTCTAATTTGTGGAAGTCCTACCTGGAAAACCCGCTGAGTATGTTGTCTGAGATGAAATAGCGTTAAGCCCGCCTGCAGGCGGGTTTTCTTTTTAATTGGTTAACAAACGCCAGTAGGGGAATTTGCAAGGAAATGACTTAACGCCTATATGTTGTTGGGCTTGAAAGAGAATTTAAGGGAACCAGTATGTTTAAGCGGAGCAGAGTTTTTCAGTTAATCCTACCCATTTTGGCCTGTCAGCTTGGCAGCTCTGTGCAGGCTGCTGAGGCAAAACATCAACCTGGGATCTTTATTGGTGTCCTGAATGCAGCCGGAGAAACAGACTTATCCTTAGGCCTGGAGTATGAATTTCGGTTTAGCAAACAATGGGGAGCGGGTCTGGTTTATGAGAAGGCCAGCGATGCCCATCATGGTGATGGGGTCTCTGCAACTATTGCTGCGCTTTACTACCATCCCTATGCGGGCTGGCGTGTGGGGGCGGGAGTCGGCAGGGAAAAAATACATGGTCATCATGGGCACAGTGAAGACCTGTATCGCTTAAATCTGGCTTACGACTTTCATTTTGGCGGTTTTGGCGTGGCACCGACGTTCAGCATCGACAGGGTCGATGGACATCATAGCCGGGTTTACGGGATAAGTATCACGAAGGCCTTTTAAGTAAAAAGTGAGCATCGAACTTAGCCGTGACAGGTGCACTTGTCAGAGACACAAGCACATCTTCCTGTCCGTTCTGCTGCAAAAACCGTGCTGACATGGTTTTAAGGTTTTCTGCTGTTTGCTAACGCCTGCAATACATCAATGGCGCCTTGATAATGTTTTTGCGCCTCGGCTGGCATGCCATTGCTAAAGCGGCTCAGGCTTTGTTGCATTTTACCAAGAAAATTATGCCGTGAATTCGCATCAGCGTTCATCGACCTTGGCGCCCCAAGTACCAAAAGTTCACCCCGGCCAATGAAACCGCCCTGATACAGCGCGTCAGACAGGGCGTGCATTTCACGTTGCGAAATATTGGTAACGTCATAGTTGTCGGCAAGAGATTGCCAGTTTTCCTGCAACTGCTTGCCCTGTTGACTCAGACTAACCTTATCATCGCTAGCAGAGGCATTAGTCTGCACTGAGGCATAGTGTGTGTGTTTTCCAGCAGTTGCATGCGTTGCGGTAATGTAGTGGGAATACCCAGTCTGACTAACCTGCATACCCATCTCCTTATCTTTGTCTGCGTGGCACTAAGAAGTGCACATGGTTTGCGTTCATCGCATTTCTGTTCACTTGCAGAACCTTATGTAAGCAAGTGGCTTGCCAGATTACTTTGCCGCTTGCCCCTCAAATCCCTTACACTTATGTCAGTATGTTTTTTCAGGAAAATTCCGTTGTTCAGTTACCGCCACGGCTATCACGCCGGAAATCATGCCGATGTGCTCAAACACCTTTGTCAGATGTTGCTGTTAAATAAACTGGCCGAGAAGGACAAGGCCTTTGTTTATATCGACACCCATAGCGGGGCAGGAATCTATGATTTAACCAGTGCTCAGGCGCAAAAAACCGGCGAATACAAGGATGGCATTGACCGCTTGCTGGATGCGGACTGCCAGGATCCGAATATCCGAACCTATCTGAAGCTGGTGGACGACTATCGCAAATTCAACCGTTATCCCGGTTCGCCTGAACTAGCCAGAACACTGACCCGCAGTCAGGACAGCCTGCAACTGATGGAATGGCACAATAATGAAGTGCAAAACCTGCGTGGTAATTTCAAAGGTGTCAGCAACGCACACATCCACCATCGTAATGGTTTTGAAGGATTGGTGGCTATGAGCCCGCCTAAGCCGGCGAGGGGACTGGTATTAATCGACCCGTCTTATGAAGTAGAGTCCGACTATCAGGATGTAGTGACATCGGTTACCCAAGCGCATAAGCGTTGGAAAACCGGTGTTTTTGCCATTTGGTACCCGTTATTGGCTAAACGTCGCGATCGCAGCGAGCGGATGTTGAAGGCGCTGAGCAGTATCAGCGGGACAGACGTGGTGGATATTCAGCTTAAGCTGCTTCCACAGGACCAGGAAGTGGGGATGTATGGTTCCGGTATGGTGGTGATTAATCCGCCCTGGCAGTTTGACCAACAGCTTAATGCGTTACTGCCAGAACTGGTCACCGCCCTTAAAGACTGGCCCGACGCCAGTCACAGCCTGACCTGGCTGGCAAGAAGCGAGTAAGCCGTGTCATTGCTGGACTCGAAGCTTAAACATTTCTATATCCCGGATGAACAGTCTATTTATTTACTGTCCCATCAGGATGCGCAAAAGCTGAAGGACTGGATAGCGCTGTGCACAGAACAACTTGAGCTGTTGGGTTACCGGCATATTGAGCTAATCGGCAAAGGTGCCTTTGGCTTTGCGTTTGCTGGTGTGAATGAACAACACCAGCAACTGGTGTTTAAATTCTCCCGTATTAACTTACCCCAACATGTGCAGGATCGTCTCGAAGAAGAAGCTTTTATGCTCAGCCAGGTGGAACATCCCAGCGTGCCGCAACTGGAAGAGTTCCAGCGCATTAAAAAACAGGCCATTTTGGTTATGGAAAGGGCGAAGGGGTTGGATCTGGAACAGGTGTCACTTAAACAGGGACCGTTATCTCCCCGCCTGATAACGCGTATTGCGGCGCAACTCGCCGAGATCCTGCTGGCGCTGCGCAATCATGGTAATCCGCAGCAGCCCAGACCTATAGTGCATGGTGATATCAAGCCGTCCAACCTGGTGTTTGATGCTGATTCAGAGAACGTGGCGCTGATTGACTGGGGATCGTCGGTTTTTGCTCAGTTGGATGCAACAGGCAACTTTGTTGGCAACAATGTGATGGATCTGATGTCCAGCGACTTACAGCAAACTAATGCCAGATTGGGGGATGTGTATTTTATTGGCGATGAACAACTGGACGGCGCCCTGTCCAGCCCCAGATTCGATGAACAAGGGGTGGCCAGCACACTGTATGCCTTGGCGTCTGGCCAATCCAGTCGCTTTGGCCGTAAGGTTATTTCACCCAATTCACTGGGGTTACCGCGCGAGCTGGCGCAGACACTGACCGCGATGATGAGTGATGATGCAACTGAGAGACGCCGAGGCGGCGACTATTTTTTAAAGAATATGCGTCATATGCGTCATCTGGTGTTCAGTGCAGACGACGACATGGAATATCAGCCGGTCATTCCCTGCTGGACGCATAAGCGCAGTAAAGCGATTGATACGGTGGTGTACAGTTCAAGAAAATCTTTTCTGCGCGCTGAGTCGATTGAGGATGAGCTGCGATACCTCAACGATGAGCAATTTGAACGTTATTATAAAAACTATATGCAGGGAATGGGGGAAACGGAAAAAGCCTTTATTGCCGCAGTCAGCCGTTTGGGGCGCTATCCCGTCGTGGGCGGGCTGGCGGTGCGCTGGCATCCGGAAGGGATTTACATTGATTCAAGTCTGAATCTGTATGACCCGTCGATGAAACGTTCCTTTGAAATATCTGTGAATAATGTGGTTACCCTGGCGCGGGCTATCCACCGGGTGGGGGTATTTAAAAGCTGTATGTTTAATGCCAGGGACACCCTGCACCTTGAGCGTACCTGCGAAAATGAGCCGTTTCAGCCCATCGCGGGCATGCAGATACCTTTTGAAACCAGCAAAATTTCAGTGACCGAAGCACAAAGTCGTATGCATTCTTATTTTGAGGATGGCGAAGACCCGGATGAGCTGCTTAAACTACCGGCCAGTATCCGTGCCATTATTGAAAAACTTAACGACATCCATCATACCGGTTGTATTATTTTTGAAGCGCTGCCCACACATCTGAAGATTCACAGTTACTACACCTTGCTGGACCATGATAAAGAAGCGGAATTTAAGGAATTGCTGGCCAGGCTATTGGTGCATATTCCCGAGATAGAAGGACTGGGTATCTCAGGGTTTATGAAGCTACCCTATAAAGATACGCGATTTTTTGATCATATTGTCGCGGCGCCAGATAAGTTTTACCCTCGTAACCCCTTGCTGAAGAATTGAAGTAACAGGCATGAATGATATTAAACTGACGGAATTACTGACCCTGGAAAAGCTAGAAGAAGGCCTGTATCGGGGGGTAAGTTGGGATCTGGGCTTTCGCGCATTATTTGGTGGTCAGGTGATGGGCCAGGCGCTGGCTGCAGCGCAGCAGACTGTTGAGCCAGAGCGAGTGGCGCATTCTTATCATTGCTATTTTTTGCTGCCTGGCGATGCCCATAAGCCAGTGGTCTATGACGTGGAAAATATGCGCGACGGGCGCAGTTTCTGTACCCGCAGGGTCAAGGCGATTCAGGGCGGGAGAACCATCTTTTTTATGACGGTGTCGTTCCAGTCACCGGAGGATGGTCTGACCCATCAGTATGGCGATATGCCTGATGTGCCAGCGCCGGAGAGCTTGCAGCCGGACATTCGCTATTATGAAAATGTGCTGGATAAACTACCGGCGGTGATGGTGGAAAAGCTCGCTTATCACCGGCCGATAGATATGCGCACGGTACAGGCGATTAATCCGATGGCCCCCAAGGTGATGGAGCCAATGCGCTATGTTTGGATGAAAACCAGCAGTGTACTGGCCGATGATTTAAACCAGCACCAAACCACGCTGGCGTATGCGTCTGACTATTATTTTCTGGTGACCGCATTGCAGCCCCATGGTATGTCGATTATGAATCGGAGCGTTCGAATGGCCACTATTGATCACGCCATGTGGTTCCACAGACCATTTCGTTTTGACGATTGGCTGCTTTACTGTATGGAGAGTCCGTTTTCAGGCAATGCCAGAGGGCTGGTTAGGGGACAAATATTCAACCGGGCAGGCCAATTGGTGGCATCCACCATGCAGGAAGGCCTGATGCGAAAGATCGGGGATTGATATGAGATATAGAATTGGCGGTAAAGCACCCAGGATCGGGCGCGATGTGTTTATTGCGCCAGACGCGCAAATTATTGGTGATGTCGCGCTCGAAGAGCAGGCATCGGTTTGGTTTAACGTGGTGATGCGGGGCGATAATGAACTGATTCAGGTCGGGGCCGATACCAATGTTCAGGATGGCAGTGTTTTGCACACCGATATAGGTTATCCCTTGACTCTGGGTAAAGGCGTGACAGTGGGCCATAAAGTGACGCTACATGGCTGTGATGTCGGTGATTACAGCCTGATTGGCATTAATGCTGTGGTACTAAATGGCGCTAAAATTGGCCGCTACTGCCTGATAGGGGCTAACACCTTAATTACCGAAAATATGCAGATACCGGATCGCAGTCTGGTGCTGGGCAGTCCTGGCAAAGTGGTACGCAGCCTGACCGATGAACAATGTAACATGCTGGAAGCATCAGCCGCTCACTACGTGCAAAACGGCAAACGCTATTTGATGGAACTGGCAGCGCTGGAAGAATAATAAAAAAGACCCAGAGACCCGGGGAGGGCTCTGGGCTTAGGGGAATGGCTCTATTCAGAGCCGTGCGCTAACTCAAAGCTTGGAAAATGGAGAAGTGTCATACAAAATTTTTCAAGCCGGACGATAATTGTAGAACAGCCTTGCTGAATTTATAAACAATTTTTTCCATCATTTATTTTGTCTATTTAAATCAAAATTTTAGATAATATTTATGGCAACGTTGTCATCAGCTTGATAACAGGTTGTGCAGGGCTTATCCACAGCATTTTCAGCGTGCTATGACGGCACTTTTTTTGACTTTGAATAGCATGCTTTTTACAAGCTGAGCCCGTCTCTGACCAGTTCGCGGGGCAGCGAATTTTTCAGCTTTTGACCAATACCTTTTCCTAAACCAACCACAAAGCCGTCCAGGCAAACCAGTAGTTCTCCCTGTGGTATTTGTTCGAGGAAAAGATCTCTGCCCTGATAAAACTCAGACAGTTGCGCCAGGTTCAGATTTACCCTGGGGCTGTTATCTGTGAGAGTCAGGGCCAAAGCCGCTTCATGGCTCAGGCGAAACCCCTGTTTATGGGCTGTCGCCAGTTTTACGCCGATGCGATCAAAACGAAAACGGCCAATAAGCTCTGTAAAGGCGTCAGGGAACAGCCAATAGTCCTTGTCCCTGACATACAGGCGGAAACCATCTGGTAGAGTGATGGCAAATTGATGGTACAGATAGTCGCAAAGTAACGTTTGTTGTTTGGCCGATGCTGGCTGGTATGGAAAATTTCCGGCTTTCTTGTGGTTTATGCTTTCGCCTGCAGAGTAGTTTTTTCTCAGCCGCGCGACAAAAAAACCTTCGCTGTCAAAACGTTGCGGCCAGACGTGCAGGTAACCCTCAGCGGTCACTACTTGTTCTGCGCCAGCAAACAAATCAGCCAGCGATTCTACACTGACGGCATCGCCGTATTGTTCCAGTAGCCACTGTACCACCTGCTGATTTTCCTCAGGACTCAGAGTACAAGTGGAATACACCAGGGTGCCACCGGGTTTGAGCGCTTGGAATGCACTGTCAATCAGTCGCTTTTGTATGGCTGAGATGTCCTGCAATGCTTGCTCTGACCAATTTTGCATGGCCTGCGGATCTTTACGTACCGTACCTTCACCGCCACACGGTGCATCCAACAAAATGGCATCAAAGGTGTCAGGCAGCCACTGACCAAATACTTCACCATCAAAATGACTCATGGCGATATTGGCCGCACCCAGTCGCTGGATCGTGGCTGACAGTACTTTCAGGCGACTGGAGGACAGCTCATTGGCCACCAGTATGCCTTGATTATTCATCAACGCGCTGATTTGTGTGGTTTTGGAACCTGGCGCAGCGGCCATATCCAAAACCCTTTCGGGAGCATCCAACTGAGCAAACAGGGCCACCGGCGGCAACATTGAACTGGCTTCCTGTATATAAAATAGTCCGGCCAGATGCTCGGCCGTATTGCCAAGCGGTGTGTTTTCCTGTTCGGGTGGGCGACTCAGCCAAAAGCCTGCTTCACACCAGGGAATGGGGGTGAGTTGCCAGCCTTGCGCCTGCATTCTGTCGCAAAAGGCGCTGACGCTGATCTTAAGCTGATTGACCCGAATACTCTTACGCAGACTCTGATGGCAAATGCTGACAAACGCATGCAATTCTTGTTCAGATGGCAGCAGTTTGGCCACTTTGTCTATAAAAGCTTGAGGAAGCAATGTGTTCATGGTTAACGCCAGCAGGGTTCGAAGGCGGCATTATACGGATTTATGCGGTCGCTGCGCAGTCTAAGTATTGAGCGTTTAGTTAAAGTGTATTCGGTTATCCTGCTCATTGGCGTTTATACTCAACAGGTCAACACGCTCTAGTGCCACAGTAAATGCTAAAGGGAAGCAAAGATGATAATAAACCCCCACCTGCCTCTGGTTGATTTACACCGCCATCTGGATGGTAATATCCGTCCCCGTACTATCTGGGAACTGGCCCAGCAACATCAGATAAAGTTGCCGGTCAACAGCTTTGACGCTTTGCTACCCCTGACCCAAGTCCAGGATCAAACCAGTGATTTGCTCGCCTTTCTGGAAAAACTGGATTACGGCGTATCGGTTTTAGCCAACTTAGATGCTTGCTACCGGGTCGCCATGGAAAACATGGAAGACGCCCATGAGTCAGGGCTGGACTATGTTGAGTTGCGATTTTCCCCTTACTATATGGCGATGAATCACAATCTGCCTATGCCTGACGTAGTGGAAGCAGTCATCGATGGGGTCAGGGCTGGCAGCGAAAAATTCGGCATTAAAGCCAATCTAATCGGTATCTTAAGTCGCACATTCGGTGCGCAAACCTGTATGGGCGAGCTGCAGGCACTTCTGGCCCATAAAGACAAAATTTGTGCCTTGGATTTAGCCGGTGACGAGTTGGGTTTTCCTGCCAGCTTGTTCCTGGAGCATTTTCACCTGGGACGCGATGCCGGCTGGCAGATCACCGTGCATGCAGGAGAAGCAGACGGGCCACAAAGTATCTGGAATGCCATAGAACAGTTAGGCGCAACTCGCATTGGTCATGGTGTGGCGGCAACACAGGATGAGCGTTTGATGGATTATATGGCTGAAAACGCTATTGCGGTGGAATCGTGTCCCACCTCCAACTATCAAACGGCCACCATTAAGGCGATTAAAGACTCGCCCATTCCGGTGTTTTTAGATAAAGGCATTTGCGTCACCCTCAACACTGACGATCCGGCTGTGTCGAACATCAACCTGGAAAATGAATATCGGGTCGCCAGTGACATTATCGGCCTTAACCGCGAACAGTTAGAGCAAGTGCAACGTAATGGTGTACAAGCAGCGTTTTTATCTGCCGAAGATAAGCGCGCATTGTTTGCCAGCAAAGCAGGCTGATCTGAGCCTACAACGCCAGATTGGGCAGCAATAACTGCGCTTTATTGAATTCTCCCGGCGCATATTGCTGTAAGCGTGATGCACCAATTGACGCCGGGCTGCCTTGTTTAAGCCACTGCACTATGGGTTGCCATAAATCTTGATGCTGGGCGCGAAAATAGCCCATATGACCTATGGGGGTGCCTTGCGATTCGATATCCAGAGTATGGATAGGGGCGTTGGCGTAGGCGCGGATAAAGGCATCCCTTGAAGCTGGCATAGCCCAGAGGTCATCGGTGGCATTAATAAATAGGCTGGGGGTGCGCACTTTATAGTAGCAGTCCAGCAAGTCCTGAGTATCCGGGTTGTCGAAGAAGTAGTGTGGATACTGGCACCATGCCCGCCACTGATAAAATACGTCCTGGGGTAAGTCTTCGCCGATACCTAGTTTGGACCAGGGCGAATAACCTTTTATTCGAGTCAGCACAGGCAGAATCAGGTGCCACATCATTCGCACTTTCAAGCTTTCCCGCCATGGCATCCAGCCGTGCCATCCGGCGCCCGTGCCGCATACGGCAAATCGGCTGACATGATGATGATTGGGTAGTAAGCCAAAGGCGTGCCCGCCAAATGAGTGTCCCAATACATACAGAGGTAAGTCTTGTTTGGCCAACAACGCAACCGCGGCAGCCAAATCCAGCCTGGCCCAATCAAGATAATGCATCTTAAAGTCTTTAAGCCTGGCAGGGCGGGAAAGCCCTATGCCGCGGTAGTCCAGCGTCATCACATTTAATCCCTGACTGGCGGCATACAAAGCAATTCGCTGATAAAAACGTTGCGGTACTCCGGTGGCACCAGCTATAAGCAGATTCCCTTGGGCTTCACCCTCGGCACTATAGTGGGTACTAGAGAGGGAAAATCCATCTAAGGCACTGATCTGACGTGATTCTGGTTTGGAGTGCATGTTAGGCTCCGTATAATGTCCCTGGTCGATATTATATCGACTGTTATAATGCCTTAAAGATAGTCTATAACGATTGTAATAGAAAGAGGTTTATTTATGGTTAAAACGGCTAACGATACTCGCCAACGTTTAGTCGCGGCGACTGCCGATATGATTCGTCGTCGAGGCTTAAACGCCACTAGCGTGCGAGAGCTGGCCAAGTTTGCCAATACCCCATTAGGCTCTACTTATCATTACTTTCCAGGTGGCAAAACCCAAATGGTGCAGGAGGCGATTGAATGGACGCAGCAGTCCATTAGTGGTTTTCTGCAAAAAGTCTTCGCTGAGGATCCCGTACAAGGGCTGGATGACTTTCTGGCCAGATGGCGTGTCCGTCTGCTGCAGGATGAATTTAATGCAGGCTGTCCGCTACTGGCGGTGGTGATGGAAGAGCCGGCCAATGATGACGCCAAAGCCGGTATACAGGCAGCAAGTGAAGCATTTAGACACTGGCAGGCCACATTGGCAGCCATGTTAATGAGACATGGCTTGGTAGAGCAGGAGGCCAGAAGTCTGGCGATTTTGAGTATATCGGCTTTGGAAGGCAGCATTATTTTGTGTCGGGCGGAGAAAAGCCTGGCCCCGCTGGATACAGTCGCTCTGGAATTGCGCGCATTATTTATACAAAAGTTCCCCAAACCATAGCATTGGCTGGTTAATCCTATTTTTGTTGTGAATTTTTTCTTGCCAATAAACATAAGCAGTTATATAAATGTTTATGTTGTTTGGGGGAAAGTCAATGCAACTGGATTTTTTAGATGATCTGGCCGAGCTGGCCTTGGGTAGCCGACTAAAGCGCTTAAGTGAACGCATGCTGGCCGATGCGGCGGCTGTGTATAAAGCCTATGGAGTAGAAGCCCAGCCCCGTTGGTTTACCTTGCTGGCGCTGATTTACCGCCAGGGGCCGAGCAGTGTGGTGGATGCGGCCAATGCCCTTGGACTAAGCCAACCCGCTATTAGTCAGTTTTGCCGACAGCTTACCGCACAAGGTTATATTGCACTGACCAGTTGTGAGCAGGATTCCAGACGTAAGGTCATCGGTCTCACCGAGGAGGGACTGGCGCAGGTTGAGTATATGCAGCCCATGTGGCGAGATGTGGACGCCGCGGCGAAATCTCTTTGTACCGATTTTGAGAATAATTTTTATCAGGCGCTGCAAACGCTGGAACAGGCCATGCAGAAACAATCCTTGTATCAACGGGTAATGGAGCGAAAAGATGCCAACTGAAATCGAATTTCTGCCTTATAGCGATGAATTGGCTAAGTATTTTCTGAGTATTAACCAGCAATGGATTGAGGGGATGTTTAGTATGGAAGCAGCGGATACCGCTATGCTCAGTGACCCATATCATTATGTGATTGAGCCCGGTGGGGAAATCTGGTTTGCCCGTCATCCTGAACTGGGCATAGTGGGTACCTGTGCTTTACTTAACAAGGGTGACGGCATATTTGAGCTAACCAAGATGGGGGTGATTGCCAAAGCGCGCGGCATAAAAGTAGGGGAACCCTTGCTGCAATATGTTATCGGCCAGGCACAGCTAATGCCTGTTTCCTGTTTGTTTTTGCTGACCAATAAAAAGTGCGAGGCAGCCATCCACTTGTATGAGAAGAACGGCTTTGTGCATAGCGATGAAATCATGCAGCGTTTTGGTGCAGCTTATGCGCGCTGTGATGTGGCCATGCAATATAAGGGAGTTTGACGTTTACGGTGTGCCAAGTGCGAGCCAAAATCAGACCGTGGCGGGTCTGTTGTTATGCTTTCTTTTTTACATTGAAACAGGCTCGCAGCATATTTGCTCTGTCAGCCTGTATCATATTTTCTGTATAGACCATAACCCGGCTTCAGAGTGGTAAGAACGAATAGCTTTTGCTCTGACCTTTGAGTCAGGTAAAAGTAAAAGGTTGTCCTCAACATTGCTAAGTCCACCCAGGGTTTTAATGGTGGATGACAGTCCATCGAACTCAATTCAATTTGTGCCGCCATTTAATATATCCCTTGGGCAGCGTCTGACCTGCCAGTCACCAGCCATAAAGTCAAAGTCTCTAGGGGCAGTAGGTTCTGAATCTAATAGCATTTTTAGTTCCTGTTTTTTAATCAGATTTAAATCAAACTAACATAGATGCTGTGTGTATATACAGTTTTCGTGTTGATAAATGCTATCGCTGGTTTACTAACTTAGATGCTGAGGGCTAGGATAGTTTGATTACGGATAAATGGAGTTGGGTAATGACCTTAAAAAAACAGTTGTTGAGTGCGTTCACTATTATTCTGGTGTTGATGGTAACGTCCAGTCTGGTGCTATGGGGAGCTGTAAACAGGCAAACTCAGATTGCCGAAGAAGTGGCTGGAGATGATGTGCCTGGCGCCATGTTGTACTTAACCATGATAGATGAAATGCGCGATATGCATGCTGCTGCATTAACATTTCTGCACGGTGAGAGCGGACAAAAGGACATCTTCAACAGCAACTATCGACAATTTATGGATGCACACCAGCAACTTGTGCCTCTTGAGTCGCGTTCAAGTCAGGATCGAGAGAAAATGTCCCGTTTGGCGGATTGGATGAAAGCCTATCACCAGGGGGTCAATAGCCAGATTTTCGCCGTTTTTGATACCAATCGGCACCGTGAATTTTTGCAATTGCACAGGAAATTTGAAGATCAATATCTGGAACCATTGGAAGACATTTTGGAGACCTCCGCCAGCGAAGAAGAATCTGACGCAAGAGCTGCATTAAATACTTTGGTTGCTGACCTGAAAATGAGCCTGACCATTCTGCTGGTTTGTACGTTGATTGCTATTGTGATTGGCGTGTTTGTGGCGTTGTATTTGTCTAACCGGATTACCAGTAAAGTGCAAAAAGTGCTGAGTGCCGCCGAGAAAATTGCCCAGGGCGATCTCAGCCAGGGCCGTGTGCCGCATAACGGACAAGATGAGCTGGACAGCTTGGCGGCTGCCAGTAATCAGATGTCAGATGCGCTCACCAGTCTGCTGCGGCACATTCGTGAGCTGTCACATAGTGTGCAAGATGGTTCTTCGCAGATCGACGCTATTAGCGGCAGCATAGCAACGCAGTCCAAAGCGAGTTCCTCGCAGTCTGCACAGGTGGCGACCGCCATTGAGGAGATGAGTGCAACCATAGGGGAAGTTGCCCAGCAAAGTCAGATCGCAGCATCCAGCTCCGATGAAGCGAAGAATATGGCGCTGACCGGTGGAAAGGTGGTCAGTGAAACCGTCTCGCAAATTAAATCGGCCTCAACAATGGTACAAACCTCTGCCGAAGATGTGGCTGAGCTGGGCAGGCTAAGTACTCAGATTGAGAACATTATCGGTGTGATAGGCTCCATTGCTGAACAAACTAACTTGCTCGCCCTAAATGCGGCGATTGAGTCAGCCCGCGCAGGTGAACAGGGGCGCGGTTTTGCCGTCGTTGCAGACGAAGTCAGAACCCTGGCTGCCAGAACCACACAGGCAACCGAAGAAGTGGCGCAAAGTATTCGTGCCATTCAGGGCCGAACGCAACAGGCTGTGGGTTCAATGAATCAGTGTGTACAGCAGGTCAATCGCAGTGTAGAGCTGGCCGAAGAGGCTGGTCGCTCGCTGGAAGGCATTGTTCATGGTGCGGAACAAATTGCTGCCATGGTTCAGTCCATTGCCACTGCAACCGAAGAGCAATCTGCGGTGGCCCAGGAAATGGCCAGGGACATTGCAAAGATTGATGATTACAGTAAACAGTCTTTGCAGGATACCCAAGGGGCAGCGCAATCTGCCAAAGATCTGATGGGTAAGAGTCAAAATCTGACAGAGTCCATTGCCAGATTTAAGCTACCAGCATAAAAAAGCGGCCTGAGCCGCTTTTTTCATTGTTATTTACTCAACCTGTCCAGGAAGAAGGCGTACTCCAGCGCTGTGTCGTGCAGGCGCTTAAAGCGTCCTGACGCACCGCCGTGGCCAGCTTCCATATCGGTTTTAAACACCAGCATATTGCTATCGGTTTTCATTTCGCGCAGCTTGGCCACCCATTTGGCGGGTTCAAAGTACTGCACCTGTGAGTCGTGCAAGCCAGTGGTAACCAGCAGGTGAGGATAGGCCTGGGCCTTGACCTGGTCGTAGGGGGAGTAGGACAGCATGTAATCGTAGTAGGTCTTGTCGTTGGGGTTACCCCATTCATCATACTCATTGGTGGTGAGTGGAATACTTTCGTCCAACATGGTGGTGACCACATCCACAAAGGGCACATGAGCCGCGACCGCTAAGTAATGCTCAGGCGCCTGATTGATCACCGCACCCATTAATAAACCGCCAGCACTGCCGCCAGCAGCCACCACTTTATCTTTATGGCCGTAGCCTTGCGCTACCAGGGCTTTGGTCACGTCGATAAAATCGTTAAAGGTGTTTTTCTTGGTCAGCTTTTTGCCGTCTTCGTACCAGGGGCGGCCAAGCATCTCAGAGCCACGGATATGGGCAATGGCGTAGACGATGCCGCGATCCAACAGACTCAGTCGGTTGCTGGAAAAACCTGGATCCATGGTGGCACCATAAGAACCATAGCCATATTGGTAAAGTGGGTTAGTGCCGTCTTTTTTGAATTTGTCTTTGCGGTAAACCAGGGTAACAGGTACCTTCGCGCCGTCACGGGCCTCGACAAATAATCGCTCAGAGGCGTAATTGGCGCTGTCAAAATCGCCAAGTACAGGTTGTTGTTTTAGCTGATTTAAGGCGAAACTATTCAGATCCACATCATAATGGGTACCAGGAGTGGTCATACTGGTGTAGTAAACCCGTAGTGCCGGATTATCCAGTTCATTATTGCCATACAAGTGCACCATATAGGCATTGTCGTTGAAGCTTAGCTTGTGTGCCGGGCCCCCAGACAACTTTTGTACAAACAGCTCTGACTGACCGTTATGTCGCTGTTGATACACCAGGTGCTGGTTAAATAGTTCGAAGCCCTGTAGTTGCACATCCGGGCGGTGGGCAATGACTTCCTGCCAGTGACTTTTATCCCCTAATTTATCCGCCGCGACTTTCATCAGGCGAAAGTTTTGTGCATCCAGGTTGGTCAGCACATAAAAGGTGTCGCCAAGCTTGGCCACTTCGTATTCCAGACCGGCTTCACGGGGGACAAAGGCCTGCGGCGGAGCATTGGGATTATTGGCATCGATCAGTGACACACCTGAGGTTTCGGTGGACGAGTGGTGTATATAGATAAGGCTGTCATCTTTGCTTTTACTGATACCGGTGTAGAAGGTATTGTCGGATTCTTCATACACTAATTCATCCTGTTCCTGAGGGGTTCCCAGGGTATGGCGGAACACCTGATAACCCAGCAAGGTTTGTGGGTCTTTTTTAATGTAATACACCGTTTTATTGTCATTAGCCCATAGGGTCGTGCCGGAGGTACCCTGCAGCTCATCGCCGAGTAATTCGCCACTTAGCAGATCTTTAAACTTTATGCTGTAAATGCGACGACTTAGTGTGTCTTCAGCGTATGCCAGCAGCTTATCGTCGGGGCTGGCGCTTAGACCACCGAGGTTATAGTACTCATGCCCTTCTGCCAGTTTATTGGCATCCAGCAACGCCTGTTTGTCGGTACCGGCAAAATCGCTGCTGCGCACATATACCGGGTACTCATTGTCTCCGCGCATTTCCGAAGAGTAGTAAAAACTGCCGGAACGGGTGGGAACGGAGTCATCATCTTTTTTTATGCGGCTCTTCATTTCTTCAAAAAGCTCGGTCTGCAGGGGTTTTGTACCAGCCAGCATGGCATCTGCGTAGTGGTTCTCCGCTTCCAGGTGGGCCAAAACTTTTGGGTCTTCACGTTTGTCGTCACGCATCCAATAATAGCTATCAATCCGAGTGTCGCCGTGCATCACCATTTCATAGGGGATTTTCTCAGCCACCGGGGCACTGGCCACAACGCTGACAGCTTCATTGTTGTTAGCTTGTTTTGTGGGTGTAGCCGGACTACAGGCAACCAATAAAGTGGCAGCGACTATTGAAAGACAGAAGGGCAGGTTTTTTTTCATTTTCGTTCCCTGACGCAGGTAAAAGGTTGGTTAATATACCTTTGTGATTGTATTAATGCGATATTGTTATGACGGATTGTCCAATAAGCTATTCTGCGCTGTGGACTTGTCCGAACACTTGAGTGAAAGCCCTGATAAGGAGAACAGCATGCATATTTTAGGATTAAGTTGTGATTGCGGTCAGCTACAAGGCCGGGCACTGAACGTTGGGGCCAGGACGGGGACCCGTTTGGTCTGCTATTGCGACGATTGTCAGGCGTTTGCCCGGGAATTGGGGCGCGCCGATGTGCTGGATAGTTTTGGTGGTACGGAAATCTATCAGTTGTCGCCGGCGCAATTGCAATTCAGTCAGGGCCAGGAACATTTGCGCTGTCTGAAGCTCAGTGAAAAAGGCCTGTTACGCTGGTATGCGGGTTGCTGTAATACCCCTATTGGAAATACCGTGTCGGCGTCTATGCCGCTGGTCGGTTTAATTCATAGCGTTTTTCAGGAGGGGCAGGACAAAGAAGCGTTACTGGGGCCGGTGCAAGGCTATGTGCATGGCAAATTTGCCACAGCCAAGCCACCGGCAGAAAAAAACAGTAAAGGTACACCCTGGCGCTTGCTCTTGCGCATAGTGAGCCGTTTGCTGGCAGATAAACTCTCAGGGCGAGGCAAGCCTCATCCTTTATTTGATGTGGCAGGAAAGCCCGTCAGCGAACCCAGAGTACTGGTTAAATAATGGTGTCTTCAGGGTATCGACATTTGTTGTTCGACTGGGGCGACACGCTGATGCGGGATATACCCGGCCAAAGCGGGCCGATGATGAATTGGCCTGTTGTACAGGCCATGCCTGGGGCCGCAGCGGCGCTGCAACTTTTGTCCCAACGTTTTACTTGTCACCTTGCGACCAACGCCAGAGACTCCGATGAAGCTGAAATACGACAGGCACTGGTGAGGGGGAGATTGGATCAATATCTGACGCGTATCTTTTGCTTTAAACAATTAAAAGTAGAAAAACCCGCAAAGGCCTATTATCAACAAATTTGTGTGCAGTTAGACTGCCCCGGAACGCAGATCCTAATGATAGGAGATAACCTGCATAACGATGTGCTGGGCGCACTGGATGCTGGTTTAACTGCCTGTTGGCTAAATCTACATCACGGAGAAAATACCCATGGAGTTCAGCAAGTTGAGAACTTCGACATGCTGACTTCCTGGTTGTTATCTGGTCTAGAATAAACACAAAAGATAAGAATAGGGAATGGGCGTTAATGAACAACAATAAAACCCCGGTATGGTTGATGGCCGTTTTAACCCTGTTAACCTGCTTTCGGTTGTACGGTGGGGAATACCGAATCGCCAACACTGAGGTACAGACCCTTGATGATAGGGGACGCTATTACGATATCGTCGTCAAGCTTCCAGCCAGCTACTATCAGCCAAAACAGTTTACTCACCGCTACCCGGTTATTTATATGATGGACGCTGCCTATAGCTTTCCATTGATAGCCGGCGCAACACAGTTTCCGATGAATAGTAAGGCGATGGAAGAAGCCATTTTAGTAGGTATTGACTGGCAACAAGGCCTGTCAGGAAATACCAGTCGGGTTCGGGATTTCACCCCCAGCAAAGCAGACGACTGGCGGTTGGAAACCGGCGGTGCCCAGCGCCACCTGCACTTTCTGGCTGAGCGGGTTATACCATTTATCGAGTCAAGATACAGAACAACACCAGCGCAGCGCACATTTGTGGGAAATTCTCTGGGTGGTTTGTTTGGTTTGTATGCACTGCTCAACAGACCCACTTTATTTGAACACTATGTGCTCGGCAGCCCGTCACTGTGGTACGACAATAAAGCGTTGTTGAGTCAGGTGTCAGCCTGGGCTGATGGCCAAGTTGCCCCCAAAGGTAAAGTTTTCATTGGTGTCGGTGAGCTGGAAACGCCACTTGGTAGCAACATATCCCATGATTTGGTCGGCGATGCCATCAGTTTAAAAAGTCAACTTGCCCCCTGGCGCTTCGAGGATTTTGACGTGCAACTTTATCTGGTCCCAGATGCCCGGCATGAAACGGCTTTTCCTACTGTGGCCATACGCGGATTAAGCTGGTTGTTTGGCTCTTCGCAAACTACTCCTTAGCGGTACCTATATCAGGGGGCAATGCTGCCGCCTTGATATCGGTGCGCCAATGCGCCACCAGAAAATCAATAAAGGCACGAACAAGTGGTGATTGGTGTAGTCTGGATAAGTATACCGCCCAAAGGGCCAATGAAGGGCCGGGGAAATGGCTTAATAGGGCAAGTAACTGGCCATTTTCCAGGTAAGTATTGGCCAAATCGCAAGGTAAACGCACAATGCCGCGATGACGCAAGGCGGCTTTGAGTAAAACGCCTAGATCATTGGCCTGCAGGTTACCTTTGACATCCACTAACTCTTCACCAAACTGCCAACTATGTTGTTCAAGATGCACCAGGCAATTGTGGTGGGGGAGATCCTGCGGCGTGACAGGCATGCCTGCCTGCTGCACATAGATTGGACTGGCGCAAAGCACAGTATCAATGTTGAATATTGACCTGGCTATCCATTGTTCATCCGGTTGATGGCTGAACCTTAAGGCAATATCGACTCGCTCGTCCACCAGATGAGCATAGCTGTCGGAAACCAACAAATGAATGCGGGTCTGAGGGTGCGTTGCAAGAAACGCATCCACCAGTTCGAATAACAGATTCTGGGCCAGACCAATGGGGCTTGCCACCCGGATACTGCCCCGCAATTCGGTACGCTGTTGCTGAGCCAGGGATGTCATCTGCTGCGTTTCTTCAATAATACGGCGGCAATGCTGTAATGCATGCTGACCATTATCGGTCAGGCTGACTTTACGTGTAGTGCGGTGTAAAAGCCGCTGGCCCAGCCAGTCTTCTATCTCGCGCACATGTCTCGATACCTGCAGGCGGCTCAGGTTTAGCCGCTCAGCGGCTAGGGTAAAACTGCCACAGGATGCCACCTCGACAAAACTTCGTATGGCGGTGAGCTTATCCATTAGTAACCTCTACTGACACAATCATGTTCATAATGCGATGTTTATTCAAAATATATGCACCAGTAGACTGCACGCCGTCAACCACAAATTGGAGTAAAACATGAAAGTAGCGCTTTTAGGTGCGAGCGGCTGGATCGGCAGTCAGTTAGCGATTGAAGCAAAAGCTCGCGGGCATCAAGTACGTGCCCTGGTACGTAACCCACAGCGTCTCAAAGCTGAAGTCGATGAGGTACAGCAATTTGATCTGGAAAATCCGCAAAACCTGGCACAGGCAATAGGGGATGCTGAAGTGTTGCTGGTGTCGGTCGGAGGCAGAGCGGCAGGTAAGCACCAAATGGTACCGGCAACCGCCAGATTGTTACTGGAACAGTTGCCTGGCACCAATATAAAACGTCTGTTATGGGTTGGTGGAGCGGGTAGTCTGGAAGTTGCTCCGGGGGTATCTTTGCTCTCCACGGAAGGCTTTCCTGTTGCATACCAGGACGAGGCGCAGGCACAAGGCGAGGCTCTGGCGATATTTCGCAGCAAGCCTCAGGCGCTGGAGTGGACCTATATCAGTCCGGCAGCAGACATTTTCCCAGGGGAGCGCCTTGGCGAATATCGAGTTGGCAAGGATAATCTGCTAACTGATGAACAGGGTAACAGCAGAATTTCGGTGCAAGATTATGCTAAGGCAATGCTTGATGAAGTTGAGCAAAAACGCTTCGCAAATCAGCGCATTGGTGTGGCTTATTAAGCCACTTAGTTTGCGGGGAGAGCTGTTCTCCCCGTCCACACTACTCAAACGGATTCACAAGGCTGTAAGGCTGAGGGAAAAGCGCGGGCATAGCTGCCAGGTGTCAGACTCAGTGACAGCAATAACAATACAAAGGCCCCTAGGGCCAGCATCAACCAGGCCATATCAAAACTGGCTAACTGGTCACGAATAATACCGGCTACCCAGGGCGCGATACTGGCGACAAGATAACCAATACCTTGAACGAAGGCAGCCAGTTTGCCGGCCATCACCGGGTCATCCTGATGATCCATAGTGACAATCATCACCATAGGAAACATGCCACCTACCCCTAAGCCTAGCAAGGTGGCCCAGAGCCATAAGCTGATATGGGGCGCCAACATCAGACCCAAAAAACCTGTTGCTTGCAATAAACACAGCGTTATCAGCACCATACGACGGTCATTTTGACGATTGGCCCAAGCCGGAAAAAACAGACCCGCCACGACTTCCATCAGGGTCAGATAGCCCATCAGCAAACCTGCCTGTTGGGCACTCATGCCGTTTTCCATCGCATAGGGCGCAAGCCAGGCCAGCACACACACAAACGCGGCGGTTCCCAGACCAAACATCATGGCAAGTTGCCAGGCCCGGCTATGTTGCCAGAAACGGGTCTTGCTGGCGGTAGCAGCGGGTTGGCTGGGTAAATACCAGCGATGACTGCATAATAACCACAGTGCTAAGGCAACAATAGCCAACCACACCCAGTTACCTAAGCCTCCACGCCAGGCACTGAAACTGGCAAACCAGGGGGATACCGCCGAGCCCAGACTGGCACCCGCCATAATTGCAGTAATATAAAAACCCATCATGGCGGCTATCTTGCCAGGATAGTTGGCCTTAATAATGGCAGGTACCAGACATTGGATCAGAGCAATACCCAAACCTGCAGCCAGTGCAGAAAGGATCAGACTAAACGCTGAGTCGACAAAAAAACGCAACCCTGTGGCCAGGGCCAGAACAGCCAAAGAAAAACTGATGGTACGCCCCATACCCAAGCGTGAGGCGATGGTAAAGCCAAAGAAGCATGCAGCTCCCATGGCGGCAACAGGTAAGGTGGTCAGCATCGATGCAGTGGCATAGCTGATGCTCAGATCCTGCTGCATGGCATCCAGTAAAGGGCCGATAGAGGCTAGTACCGGGCGCAGATTCAGCGCGATCAACACTATGGTGATAAACAGCAAGACCGGCGGTGCAGGGCGTGACGCTGTTGCTTGGTTGGTATGCATGGTAAATATATCTCTAACTGAAGTATCTTTATGTGAAGATAAGAGGAGTTTACTGAGTTAGTCGGTCTGGGTAAAGTATCTTTATATAAAGATAAATACAGATGAGTGCCTTCCATGCCTATCACAGTCAAACAAGCAGATGACGACGACCTTGATGTATTTGCCCACCAGTGGCGAACTGAAGGAATTGAAGGTGATCTGCTGCCGATGAAGGTGATTGGTCGTATGTTTCGTCTGATGAAAACCATTGAAGCGGAAGTAGGGAAATGTCATGAGGCATTTGATCTGAAATACGGCGAATTTGATGTGCTGGCTACCCTGAGACGAACGGGGGCCCCGCATTGCCTTACGCCTTCGCAGTTACATCAGTCAATGCTGCTTAGCTCGGGTGCTATGACTAACCGCTTGGACAAACTTGAGCAAAAAGGCCTGATTGCCCGCACACATAGTCAGGAAGACCGGCGCAGCGTGAAAGTACAACTTACCGATAAAGGGATGCAAACCATAGAGGCTGTGTTCCCGTGCCATCTGAAAACTCTACGTCAATTGCTTGGTAATCTGGACGATGCCAGTAGAGAGCGACTGGTAGGATCGCTAAAACAATGGCTTGCGGCTATTCAGGACTAACTCGGCGCTAAAATCCTGTTGTTGAGCTAACTGTAACAAAACTGTCATTGCCAGCCCCTATGATGCCAGTCCCAGGTCGGGATGTAGCGATCATTCGGGATGAAACAGGCATTTTTAACTAAATTTTATCGAAGTTATTGGCAGGAGCTGTGTGGTTTGCTCCGGGCTAAATTCGGTAATGGCCCGCCGGATCCTGAAGATATCGCCCAACAAGCCTTTATGCGATATGCCGAAACGCAGCTTACTCAACCGCCGGATAATCCCAAAGCCTTTGTTTACACTATCGCCCGTAACCTGATTATTGATGCACACCGTCTGCAAACCCGTCAGGAGCAGCTAATTGACGAAATTTTTGTCGAAGTAGGCTTGGCGCCGCTGAATGAAAGTTGTGTTGAATCCAGTTTTTTACAGGGCGAGAAGATGCTGGTGATTGAACGGGCCGTTGCCAGTTTACCGGCTAAGCAACGGGACCTTATTGTGGCAAGCCGTTTGCGCGGTGAAACCTATCAGCAGATTGCCGCTCGTACGGGCTATTCCATGGCGGATATCAGCCGCAATATCGAACGCGCGCACACCACAATAC
Organism: Bowmanella denitrificans; assembly: GCF_039522935.1. Taxonomy (NCBI): domain Bacteria; kingdom Pseudomonadati; phylum Pseudomonadota; class Gammaproteobacteria; order Alteromonadales; family Alteromonadaceae; genus Bowmanella; species Bowmanella denitrificans. Next base: position 284,970 of record NZ_BAAAEI010000006.1, on the reverse strand, counting down.
AGACCATACTGCAGGCGTGGGAAGAGGGTCGTCAGCAATATGAACTGCAGCAAAGAGAGTATTTGTGAAAACCCAGCACCCTATCAAGCAACAAGCGCGGCACTGGTTGGTATTGCTGCATTCAGGTCAGGCCAGCGAGCAGCAGTGGCAGGAATTTAAAGCCTGGCTGCAGCAGGATAGCCGCCATCAGCAGCACTACCGGGAAGCTGAATTGCTGTGGCGCCAAACTACGTACACGGAAACTGTTGCCGATGCACTTAGTGTCAGACTTCAGGCTCGTAAGCCCAGGTATGCAAGGTATGCATGGCTGGCGGCCTGCATGGCCTTATTGGCAGTTCTGCTGGTCCCGGTTTGGCAGGTTGAGTCAGACATCCTTCAACTACACACAGAAAAAGGTCAAATCCAGACATTCAGGCTGGACGACGGATCTTCGCTGACCTTAGGCGGCGACAGTCTGGCTCAGGTGAATCTGTCCGATACCGACCGCCAGGTCTGGCTGCAAAAAGGAGATGCGGAATTTGATGTCAGTCCTGATGAGACAAGACCTTTTATAGTGACAGTAAAAAATAGCCACATTCGCGTACTTGGGACTTTGTTTGATGTGCAGCAAAGGGCTGAGCAAATCACAGTAGGTGTTGCCCATGGGCGAGTGGAAGTTAGCCAGAATCATCAGGTTCAGCTACTTACCAACAACCAGGCAGTGATGTTGGATAAGCAGGGAATGTCACCCGTGCAGTTTCTGCCTGACAGCCAGTTTGCCAATTGGCGTCAGCAAAGATTCAATTTCCAAGATAGTACGCTGGAGGATGTAATCAGTGTACTAAACCGTTATAGCAATGTGACCTTGAAACTCAGTCATCCCACCTTGGCTTCACAGCGCCTGACGGCAGCTTTTCGCCTTGACCAACTGGAGCAGATGCTCGACGCCCTGCAACTAAGTCATAACATTCATTGGCACAAAGATGCCCAGGGTGTGATTTGGCTGAGTATATGAAACTTTTGTGAAACTTAAGCTGCTGCTGGAAAACCGCCGCGGGTTATTCGTCATCCCCATGAACGCCGCAAAAAACTCGGCGAAAAACTAACTTAAAGGGGAATCCATGCGCTTTCGTATTAAACCTGCTTTGTTGGCCGTCAGTCTGGCCCTGAGCACGTCCACACAGGCTCAGCAAGCGACTACGGCTATCAGTTTTGAGGCTCAAAGCTTGGAGTCGGTTATTGCCACCTTGTCCAGACAGTTTGATCTGGTGATTATTGCCCCGGCAGATCAGACAAAGCAGATTCAGGTACAAGCTGTGCGTGAACAGACTTCTGTGCTGGCCGCGCTGAAAAAGGCCTTGGCGCACACTTCTTTGCAGGCCGTGGAAGATAACAACGGCGCCATCGTAATTATGCAAAAGCCTCAGAAAACCAGCCGTAAATCAACAAATAAGCCAGTACAAGATGACAGCCTGGAAGAAGTTGTTGCCTTGGGCTCGCATATTAAAGGCGCGCGGATGGCTGACACGTTGCCTATGACGCTACTCGGTCGTGACGAATTGGACATTGCAGGGGTACAGGATGGCATGGATTTACTTCGCATGCTGCCGCAAAACGGCGATGTCAATTTTAATGAATCTGCCACTGCTGGTGGTGTCAATACCGCCAGGGGCGATGTTGCTTCGCTGAACCTGCGCTCGGTGGGCACTGGCAACACCCTGATGCTGATCAATGGCCGTCGTATGGTAATGCATCCGGGCTTTCAGACCGAGAACCTGGTGCCAGCCGTCACACCGAATATGAACGCCATACCCACTGCCGGTGTGCGAGCCGTGGAAGTAATGCGTGACGGCGCGTCGGCTTTATACGGCGCTGATGCGGTAGCCGGGGTGGTCAATACCCTGATGGTGGATGATTTTGATGGGTTAAAAGTGACCGCCCGTTACGGTGAAGCGCCCGATTTGGAACGTCGTGACAGTACGTTTCGCATCAATGCCGGTAGCGATTTTAGCCAAGGGCGCGGGCATTTTTCTGTGTTTGCCGACTATGACCATCGCAATGCCGTGCCTGCGACTAACCTGCCACAAGGCGCCTCTTCTAACCGTGAGCCGCTGTTAGCGGGAACCGACTTTGAAGGCAACACGTCCTTCGATAACCGCTCTTCTATTGGTGGCTTTGCTTACTTTGACATGTTGAAGCCGGGCAAGATCCTGCTTGATGATGGCACGGCTATCACCAACTCGTCAGGACGTTTCCATGTGCAGCCTTTTGGCAACAAGGGCTGTTTACTGGCGCTGGGGGACGGTCTGTGTGTAGACGATGGTTTTCTGTCTTCCACCGACGATCGCAACCTTTACTACGATATCGACGCCAACCGCCAGCTGTACTCGGATCGTGAGCGGGCTAATCTGTTTTCTGTGTTCAGCTATGACCTAAGCGATAAACAGGAGCTTTTTGGCGAGCTTGGGGTGTATTACGGTAAAACTGACCGCCTCAGTGAATCGTCGCGGGTACTCAGTACGGCCCGTATGGTGATCCCGGCACACAACTACTGGAACCCATTTGGTCCCAAGTACTTCGCCGATGGCAGATTAAATCCGAATCGGGTTGAGGGAGTACAGCTACCTGATGAGGGCTTGGATCTTATCCTGCGTGATTATCGCATTCTGGATGCCGGTCAGCGTCGTGGCATAGTGAAGAACCTCACATATAGAGCCTTACTCGGCACCCGGGGTAACTGGGATAACTGGGATTACGACTCGGCGATTCTATATTCACGCGCGGTTAGCGACGATCTGACTAAAAACGGCGTGTCCAGCACCAAGTTCCAGCAAGCTTTATCACTGGATACCGAAGACGCCTACAACCCTTTTAACGGTGCAGGTAATGGGGAAGGTGTATCAGTAAGCGATTTGACCCCTAACCCTGAGCATGTGATCAGAAGTATTCAGGCCGACGTGCGTAAAAAAGGCACCACCAGCCTGGCCCTTGCTGACTTTCGTTTATCCAACAACCAGCTGTATTCGTTGCCGGCCGGACCGCTGGGGTTTGCCACCGGCGTTGAATGGCGCCGCGAGGCCTTTAAAGATGACCGTGATGACAGTTTGGATGGCACATCACCTTTTATTGATGCGATCACCGGCGAGTACTCCCAAAGTGATTCACTAGGTAACAGCCCTACCAATGACACTTCGGGTGATCGCGATGTGTGGTCGGCGTTTGTGGAAATGCATTTACCGCTGGTTTCGCCCAATATGCAGTTCCCGCTGATGCAGGACATTCAACTGCAATTAGCTGCCCGCTACGAGAACCTGTCTGATGTGGGCAGTGCCCTGACACCCAGGGTCGCGGCATCCTGGGCGCTAAATGACAGCCTGATGTTGAGAGGTGCCTGGTCTGAAGGCTTTCGCGCACCAAACCTGGTACAGGTTAACGACTCCGGGGTGGCTCGCATCAACAGCACCGTTGACTACGTAAAATGTGCCGCAGAGCTGGAAAAAGGCATTATTCAAGGCGATTTTTCCAACTGCGGCGGCAGTAACGTTGAGAACGTCCGTACCGCGTCTGATCTTAAACCTGAGGACTCCACCAGCGTCAGCTATGGTCTGGTACTCACCCCATTGGATGGGCTGGTTATCACGGCAGACTACTGGAAAATCAAGCAGGAAGGTGTGGTAGGAGTGCTAAGTGGCAGTAACCAGGTAGCGCTGGATTTGTTCTATCGCCAGCAAGGTAGCAGCAATCCCAATGTGGAGCGTGAAGCACCCAGCGAAGAATTGCTGGAGTTGTATGCTGGCACTTCTATTACCCCGGCTGGGGCGATTATTCGCGTTTATGATCCTTATCAGAATTTGGATACCCGCACTATTAGCGGCATGGACTTTGCCCTGAACTACGATTGGCAGACCTCTCTGGGTTCTTTTGGCTACAGCTTGAATGCAGCCCGTCTGATCAGTTTTGAGCAACTACCGGGCAGCGAAGCCCAGCAACTCTTTACTATGGGACTACCGGTGGACAATCTGGGTGAGCTAGCAGGCATCGATGGCAAACCGCAATGGAAGGTTAACTCCACCTTGAAATGGAAGCAGGGCAACTGGCGCGCGGGGGCGACTCTGGAGTATGTCTCAGCCTTTGATGAAACCAGCGCGTCTATCACGGTGGACGATGAGATCCGCTATTGGCGAATCGAAGACTGGTATCGCGTCAACCTGTTTTCCAGTGTGCAACTGCGCGAGTTTGGTCTGGATGGCAGTAGTTTATCTGTTGGGGTGAAAAACCTGTTTGATCGTGAAGCGCCGTTGGCGGACGAGGCCTATGGTCACTTTGGGGCCGTACACAGTCCCATTGGTCGTTACTACTACCTGCAATACAGCCATAGTTTCTAACCTGAGTGGCGGCCTTGGCCGCCCAATTCGTCTTCTTAAAGGAACAGACAAATGCGTTATTTTATTACGCTGTGCTTTTTATTTTGCACTTCGGTGCAGGCCGCCGCGCCGCTGGCTATTGCCCATCGCGGCGTACCGGGCTATCTGCCGGAGCACAGCAAAGCATCACTGGCTTATGCCCATGCGCTGGGCGCCGACATGATTGAGTTTGATGTGAATATGTCGGCCGATGGGGAGCCAGTGGTCTTACACGACCTTATTCTCGATGAGGTGTCTGATGTGGCAGCGCGATTTGCCCATAAACGCGGTGCTGAAGGGAAATTCTGGGTTAAGGATTTTACCCTGGCAGAGCTACGTAGTTTGCGATTTCATGAGCGTAGAAAACCCACTGACGGGCCGCTGGTTTACCCTTCGCGTTTTAACGCCAAATTAGCCTTTGAGCTGGTCACTCTGGACGAGGCACTGGCGATGCTGGCTGAATTGAATCGGCTACAAAAACGTCGTACGGGCTGGTTAATTGAGCTGAAAAAACCAGGTTGGTATCAAAGTCAGGGGCTGGATATGGGAAAAGCGCTACTGGATGCGCTCAGACCCTATCAGCAAAGCGCAGCGCCTATGGTGTTGCAGTCTTTTGATGTTGAGTTTATGCAACAGTTGCGCGGGCAAACCCGCTTGCCGCTGAACGTGCTATTGGGGCGCAATAAGTGGGATCCCAACGGTAGTGATTTTGACAACCTCTGGACGACACCGGCCGGACTTAAAACTATCGCCGGTTTTGCCACTGGTGTGGGGGTACAGATAGGTATGCTGTTGGACGACAATGGTGCCACTAAGCTGGCCAAGGACATCCATGACGCAGGCTTAACGCTGAATGCTTACACGGTGCGGCTGGATAAACTGCCGAAAGGCATAATAAGCGCCGATGCGCTCTATGCGTTATTAATGGATAAGGTAAAAGTGCAGGGGATTATCAGCGATCAGGTTGATGATGTTCTTCGCTATCGATGCCTGCCTGCCGGGCAATGATTCAGGTGGCCGGTTATCCGGCCGCCAGTGTCTAGTGGAAGTACTGTATAAGTACAGCAGCGATCAATAGCGGATAAGGAAAAGCAACCGTGGGTCGCAGCGCAGCGCGCAGATACTCGCTAATTAAACCAAGCGCAGAGGGGCGGTTTTGCTGCCAGTCGGAATAAAGCTGAGGCGTCGCATTGGCATCAGCTTGTTCGATTTTCAATAGCTCTTTTTCCAGTCTGCCCTGAAAGGTTTTGTAAATGGCATCCAATAACCACAGCAGCGGTAAGATTGCCATCGCCACCCAGGTTTGATGGTACAGCATAGCCAGCGTACACAGAGCAAATGCTGCTAACTTAATCATCAATGCCCAGCCTTCGTAACTTTCTACTTGTTGATGCAAAGCCAGCCATAAGGCCTGTTGGGTGGATTGCGTTTGCATGGACTTCCTTGATTATTAAATAACAGCCGGGCGATTAGCCTACCGCAGTTTCTTGCAGAAGCAATAGGTCGCAGTTGCACAGAGGACAGCAGCCGGATTGCCATGTAAACTGTCGCCCTGAATTTTTCATCGCAGGCGGGAATTACTATCATGGCGCTCTCTCTTCAAGAACAACTGCTTAAAGCGGGGCTGGCAGACAAACAAAAGGCCCAGAAAGTAAATGCGGAAAAACGCAAGCAAACTAAAGCGCAGAAGAAGCACAAACTGGATATGGTCAACGAAGATAAAGTGGCCGCAGAACAGGCGCGTCAGGCCAAAATTGCCAAAGACAAAGAGCTGAATGAACAGCTTAAGCTGGAAGCAGAAAAGAAGGCCATTGCTGCGCAAATCAAGCAACTGATTGAAGTCAATCGTCAGCCTAAGAATAATGGTGATGTGGCCTGTAATTTCACCGATGGTGCCAAAATCAAAACCTTATACGTGGATAAACTGACCCACAAACGCATTACGCAAGGCAAACTGGCCATTGTTAAACTGGGCGAAAGCTACGAGATCGTCCCCACGCCGGTAGCGGATAAGATTGCCCAGCGTAATGACGAGCTGGTGTTGCACCGCGCAGATAAAACGGCTGAGCCAGCGCAAGCTGAAAAGAGCGAAGAAGACGATTGGTACGCTGAATACGAAATTCCAGACGATCTGATGTGGTAACGCCGAATGCGGGCTAAATGGAATAGCTTAAGCACGAAGCAAAAATGCGTTGTCTTGTCGCTCAGCTTGCCACTAGGTGCAGCTGGGCTTATCAGCCTGACTGATTGGTCATCACAGTGGTGGCACGCATTCTTTCTGATACAGTTGGCCATGCTGCCATGGCAATGGGCACGCCAGCAACATCATCTGCCAATGGGGCTGGTGGTGAACAATCCTTTCGACGTGCTGCGTTTTGATGCCGACAATCTGTACCTGGGGGAAGAGGTGTTTCCCCGTGCTAAGATAAAACGCCTGGTTTTGGATAATGTTGATGGCAATGGCCTGTTGCAATTGCCTTTTAATCAACGCCAGGCCAAAGTGCCGCAAGTGATGTTCGACCAAGAACATTTGCCAAAACTGCGTCAGATGCTGACCGAGCAGTTGCCTGGTGTTGAGGTCATTACGTAAGTTTTTTCAGATGGTAGGAAGTATGGACAGTTATCTGATTTTTATTCTGGTGGCGTGTGCGGCCATTGCTACACCGGGCCCGGCCGTTTTACTGACCCTGAGCAATAGTTTGAAACACGGCGGTAGAAGGGCGGTTTGGGGCATAATGGGAGTGGCCAGTGGTATTTTACTGGTATCCGCTTTATCGGCTACAAGCATTGGGGTGATACTGGCTACCTCGGCACTGGCCTTTACTATTTTGAAATATGTCGGCGCCGCTTACCTGATTTATATGGGTATTAAAATGTGGCGAAGTCCGCCTGGCTTTCACTCTTTGGAGCAACCCCTCAAACAATCCCGTCGCCATCGTTTATATTTGCAAGGATTGTCTATCAGTCTGATGAACCCAAAAGCCATTTTTTTCTTTATGACGTTGTTTCCGCAATTTGTTGATATTCATGCCCCCTATGCCGGGCAATTTGTGCTTCTGACCCTGACATTCTGTGCCTGCTTGCTGATCATTCACTGCCTGTATGCGCTAGCGGCCAGCCGTGCGCGGATAAAGCTTAGCAGCCCTGCTGTCGGGAAAAAGGTTAATCGCCTGAGTGGTAGCTTGTTTATGCTGTTTGGATTTGGTCTGGCAGCTTCGGGCAGATAGCATGGATGTTTCTATTCTGGAAGCTGGCAACAGACCCTACCTCTTCGCCACCAGGTACTGTGGCCTGACAAACCCATGATATATTGTCGGATTGACGACGATGAACAGGGTACGCACCTCGGCGCTTTTATGCAGGCACAGTTAGTCTGCCAGAGGGCTTTACGAACGTTTTGGATTAAAGCCCGTTGGGGACATCTTCTACAAGGGGCCGATACCTTATCAACGCATGTCGTTGCAGCTTCGAGCAGATTAGGCAATCATATCCACCTTGAAAAAACAAACAGCTGAAGACAAAAAAGCCGACAAATGTCGGCTTTTTTAATAACGTTCAGCTTATATCTCGCATGGCAGGCAGAGTGCGTAAGCGCCACGGGGATCATTGAGTTTGGCAAACGTGTCAAATTCGGCCACCAGTTGTTTCACCAGCCCCATTAACTGACCATCGCTCTGGCTCTTAAGGGCGCCACCAAACCAGGTGGAGGCAACACCAAAGAACTCATTCCAGAACTGCTCTTTGGGGCTTAAGTCCCGCTCAACATATTTGGTGTCGTACTGTTCCAATCCGGCCAGTTCAGCCGCCGCACTGACGGCATCATCCAGATAACCCAGTTTATCCACCAACCCTAACTCAAGGGCGGTCTGACCAATCCAGACACGGCCTTGCGCAATACTGTCGACCTTGCCTTTGTCCATGTCACGTTCATTCGCCACCAAGGTAATAAACTGATCATAACCATGTTCAATATTACGCTGAATGACCTCACCGATTCGGGGATCCAGCGCCCGAACCGCACTCATACCAGCAAATTCTGTGGTACCCACACCATCGGCATGAATTCCCAGGTAATCCAGGCTGTTTTCATAGGTCATAAACATGCCAAAGATACCGATAGAGCCAGTAATTGTACTGGGTGCTGCCCAAATCTCATCAGCACCGGCGGAGATCCAATAGCCACCAGATGCTGCATAGGTGCTCATGGACACAACCAGAGGCTTGCCTGCGGCTTTGATATTTTCCACTTCCTGACGAATCACTTCCGAGGCAAAAGCACTGCCCCCGGGAGAGTCTACGTACAGCACAACAGCTTTGACGCTATCGTCCAGACGGGCTTTGCGTAACAGTGCTGCAGTACTGTCTCCCCCTATGGTGCCAGCCTTTTGTGTGCCGTTAAGAATGGTTCCCTTGGCCACCACCACACCAACGTTATTGGTGTCTTTGGGCATGGGCAGATAAGGGCCGTTAATCACCTGCAGATATTGTTTAAAGCCGATATGCCGATATCCACGCGCTGATTTATCTTCACCCACCACAGCAACCAGCTCATTACGTATCTCTTCGCGGTTACGCAGCCCATCCACCCACTTATTTTCAAGGGCGTATTGGGCAAAATCGCCGCCAACCTGTTCGAACTTGGCCAGGAAGTCATCCAGTTTTTCGTCAAAATTGCTCACGTCCATACCGCGGGCTTGAGCGACATCAGCTTTGTATTGGCTCCACAGTGCATCCAGCCAGGCCTGGTTAGCCTGTTTGGCAGCGTCTGACATATCATCGCGGATAAAAGGTTCGATGGCGGACTTGAAGGTACCCACCCTAAATACGTGAGTAGTGGCTTTAAGCTTTTCCAGCATGGATTTAAAGTACAGGCGGTAACGGCCATAGCCATCCAGAATCATCCAGCCCATGGGGTTCATGTACAGGTGGTTGGCATGGGCGGCCAGATAATACTGTTCCTGGCTGAAGTAATCACCTATGGCATAGATGGGTTTGCCGCTCTCTTTAAAGCTATCCAGGGCATCGCCGATCTGCTGTAATTTATCCAGTCCGCCATGTTGCAAGCCGTGCAGGTCAAGTACCATGGCTTTAATGCGCTTATCGTGTTTGGCATTGTCGATGGTAAAGAGCACATCACGCAGCAGGACTTCAGGATTCTCATCTTTTTCTTCGAACGCTTCCTGCATAAACTGGGCAAATGGATCAACGGCGGTCTTTTCTATCACCAACTCGCCATTCAGGTTCAGGATCAGGGCTGAGTCTTTGGGAACCTCGATTTTTCCTTCCTCTGATGCAATACCTATAATGATTGCCACAACAATCAGAATGAAAATAAGGTTGAAGAACAACTTACGGGAGAAGTTCAACACCGACCAGATCCCGCCAAACAGGGTTCGGGCCATACTTTTTTGTGCTGCCATAATTACTGCAAGTTTACATTGATAATGTGCATATCCTATCCAAAGTCGGCGCTAACAAGAAACAGCAAATGTAATTTTTTATGACCACAGGCAAAAAAGCCTGATTGGTTGGGGTGAACAGCTGTACGCCCAATAGCAGGTGAAATCTTTGTTAATTTTAGGGTAGACTCAAAACAGATTGGACCAGTTGAGAAGAACATGACTAAGCACGCATTATATCCGCACTTGCTAAGCCCCCTGGATTTGGGCTTCACCCAGCTTAAGAATCGCGTATTGATGGGCTCTATGCATTTAGGCCTGGAAGAAGAAAAGCAGGGTATCGAAAAATTGGCGGCCTTTTATGCCGAGCGTGCGGCAGGCGGGGTAGGTTTGATTGTCACCGGGGGGATCAGTCCGAATCGACAGGGCTGGGTGTTTCCTTTTGCCTCCAGAATGACGCGTAAGTCCCACGCGAAAAAGCACCAGCTTATAACGGATGCCGTTCACCAACATGGCGGCAAAATTTGTATGCAAATTCTGCATACCGGGCGCTACGGCTATCATCCCATTAATGTGGCGCCATCCGCTGTTCAGGCCCCGATTAATCCGTTTAAGCCCAGACAACTCTCCGTCCGGGGCATTAAAAGTACCATTAAGGATTATGCCAATTGTGCCGCCATGGCCAAATTGGCCGGTTACGACGGTGTAGAAATCATGGGTTCGGAAGGTTATCTGATAAACCAATTCCTATGCCCTCGCACCAATCTACGCGAAGACGAATGGGGGGGCAGTTTTGAAAACCGCGCCAGGTTTGCCCTGGAAGTGGTCAAAGCGGTGCGGGCCAAGGTCGGTGAGGCCTTCATTATTATTTTCCGATTGTCCATGCTGGATTTGGTGGAAGGTGGCAGCGAATGGCAGGAAGTGGTCAGCCTTGGCAAGCAGTTGCAACAGGCTGGTGTGACCATTATCAACACCGGCATCGGCTGGCATGAGGCCAGGGTACCAACGATTGGTACTATGGTGCCGCGTGCGGCTTTCACCTGGATCACGCAGCGGATGAAGCAAGAATTATCTGTTCCTCTGATCACCAGCAATCGCATTAATGCACCGGATGTGGCTGAGCGGGTATTGGCCGATGGGCATGCTGATATGGTCTCGATGGCCAGACCCTTTTTGGCTGATGCTGAGTTTGTCAATAAAGCGCAGCAGCAACGTGCAGATGAAATCAACACTTGTATTGCCTGTAACCAGGCCTGCCTTGACCATGTATTTAAGAAAAAGCGTGCCACTTGTCTGGTCAATCCCCGCGCCGGTTATGAAACAGAACTGAATTTTCCGCTGACCCATCATAAGCAGAAGCTCGCTGTCGTGGGGGCAGGACCTGCTGGGCTGGCCTTTAGCTGTTATGCGGCTGAGCGAGGGCACGAAGTGCACTTATTTGACAAGGGCAGAGAGATTGGCGGGCAGTTTAACTACGCCAAGCAGATCCCCGGTAAGGAAGAGTTTCATGAGACATTACGTTATTTCGATGTACGGCTGAAAAAAGCCGGTGTCAATGTGCACCTTGAGCAGGAACAGTCGGTACAAAGTCTCAGTCAGGGAGGTTTTGACCAGGTGGTGCTGGCAACGGGCATTGTGCCGAGAAAGTTGGCTATTCCAGGTCTGGAGCACGGCAAAGTCATGAGCTACCTGGATGTGCTCAGAGATCACAAACCTGTGGGTAAGAAAGTGGCAATCATTGGTGCTGGGGGCATTGGTTTCGATGTGGCAGAATTTTTGTTGGAACAACCATCCCTGACCACCCAGCCAGAAAACTGGCTAAAGAGCTGGGGCATAGACAAACACTATGCGGGGCGCGGGGCGCTGACCCAACCAGAGCAACACGCACCACAGCGCGAAGTGTATTTACTGCAGCGCAAAACCACTAAGGTAGGCAAGGGATTAGGGCCGACTACAGGTTGGATCCATCGTGCGTCATTACAGAATAAACAGGTGCAGATGATCCCTGGCGTCAATTACAAGCTAATCGACGATAAAGGTTTGCATATTGAGGTTAACGGCCAGACGCGCTGTCTGGAAGTTGACAATGTTATTATCTGTGCTGGCCAGGAGCCACTGCGCGCGTTACAACAGGGGTTACTGGATGCCGGCATGACCGTGCATCTGATTGGCGGCGCCGATGTGGCAGCAGAACTGGATGCAAAGCGTGCCATTCGCCAGGGGGCCGAGCTGGCATCGGTTATTTGAGCCTGAATCGTCATCAATTGTGCTTGTCAGACTCATCCAGCCATTTTTGGATCAGTCTGGCAATGCGACGATAATCCTCTTCAGCAAAAGACTTTAGCAATCTGCCGGTGGCAGGTTTTGCACCAATCTTGGGCTGCTGTCGGCTGAAAAGCTTGTGCAGCGCGCCTTTTTGCTCAGCTTTTGACGGTTCAGACTGGGCAGCAGACTTTTTTACCATAGGGACTCTTGTAAATTCGCGTATCCTTTTCTAATTTAGCGGCAGAATCCACCGAGTTAAACCGTTATGCAAGCACTAGAGTTGTTATTAAATCGTAGTTCCCAGCCCAGATTACAAGAGCCGGCCCCCGCCGGTGAAGCCCTGAGTAATATTATGCGTTCAGCCCTGCGCGCCCCGGATCACGCCAATCTTAGTCCTTGGCGATTTGTTGTCTGCCAGGGACAAGGGCTGGTAAAACTGGGAAACATCTTCGAACAGGCAGCCATTGCGGCCGATATGTCGCAAAAAGACGTTGAGCGGGCACCACAGCTTCCTATGCGTGCTCCTATGGTGGTGGTGGCGATCACCCGCTATCAGGACAACCCCAAGGTGCCCTGGGTGGAACAGGTGGCGTCCACCGCGTGTGCCGTGCATGCTATGCAAATGGCAGCTTTGGCGCAGGGCTTTAACGGCATTTGGCGGACCGGCAGCTATGCACAGAATGATGAGGTGAAAGCAGCGTTTAACCTGCAGGAGCAGGATGAAATTGTGGGCTTCTTGTATTTAGGTACACCTCTTTCTGACGCCCTGCCAAGAGCCGCAAAAGATGTGTCAGATTATTTTGAATTCTGGGGTGATTAATCGAACCGCAGGATAGAGCGGACCGGTAGATGCCGGTCCGCGTTTCATATGGTTAGTAGTTGGCATTACCTGGTGTACGCGGGAAGGGGATCACGTCACGAACGTTCTGCATGCCGGTCACATAGGCAACCAGACGCTCAAAACCTAAACCGAAGCCGGAATGGGGCACTGAACCATAACGGCGCAGATCGCGATACCAGCTGTAATCTTCCTTGTTCAGGCCCATTTCTTCCAGACGCTGATCAAACACATCCAGGCGCTCCTCACGTTGTGAACCGCCGATAATCTCACCGATGCCAGGGGCTAAAACGTCCATTGCGGCAACGGTTTTACCATCGTCGTTGGCACGCATATAGAAGGCCTTAATGTCTTTCGGGTAGTTCTGCATGATGATCGGCGCACCCACATGTTCTTCAGCCAGGTAACGCTCATGCTCAGAAGACAGGTCTACTCCCCAATCCACCGGGAACTCGAAGTTTCTGCCGGAGTTTTTCAGGATCTCAATGGCGTCGGTGTAATCCATGCGTACAAAATCCTGATGAATCACTTTTTCCAGACGGCTGATGGCATCTTTATTGATGCGATCGGCAAAAAAGGCCATATCGTCGGCACGTTCTTCCAGCACTGCTTTAAACACATACTTCAGCAGGTCTTCGGCCAACTGGGCTATATCACTTAAGTCGGCAAAGGCTACTTCCGGTTCTATCATCCAGAACTCTGCCAGGTGGCGACTGGTATTGGAGTTTTCTGCCCGGAAAGTGGGGCCGAAGGTGTAAATATTGGACAAGGCGCAGGCATAGGTTTCACCGTTTAGCTGCCCGGATACGGTCAGAAACGCCTCTTTGCCAAAGAAGTCCTGACTGAAGTCCACATCGCCTTTATCATTCTTTGGAATGTTGAGCATATCCAGAGTGGAGACACGGAACATCTCGCCTGCGCCTTCAGTATCGCTGGCGGTAATGATTGGGGTGCTGACCCAAAAGTAGCCACGCTCATGGAAAAAACGATGTATCGCTTGCGACAGACAGTTACGCACCCGGGCCACGGCACCAATCACATTGGTACGTGGGCGCAAATGTGCATGCTCACGCAGAAACTCTATGCTGTGACGTTTGGCGGCCATGGGATAAGAGTCCGGGTTTTCGACCCAGCCAAGTACTTCTACCTTGGAAGCATCAATTTCCAGGGCCTGGCCCTGACCTTCAGAGGCCTTAAGGGTGCCGGTAACGGCCAATGAACAGCCAGCTGTCAGCTTTTGCACATCATTGTAATTCTCAAGGTTATTCAGAGCGATGACCTGAATAGGATCAAAGCAACTGCCATCATGCAGGGCAATGAATGACAAGCCGGCTTTTGAATCACGGCGGGTACGAACCCAACCCTTTACAACAACTTCAGCACCAACCTGATGCTGACCTTTGAGAATTTCTACCACGGGGGTATGTGCCATCTGACCTCTCCAGACGATCCATGCACGGATCTGATTTTATGCTCTACAGTAATAAACGGGGCATGCCCGCGGCACGAGGTGCCGAAAATACGTCCTGAATTCAACGAAATGTTAGTGTCCGCAGGACGGGGTGTGTAATCTTACTTGGCTGACAGCCAGACTCAAGAAAAATCCGCTATGTCACCAAAGCAGCGTCAATGGCAAGGCCAAAACCGGCGTCAGACCGCGCCACAAAATGATCGGTTATACCGGCTGCTTATCGCCCTCAGCCTGAGCGCCTGGGCATTGTTTGTAGTTGCGATGCTGCTGTTTCACTATGCCAGGCCTGAATTGCAAACCGGTTTTATGCAAGCTTTAGGCATGCAATCTGAACAGGACTGGCACAGGGGGCTGAGCGGGTGGCTGTTACTGACACTGAGCTGCTCGGTGTTTTTCAGTATTGTGGCGCTGATTATTCGTAAACGACGTGCCAGACGACGCCAGGACGGTCTGTGGCTAAATCTGATTATCCTGGCGTTGCTGTCGTTGCTCAGCCTTGGCTGGTTGCTGTTATTTGCAGATTAATCTGCCAAAGCACTGGCAATGGCTCGAATGATCTGGCTAAGGTCATCCTGATTAATGATATAGGGCGGCATAATATACACCAGCTTACCAAAGGGACGGATCCACACGCCCTGACTAACAAACTTGCGTTGTAACCGGGCGACATCCACTGCGGTTTTACATTCCACCACGCCGATGGCACCCAGTACACGGGTATCTGCAACGGCGCTTAAATTGCTCAGAGGTAACAACTCGGCACGTAGTTGCCGTTCTATCTGGCTAACCTGGGTTTGCCAGTGCCCTTGTTGCAGTATCTCCAGGCTGGCATTGGCCACTGCACAAGCTAATGGATTCCCCATGTAGGTCGGACCATGCATAAACACACCGGGTTGGCCCTGACAAACGCCTACCGCAACGTCTTCGCTGCACAAGGTTGCTGCCAGCGTCATATAACCTCCGGTCAGGGCTTTGCCCAAACACAGAATATCCGGGCTGATACCGGCGTGCTCGCAGGCAAACAGTTTACCCGTGCGGCCAAACCCGGTGGCAATTTCGTCGGCAATCAGAAGCACATTGAATTCATCACACAACTGACGGGCTCGTTTTAAGTACTCCGGGTGGTAAACACGCATGCCACCCGCGCCTTGCACTATTGGTTCGATAATGAGGGCCGCAATCTCATGATGGTGACGCTGCATCAGCTCGTTTAATGGCTGAATGTCGTCTTCATTCCACACCTGACCAAAGCGGGTTTGTGGGGCAGGGGTGAAAATCTGTTTGGATAGCACGTCGTTGAATAAACTATGCATGCCATTGACCGGGTCACAAACAGACATGGCAGCAAAGGTATCGCCATGGTAGCCATTTCGGGGGCTGATGAATTTATGCTTTCCCGGATTGCCCTGACAGGCCCAATATTGCAGGGCCATTTTCATCGCCACTTCAACAGCGACCGAACCTGAATCAGCCAGAAAGACCCGGTTCAGACCTTGTGGCACCATATCTAACAGTGTTTGACACAGACTAATGGCGGGTTCATGGGTCAGGCCACCGAACATCACATGTGCCATTTTGTCAATCTGGCGGTGTGCTGCCTGGTTCAGGTGAGGGTGGTTGTAACCATGCACTGCTGCCCACCATGAGGACATAGCATCGATCAGAACTTCACCTGTTTGCAGGTAGATCCGCACACCATCGGCTTTTTCCACCGGATAACAAGGCAAAGGAGACACAGCTGAGGTATAAGGATGCCAGATATGTTGCTGATCAAAATCCAGGTTCATGGTTATTATTTGTCCGGTTGTAAATTTTGGCTTTGTATTTAAGTTGACAAGTTAATTGCCGCGCATAGACTACTCAAGCAAAATCCCAGTGTAAAGGAATCCCCATGCAGGCCTCTGCTGCCATCCGTCACGATTGGACGGTTCAACAAGTTCGTGATTTATTCGCTTTGCCTTTTAATGACCTGTTGTTCCAGGCACAGGTTGCCCATCGACAACATTTCAATCCGAATGAAGTGCAGGTCAGTACTCTGTTGTCGATCAAAACCGGGGCCTGCCCGGAGGACTGCAAATACTGTCCACAAAGTGCCCGCTATGACACCGGCCTTGAAAAAGAGCGGCTGATGGAAGTGGAGAAGGTCTTGCAGCGTGCCCGCGAGGCGAAAGCCGTGGGTTCCACCCGTTTCTGCATGGGAGCAGCCTGGCGTAACCCTAAAGACAAAGACATGCCCTATGTGATTGAAATGGTTAAAGGGGTAAAAAAACTGGGCATGGAAACCTGTATGACGCTGGGTATGCTGAGTCGCGAGCAAGCGATGATGCTTAAAGATGCCGGCCTGGACTACTACAACCACAATCTGGATACGTCGCCTGAATTCTATGGCGAAATAATCAGCACCAGAACCTATCAGGACCGCCTTAACACCCTGGATAACGTCAGGGCCGCTGGTATGAATGTGTGTTCGGGCGGAATTGTTGGTATGGGAGAGAGCGCCAATGACAGAGCCGGGTTGCTGGTGCAGCTTGCCAATTTGCCACAGCACCCTGAGAGCGTACCGATTAATATGTTGGTAAAAGTCAAAGGTACGCCACTGGATGAAGTGGAAGACCTGGACCAGTTTGAGTTTATCCGCACTATCGCGGTAGCCAGAATCATGATGCCTAAGAGCCATGTGCGCTTGTCGGCAGGTCGAGAAGCCATGAATGAGCAGATGCAAGCCTTGTGTTTTATGGCTGGTGCCAATTCTATCTTTTACGGCTGCAAACTCCTGACTACCTCTAATCCAGAAACCCATGCCGACGTGAAGTTGTTCCGCAAGCTGGGCATTAATACTGAGCGCGGCCGTCAGTATTCTGATGAGGCGCATGAAGCAGTGTTGATGGATGCGGTAAAAGCACAGAAAAGCGAAGAGTTGTTTTACGACGCCAGTCTCTGAAGCTGCTATGGCATTTGAATTTATTGCTGCCGAGCTGGCCAGGCGGCAGGAAGATAGTCTGCTGCGGCGCCGCCAGTTAATTGAGCATGCAGATGGTCGTTGCCTGGAGGTGGCGGGGCGCCGCTATCTGAATTTTTCCAGCAATGACTATTTGGGGCTGGCTCACAGTGACGAACTTAAAGCCATTGCGACCCGCTGCGTATCAGACTGGTCGGCTGGTAGTGGTGCTTCGCCTTTAGTGACCGGGCATTCTTTGGCTCATGCCAGGCTGGAAGATTATCTGGCCGACTTAACAGGCCGCGACAAGGTACTGTTATTTAACAGTGGCTTTGCAGCTAATCAGGCCCTGATTCAAAGCTTGATGGCAAAAGGCGGTCATATACTGGCCGATAAGCTCAGCCATGCCTCTATGCTGGACGGTGCCCTGGCGACCCAAGCGCGTTTGCAGCGCTATCGCCACAATGATATGCAGCACCTTAGCGAACTTGTACTAAAAGTCGACGGTGACACCCTGATAATGACGGAAGGGGTGTTTAGCATGGACGGCGATAAAGCGCCGATAAGCCGTTTATGTGACATCGCTGCGTCATGTCAGGCCCTGTGTTATCTGGACGATGCCCATGGCTTTGGCGTGTTGGGGCCGCAAGGGATAGGCAGCGCCGAAGGTATCTCGCAACATGCCTTGCCGCTGCTGATGGCCACCTTTGGCAAGGCTATAGGTACATCTGGGGCATTTCTGGCAATTCCGGCTACTGTGCATGACTATCTGGTTAATTTTGCCCGTCACTACATATACAGCACGGCGATGTCGCCACTGCTTGCTGCGATTACCCTGGAAAGCTTAAAGCTGGTTAAAGGGCAGGCATGGCGTAGAGAAAAGCTGAGCGAAAATATTCACTGTTTTCGTCATTTATGTCAGTCCGCTGGTGTTCCTTTGATGGCATCAGATACGGCAATTCAACCGGTTTTAATGGGGGATGCAGAGCGGACATTAACCCTCTGCCAAATAATGAAAAACAACGGATTGTGGTTGACGGCCATTCGGCCGCCTACCGTACCACCGGGTAGCGCCAGGTTACGCATAACCCTGACGACCGCTCATTCCAGGGACGATATTTGCAAATTGGTCAAGGTGTTAGCACAAGGGCTGAACGGTGATAAGTAGTATGCAGACCAAAGTACGGATTGCCCGGCAGTTCAGCCAGGCAGCCCATTGCTACGATCAGTTAGCCGAAGTGCAGTGGCAAATCGGTGTTGATGCCGTTAGCCAGGTAACGCCAACAAGTGGCATGCTATTGGATATTGGTAGTGGCACCGGGCGCATCAGTGCATTGTTGGCAGACAAGTCCGGGCAGGTGATTGGACTGGATTTGGCTGAGGGTATGGCAAGGTTTGCCAGCCGCACTCAGCCTAATAAAGTTGGCTTTCTGGTAGGGGATGCAGACAATCTCCCCTTTGCCGATAATGTCTTTGACTATGTGTTTTCCTGCATGGCGTTGCAATGGTGCCAGCCCATTTCTCAGGCTTTTTCTGAAGTGGCAAGAGTCATGAAGCCTGGCGCTAAAGGGTTGTTAGCGATGATGGTGCAAGGATCGTTACAGGAGCTGCACCGCTGCTGGCAGGCGGTCGGGCAACCAGCCCATGTTAATCATTTCCTTAGTCTGGAGACGCTGGAGCAGGCTGCAAAGCAGGTGGGGCTGTCCTGGCAGGTACAAACCAGGCTTTATCAGACCTGGCATACCAGCCTAAGAGATGCCTTACATTCGATTAAGGATATTGGTGCTGGGGTGGTGCTCAATCCAACTCGCAGTCCTTTGAGCAAAGCAGTTATTCAGGCAGTTGAACGACGATACTTTGAAAATTATCAACAACAAGGGCTTGTACCTGTAAGCTACCAAGTGGCTTTTATGGAGATACAAAAATGAGACGTTTTTTTGTCACGGGTACGGATACCGAGGTAGGCAAAACCTTTGTTTCCCAGGCGATATTACATCAGCTAAAAGATCGCAGGCTGCAAACCGTGGCGTTTAAGCCGGTGGCATCAGGTTGCGAATATACTGCCGATGGCCTGAGAAACAGCGACGCTGTTGCCCTGCAACAGGCTGCGTCTATTGCCGTCCCTTATGAACTGGTAAACCCGGTTGCGTTTGCGGAACCTGTGGCCCCGCATATTGCAGCGCATCATGCCGGAACCCCAATTGACTTCGCACAGTTGGAGCAAGCCTTGGTGGGGCTGTCGTCATTCAATCCAGACATTCTGCTGGTTGAAGGAGCCGGAGGATGGCGCTTGCCGCTGGGGCAGGGGCGCTTCTTATCTGAGTTTGTGGTTGCTCAGCAAATGCAGGTGATTCTGGTGGTGGGAATGCGGCTTGGTTGTTTAAATCATGCCCTGCTGACCGCCGAAGCCATCAGACGCGACGGCTTACAACTGGTCGGCTGGGTTGCTAATCAAGTGGAAGTGGATATGCCATATCAGGCAGAAAATCTGAGCTTGCTTGAGCAGCAGTTAAACGCGCCAATGCTAGGCCATATTCCCAGACTATCCGCAGCTAAAACGGCCCATCAATATCTGGATCTCACCCCACTGATATAGTGGCTATTGGCCTGTGGTCCAACCAGTGTTAATCTGCATAAACATCAACAACATTGTGATGATCTGCAATGAAAGCACTGACTAAGGCTAATTGGGCGCTGAAGGTATTTGCCTGGCGCTATATACCACTCATCGGATTTTGTTCGCCCCGCATTGAAGTCATGGATGAACACAGACTGCAGGTCAGCATTCCCCACACCTGGCGCACCAAAAATCATCTTGGCAGTGTGTACTTTGGTGCACTGGCTATTGGCGCTGATCTGGCCGGCGCTTTTCTGGTATTTCAAAAAGCAAAACGGCGTGGGATTAATGCCAATTTTGCGTTTAAAGACGTACAAGGTGAGTTTTTAATGCGGCCAGAGGCCAGGGTGCATTTTACCAGTCAGGATGGTGCCATTATTGACGAGATGCTGGATGACTCGATAAATAGTGGCCAACGGGTAAACCGTCCGGTGTCGGTGCTGGTGACTTGCCCGGCCCTGCATGGCGATAAGCCAATGGCAATATTTAAACTGACCCTGTCGGTAAAAGCCAGGGCCCGTTAAGGCCCTGCTGACTGGCTCTAGGCTTACTTTGTACCAAACAACTTGTCACCCGCATCGCCCAAACCTGGCAATATGTAGCCTTTTTCATTCAGGCCCTGATCAATGGCGGCGGTGTATAATTCAACATCCGGGTGGGCTTTTTCCAGGGCAGCGATCCCCTCGGGCGCAGCTACCAATACCAATGCCTTGATGTGTTTACAGCCACTTTGTTTTAAAAGGTCGATGGTGGCAATCATAGAACCGCCGGTGGCCAGCATAGGATCAACAATAATGGCCAGTCGTTGGTCCAAGTCTGCGGTCAGTTTCTGAAAATAGGGCACGGGCTGTAAGGTTTCCTCATTGCGGTAGATACCCACCACACTGATTCTGGCATTTGGAATAAGCTCCAGTACGCCATCCATCATACCCAGACCTGCCCGCAGAATTGGCACTATGGTGACTTTTTTGCCCTGGATTTGGTCAATCTCGATATCGCCGCTCCAACACTGCAAGCGGGTCTTTTCGGTGGGTAAGTCGGCGGTGGCTTCATAGGTTAATAAACTGCCTATTTCCCGCGCCAGGGTGCGGAATTCCCTGGTGCTGATACCGGCATCCCGTAGCAAACCTATTTTATGTTTCACCAGAGGATGGCGTATTTCTACGACTTTCATTGGTCTGAACTCCTTAGAAAAGCGGAAAGATCATCTGCAGGCTGAATATCCTGTTGCTTACCGCCTAAGAATACTATGCCAGGATGCGGACCTTGCAAGGTCAGCTTGTCACCCAATCGCACTAATGCACTGCCTTCACGGATGGCAATAACCGGCATCTGCGGATTGAGTGCCATAAACTCAGCCAGACGCTGGCCCCGGGTTTCACCATTGTGACCAGGGTGTTGGTAGTCTGTATAGTGCGGATTAATCTGAAAGGGCACCAGCTTTAAGGCTGAAAAGGAAGGCGGCTCAATAATGGGCATATCGTTGGTGGTGCGAATGCTGTCACCACAAATATTTGAGCCTGCGCTCCAGCCAATATAAGGCATACCAGCGGCTACTTTGTCGCGAATAACATCAAGCAGTTCTAAACGGTACAGTTGATTCAGCAGATTAAAGGTATTACCGCCACCTACGGCAATTGCTTTAGCCTGTTCCACAGCCTGCTTAGCATCGGCATATTGATGAATACCTTGCACCCTGATATCGGGCAGGGCCTGCTGAACTTTTTGTACATAGTCGTCCCAGTTCAGCGTGACGCCGGCGAAGGGTACAAACAACAGCTCCTGAATGCCGTTCAGGTGCGACATGATCGTTGCCCGGGCAGTCTGCAAATAGTCATGCTGACCTTCCCTTGAGCTACTTAACATCAATAGTTTCATAGGCTTTTTTTAATTTAGTGCGGTAGGGGCGGGTAGTATAAAAGCTCAATCCAGCCAGGTCATGGGAAGTTGACATAAATATTCACACTTTGGCAGATTGAAAAAGTCCGGGATGCCCACAGAATAAGGGCGATCAAATCTTTCTGGAGACTTTATGAAACGTGTACTGTTGTTTGTCGCAACCAACCTGGCTGTTGTGCTGGTGCTGGGCATAGTGATGAACCTGGTGTTCAGTTTCCTCAATATTGACCCGCGAGGCATGGGCGGACTGCTGGTGTTTGCCAGCGTGTTTGGCTTTGGTGGTGCGTTTATCTCATTGCTAATGTCAAAATGGATTGCCAAACGCTCAGTGGGTGCACATGTTATCGACAGCCCAGCCACCCATACAGAGCAGTGGTTGGTGAATACCATTAGTCGACTGGCAAAACAGTCCGGTATTGGTATGCCTGAAGTGGCTATTTATCATTCACCGGATATGAATGCCTTTGCCACAGGGGCTAACCACAACAACGCGCTGGTCGCTGTATCAACCGGTTTGCTGGAAAACATGCAACAGGATGAAGTGGAAGCGGTGCTGGCTCATGAAGTGGCGCACATTGCCAATGGTGATATGGTTACCATGACGTTGCTGCAAGGGGTGTTGAATACCTTTGTGATATTCCTGGCCAGGGTGATTGCCAATGTGATTGATAATGCCACCCGCAGCAATAACAGTGGCGGAGGACTGGGCGGTCTGGCCTACTTTGCCGTGGTGTTTGTGCTGGAGATTGTCTTCGGAATTTTGGCCAGCATTATTGTTATGGGCTTTAGCCGTTATCGTGAATACAGGGCTGATGCCGGCTCAGCGTCCCTGGTCGGGCGTAATAAAATGATCGCCGCGCTGCAGCGCCTGAAGCTTAGTCAGGAATCGCGCCTGGATGGTAATCTGATGGCCTTTGGTATTCGTGGTAAATCGGCCATGGCAGAGCTGTTTCTGAGTCACCCACCTCTTGAGAAGCGTATTCAGGCGCTTCAACAAGGACGTTAAGTTCTGGCGGTTGACTGAAAATACAAATCTGACAGACTAATGGCCACCGCAAGTGGCCATTATTTTTTATGCACGCACCTATCAGCTCCGTTCTTTTTGTCTGTCTTGGCAATTTGTGTCGTTCGCCTACTGCGCATGCCGTGCTGACGGGCATGGCCCGGCAACAGCAATGCAATATACGGATAGACTCTGCCGGCACCTCACCTTATCACAAAGGCAGTTTACCTGATGCTCGTACGCGCGAGGCTGGACAGGCACGCGGTTACAGTTTTAAAGGGCAGCGCTCCCGGCCCGTACTGGATGAAGATTTTGCCCGTTTTGACCTGGTGCTGGCCATGGACAAGCACAACCTGCGTGACCTGCAGGAACGTTGTCCGGCGGAATATCAGCATAAGGTAAAATTGTTTCTTGAATATACCGAACAGGAAGAACTGGAAGTACCTGATCCATACTATGGTGGCCGTCAGGGCTTTGAACTGGTGCTTGACCTGATTGAGCAAGGCTGTGAAGTTTTGTTAAGCAAAGCGAAACGTTAGCCTTGTTAACACCAGATCGCAGGATGTTAGTCGCGCTACTGTTGGTCATGATAGCGCTGTCCGTCGGTATCGCTGTGAAAGGCCTGCAGCTTGATGCACAGATTGATCAGCAGATCCTCTGGCAGTTGCGGCTCCCTTTGGTTGGCAGTGCAATCTTGGTGGGAGCCAGTCTGGCCGTCAGTTCGGCGCTTTTGCAGGTAATGCTTAGAAATCCCCTGGCGGATCCTGGTCTGATTGGTATTACCAGTGGGGCCAGTCTATTCGCGGCCATTTACTTATTGCTGGGCGGAGCGTCACTGGCCGGTTTTGCCAGTTATGGGCTGCCGCTGTTCAGCTTTCTGGGCGCTTTGCTGTCGACCTTTTTAATTCATGCCATTGCCCGGCGTTTAGGGCTGGACTCCGGTGCCGGCGTTATTCTGGCCGGTATTGCGATTTCCACGCTAGGGGGGGGAGTGATTGCCTGGTTGTATTTTCTGGCGGATGCACAGTCACTTCGAAACCTGACTTTTTGGTTGCTGGGCAGTCTGCATCAGGCAGATCTGCTTTTGATCAGCTTGACCCTGCTGCCGGTATGCGGACTGATTGGCTATGCGATGATGCAAGGACAGGCACTGAACTGGCTGTATTTTGGTGGGCAGGCCGCGCAAGTGGCCGGGTTGGATGTGAAAGCCTTTTACCCCCGCATGTTACTGATTAGCGCGTTACTGGTGGGAATCGCGGTATCACTGGCCGGTTCGATAGCTTTTATCGGTTTGTTGGTACCCCATTTATTGAGAAATCTGTTTGGTCATGACAATCGCTTTATCTTGCCGGCATCGGCCATGACCGGGGCCATACTGCTGTTGATGGTGGTGTGGGTATCCGGCGCATTTGGCGGTGTGGCGGTGCCAGTATCGATGCTGACTGCCACCTTAGGTGGTCCGGTATTTCTTTATTCTGTCATCAGACTGGCGAAAAACTGACATGCTGGAAGCCACGCAACTGCAGTTGTCGAAGCGTCTTAAGGACATTGAACTGGTAATGCCAGCGGGGCGGTTTGTTCATCTGCTGGGGCCGAATGGCGCTGGGAAGTCCACGCTGCTGATGGTTCTGGCCGGTATTCTGCAACCGCAGGTTGGTCAGGTGCGGTTAAATGGTCGATACCTTGGCGACTACTCGCCGCCAGCGCTGGCCGGTGTACGTACTCTGATGGAGCAAAATCTGCAAACCGCTTTTGCGCTGTCGGTTAAAGAGTGCCTGACTTTTTATGCACCGCAGCTTGGTATTCCTGAGCTGTTGGAACAAGCGCTTGAAATCCGGCAGTTTTTATCGAGGCCACTGAATACCCTCTCTGGCGGGGAACAGCGCCGGGTGCAGATCTGTCGTACCCTAATGCAACTCTGGCCGGCCATCACATCCGGACGGGCGCTGATACTGATGGATGAACCCGTGCAGGGCCTGGATTTTGCACATCAGCACCGGCTTTGCCAACTGCTGGTGACACTGGCTGACATGGGCAATATGCTGGTTGTTAGCCATCATCAGTTAAATCTGGCGCAGATGTACGGCCATCGCATTTGGCTGATGTCTGAAGGGCGGCTGGTTGCCGATGGTAGTCAGCAAGATGTCTTGAATGAAACCACACTGACACAGATTTTTCAGTGCGGTATACGAATCTGTACAGACTCAGAACAAAATAGACTAATACAAACCTACCTGTAATCGCTTTTATAGTCTAATTGATCATTGAAATTTTCTTTCATAACTCGTAAGTTTCAGGGTTGCGAAATGGGCGCAATTCCGCGCCACATGGTGCAAAGCAAAAAAGGAAACTCAGTGACACAATGGCAACCCGATAGTTGGCGCCAGCTGCCGATTCTGCAGCAGCCCACCTATGAAAATAAACAACAGCTAGAAGATGCAGAGAAACGCCTGGCCAAATACCCGCCGCTGGTGTTTGCAGCCGAGACGCGTGAGTTGTTTAGACAGTTGGGAGAGGTTGCCCAAGGTAAAGGTTTTTTACTGCAAGGTGGCGATTGCGCGGAATCTTTTGATGAATTCAACGCACCCAAAATACGTGATACCTTCAAAGTTATCTTGCAGATGGCCATTGTCCTGACCTTTGCGGGTCGCTGCCCGGTCACCAAAGTGGCACGCATGGCGGGTCAATATGCCAAACCGCGTTCTGATAATTTTGAGACCATTGATGGCGTATCTCTGCCGAGTTACCGTGGCGACATTATCAATAGTTTTGAGTTTACCGAAGCGTCGCGCCAGCCCAATCCAGAGCGCATGATTGAAGCGTACCATCGCTCCGCTGCGACATTAAACTTGCTGCGTGCATTTGCACAGGGTGGTTTGGCTGATCTGCATCAGATTCAGCGTTGGAATATGGCGTTTCTGGAAAACAATCCGCAAAAAGAACGTTACCAGGAGATGACCCGACGCATTCAGGATGCCTTGTCCTTTATGGAAGTCATCGGCATCAATTCGGCTAATCATCGTGAATTACACGAAACCTCATTGTTTACCTCACATGAGGCACTGCTGCTTAACTATGAGCAGGCCCTGACCCGCAATGATACTCTGACCGGCAAGTGGTATAACTGCTCCGCACACATGCTGTGGATTGGTGAGCGCACCCGCCAGTTGGATCACGCTCATGTTGAGTTCTTCCGCGGTATTCATAATCCCATCGGCGTGAAAATCGGGCCTTCCATGCAGGACGATGAGCTGATTCGCTTAATTGATGCGTTAAACCCGAAAAATGAAGCCGGGCGTTTAACCCTGATTACTCGTATGGGGGCCAATAATCTGGGTGATAAACTGCCGGCGTTGCTGCGTAGGGTCAAACAGGAAGGCCGTCATGTGGTATGGAGCTCAGATCCTATGCATGGTAACACCGTTAAGGCTTCCAGCGGTTATAAGACCCGTAACTTTGACGATATCTTCAGGGAGATTCAACACTTCTTCCAGGCGCACCGCGCCGAAGGAACGCATGCCGGTGGCATCCACCTGGAAATGACCGGCCAGCATGTTACCGAATGCGTAGGTGGTGCTTATGGCATTGGCGAGGCCGACTTAGGACAGTGTTATCAGACTCAGTGCGACCCGCGTTTGAATGCCGACCAGGTACTTGAACTGGCATTTTTAGTGGCAGATCACCTGAAGAAGGATGTGTGACGAGATAGGTGCTGCACAGTTTAACAATTGGCGACCAGCCATCTGTTGTTAGCTTGTGTTACCGCCTGTGGTGGGTCGGACTTAAGTCCGACACCTCCAGCACCAAAGTTCACTCATCACATGCTTTAGTATTTCTTACGCTGTAAGCCCGTTTCGGCCAGAATTTTGGCCGAAATTTCCTCCACCGAAAACTTGGTACTGTTCAGAAACGGAATCGACTCCCGGCGATACAGGTTTTCTACTTCCCTTAATTCCATTCTGCATTGGCGCATAGACGCATAGCGGCTATTAGCGCGGCGCTCAGAGCGAATCTGATGCAAGCGTTCTGGCGCAATGGTCAGCCCAAATAATTTACTTTTAAAATGCCTGAGCCTGGCCGGCAGTTTAAGCATGTCGCCCATATCATCTTCAGTAAATGGATAGTTAGCAGCTTTAATGCCGTATTGCAGCGCCAGATAAAGGCTGGTGGGTGTCTTGCCCGAGCGGGATACCCCGACCAGGATGATATCCGCTTCTCCATAGTTATCCAGGTTAGCGCCGTCGTCATTTGCCAGCGCGTAGTTAACTGCTTCGATGCGAATATCGTAGGTTTTTTCATGGATACTGTGAGTGCGGTGTTTTTCTGGCTTAGCCGGAATGCCCAACACTTTCTCCAAAGGAGCGACAAATTGGTCGAGAAAGTTGTAATTAATCCCGACCGAATTGGAAATGATTTCCCGCACGTCGAGATTGACGATGGTATAAAACACCAAAGGTCTTTCACCTGTTTCCTTGAAAATCTTGGCAATCTTGCTATTTACTTTCTCTGCCTGCTCAGAAGTTTCCACGAAAGGTATGGTGATATGGTTGAATTCTACAGGGAACAGCGAGAGTAAGGCGTGGCCGAACACCTCAGAGGTAATGGCAGTGCCATCGGAAATATAAAATGCGGTGCGCACAACAACTCCTTAACAATGTCGTAAATTTATTACGAAAATAAATAAAGTTTTACTTTTTTATTACCGACATTCTAAAATCCTCTGCGAAAAAAGCCAGCAGCCCAAATTACTTAAGGGATTGGGGCGATTTGAAAAACATGCTAATTCGGAGGCATTCGCGGTGCAGAAATACGTTTTGTGGTATCAGCAGTTAGGCATGCATGATGTGGAACGGGTAGGGGGCAAAAATGCCTCTTTAGGAGAAATGATTTCCAACCTGGCCAATGCCGGTGTGATGGTCCCAGGGGGCTTTGCGACAACAGCAGACGCCTTTAACGAATTTCTGGAACAAAGTGGGCTGAATCAACGCATTCATGACGTTCTGGATGCCTTGGATGTGGATGATGTTAACGCACTGGCCAGAACCGGTAGTGAAATCCGCCAGTGGATTATTGACACACCGTTCCAGGCAGAGTTGGAAGACGCCATCAAGGCCGCGTTTGAACAACTTGAGCAGGAGGCCGGTGGTGAAGCGTCGTTTGCGGTGCGCTCTTCCGCTACCGCCGAAGATATGCCCGATGCGTCGTTTGCCGGTCAGCAGGAAACCTTTCTGAATGTCAAAGGGCTGGACGCCGTGATGACGGCTATCAAACATGTATTTGCGTCATTGTTTAATGACCGTGCCATTTCCTACCGGGTGCACCAGGGCTATGACCACAAAGGCGTGGCATTGTCTGCGGGTATTCAGCGCATGGTACGCTCCGACTGTGCCTCCTCTGGCGTAATGTTCACCATTGATACTGAATCCGGCTTTGAAGATGTGGTGTTTATTACCTCCTCTTATGGCCTGGGTGAGATGGTGGTGCAGGGGGCTGTCAACCCGGACGAATTCTATGTGCACAAACCAACCCTGGATAAAGGCAAGCCTGCCGTGGTGCGTCGTAACCTGGGTAGCAAGCTTAAGAAGATGATCTATTCCACCGACATGGGCCACGGCAAGCAAGTAGAGATTGTTGATGTGGAGCACAGTGACAGCCATCGTTTCTCCTTGAACGACACCGAAGTTATGGAACTGGCTAAACAAGCTCAGATTATTGAACAGCATTACAAGCGCCCCATGGATATTGAATGGGCCAAAGATGGTGTAGACGGCAAGCTGTATATCGTTCAGGCCCGTCCTGAGACAGTACGTAGCCGTGAAGATGCACAAACCATTGAACGCTTCCACCTCAAAGGCAAGGCCAATGTGGTGTGTGAAGGCCGCGCCATTGGTCATAAGATAGGTAGCGGTGTGGCTAAAGTACTGGCATCCATTGAAGAAATGGACAAGATTCAGCCAGGGGACGTGTTGGTGACGGATATGACCGATCCGGACTGGGAGCCGATTATGAAAAAGGCTTCCGCCATTGTCACTAACCGTGGCGGTCGTACCTGTCACGCAGCCATCATTGCCCGTGAACTGGGTATTCCGGCCGTGGTCGGCTGTGGTAATGCCACCGACAGCATTCAAACCGGTGATAAGGTCACGGTGTCCTGCGCAGAAGGCGATACCGGCTACATCTATGGCGATGTGCTGGAGTTTGATGTGGTGACTTCCCGTATTGATGCCATGCCCGATTTGCCACTGAAAATCATGATGAACGTAGGCAACCCGGATCGGGCTTTCGACTTTGGCCGTTTGCCGCACGCCGGTGTCGGGCTGGCCAGGCTGGAATTTATCATTAACCGCATGATCGGTGTGCACCCTAAGGCGTTGCTTAACTATGCATCCCAGCCCGATGAGGTCAAAACCGAAATCGATGAAATGATGGCGGGTTACGAGTCACCCCGTGAATTCTATATTCAGAAGTTGGTTGAAGGTATTTCCACTATCGCTGCGGCCTTCTCGCCAGAGAAAGTGATTGTACGTATGTCAGACTTTAAGTCTAACGAGTACTTTAACCTGGTGGGCGGTTATCAGTATGAGCCGCACGAAGAGAACCCTATGCTGGGCTTCCGTGGTGCCAGCCGTTATGTATCTGAAGATTTCCGTGAATGTTTCGCACTGGAATGTGAAGCCATTAAACGGGTGCGCAATCAGATGGATCTGACCAATGTGGAAGTGATGATTCCGTTTGTCCGTACCCTGGAAGAAGGCCGCAAGGTGATTGAGCTTCTGGCTGAGCAGGGTCTGAAACAAGGGGAAAATGGCCTGCGGGTGATTATGATGTGTGAACTGCCATCCAATGCCCTGCTGGCAGACAAGTTCCTGGATATCTTTGATGGCTTCTCTATCGGCTCCAACGATCTGACTCAGTTAACCCTGGGATTGGATCGCGACTCCGGTCTGATTGCACATTTGTTCGATGAGCGTAACGAAGCGGTGAAAGCCTTGCTGGCGATGGCCATAAAAGCGGCAAAAGCCCGTGGCAAATACGTGGGTATTTGTGGCCAGGGGCCGTCGGACCATGAAGACCTGGCTGCCTGGTTGGTTGAACAAGGTATTGATAGCGTGTCATTGAACCCTGATACCGTGGTGGACACATGGCTGTATTTGGGTGAAAAGCACGGAATATAATCTCACTGTTCTGCTGATATTCTGAAAAAAGCCGCAATCTGACGATTGCGGCTTTTTTTTGACATTTAAAAATAATATGCCACAGTGACATTTCCTCAGTAATGGAAGTAGAGGAATGGAATTAAACATCAACAAGGAAGGTTTTATGCAACCTGTATTTAAGTTTGTCACCCCGCTTTCGTTCATATTCAGCTCATTAGCTGAAAGTTGCTCAAACCCACAGTTAAGTAAAGGTCGCGGAATTTTTACCTCGCTGCCGTCATTGTTTAAGTGTCAAGGATTGGCTTTTGAAAACATTATTTATTGGACTTTTGATTGTTGCTGGGGTTGCTAGTGCATCAGAACATTTTACCTGTGGTCAGACTTTAGACATCCATAAGCTTAGTGAAGCCAGGGCTGAAATTGAAAAACTAAGTTACTTGGATACTGAGTATTACTATTCCGTAAATGGCAATCATTTTATTGGCGATAAGCGCAGTGAAATCTACAAGAATTTTCTGGAAGAATGTCTGAATAAACAATTGGTTAGTTACGACCTTGAGGCATTATCCTCAGCAGACCTATATGATATTTTTGATTTAATTCGTCATGTCAATTTTTACTATCAGGATCCAAGGCTTGTTAAGGCCATGGAGTTGATTGTTCTCGCCAGGCAGCGCAGGGGCGACATTGTATCTAATTTGCTGACATCCCTTCACAAAGCTTATATAAGGGGACGTGCTATCACTGAAGCACGCCAACTGGAAAAGCGTTACCCCGAGTTACAATTCACTGAAACCTTACCTCTGATAAAAAATATCAGCGCAGAAAGAGGGTTCCTAGAGTTAGATGACAATCGTCAGTCCATTTTGTATCGAAAATTTGAATTTGGCCCGAACGGGCATGTAGTGGTTGTGAGCTCTCCTATGTGTTCACCATCAAAGCGCTTTCTTTCCTGGTTAAATGCTCCAAACAGAGAAATGTATAAAGCGATATTTTCACGTTTCGCAACCTTTGTCTCTCCGCCTGGGGACTACTTACATATTGAAAGCTATCATGCTGCAAACAAAGAAATTGCACCAATTAAACTGCATTATATTTACAACAAAGACCAGTGGCCCGAAATTCAATTGTGGAATACCCCTGTGTTTTATTTTTTTTATGATGGAAAACTGGTGTCACAATTGATCGGCTGGCCTGAGGAGGGCCGGGAAGTGGCGTTGACAAATGCGTTGAAGGCCGTCAAATTGTTGTAGTGTCATGCAGCAATATTGTGCACGAAAGGTTGGCATAATGTTTTGTGCAGTTTCACCTTTTGAAATCTGCTCATAACCTGTCAATTCCAACTATAGCGCTTTATTAGCACGCTGCACCTGTACAGCCTTTGATTGTTACCGGGAAGTCGTATGCCTTATCGGGTGCACTTGTTTTCATTACGTATCGCCCATGCCTTTCGTGAAACTTGCTTAAGTGGTGAATATAACCTTTTACAGTTACGCAAGGATCTGTTGGCCGGTCTGAGTGTTGGTATTATCGCCATACCGCTGGCCATGGCATTGGCCATTGCCAGTGGTGTGGCACCGCAGCATGGCTTATATACAGCAATAATCGGCGGTTTTGTGATTGCCCTTTGTGGCGGCTCCAGACTGAGTATTTCCGGCCCAACCGCCGCTTTCATTGTGTTACTTGTTCCTATTACCAGCCAGTATGGTTTGGTGGGACTACTGCTGACCACCTTTGTTGCCGGGGTCATACTGGTAATGATGGCAATACTGAGGTTAGGGCGATTTATCGAATATATTCCCGAGTCAGTGGTATTGGGGTTCACCTGCGGAATTGCACTGGTGATTGCCATTTTACAAGTTAAGGATGTGTTGGGCTTACCACTTGCGTCCTTACCGGACGAATTTATCCATAAGATCCCGGTGCTGGTAACAGCCTTACCGGATGTGCACTGGCCCAGCTTGTTGGTAGCCGCTGTCACCTTGTTTATTATGATAGTCTGGCCGCGTTTGCGCCTGCCGTTGCCTGGCCATCTGCCGGCATTGGTGGTTGCCAGTGTCCTTGCCTTTGCCATGCATCAGGCCGGTTTTGCCACTGATACTATCGGTAGTCGCTTTAGTTACGCACTGGCTGACGGTACGGTGGGAATGGGGATCCCTGCGGCTATTCCAACATTTCAGTGGCCCTGGCAGCATGCTGATAAGGTTTGGCAGGCATTAACATTTGATTGGCAGTTAGTAAGAAGCCTGTTGCCGGCAGCCTTTGCCATCGCCATGTTAGGCGCAATCGAATCCTTACTATGTGCCGTGGTGCTGGATGGCATGAGTGGTCAGCGTCATAGTGCCAATAGTGAGTTGTTAGGGCAGGGCATAGGCAACATGATTGTGCCCTTTTTTGGTGGCATTACGGCGACCGCGGCATTGGCACGTTCAGCGGCGAATGTACGAGCCGGTGCCGTTTCACCGCTGTCGGCGATGTTTCATTCCGCTACGGTATTCGCTGCGCTGTTGATGCTGACAGACTTACTTAACTTTGTCCCCATGGCGGCGATGGCAGCCTTATTATTGGTAGTGGCCTGGAATATGAGCGAAGCACATAAGGCAATTCACCTTGTTAAAACCGCCCCTCGTGCGGATATATGGGTATTTCTGACCTGCTTTTTATTGACCGTGGCGCTGGACATGGTGATCGCTATTACGGCCGGGATCCTGTTGGCCGCCATGTTGTTTGTCAAAGACATTGCTGAAATGACCAAAATCACCGATATCACGCAGAGTAAAAGGCTGGTCAACTCACCACTGCCGGATGGCTGGTCGGTATTTAAAATTAACGGCCCACTGTTTTTTGCTGCCGCCGATCGCATTTTTGCCGAGCTCTCCACGCTTTGTGAAGACCATAAAGGCTTTGTACTGTATCTGGACGGTGTGACGATACTGGATGCTGGCGGATTGGCTGCCCTGAATAAGCTCATCAGCCAGTGTCAGCGCAAACAAACCCAGATCTATATTGCCGACTTACAGTTTCAGCCGTTAAGGGCGTTGGCGAAAGCAGGGGTGAAACCCATTGCTGGTGTGTTGACCTTTTATTCCAGCCTGGCGGATGCGCTGGACAATCTGGCAGACATAAAACGGATGGATTCGGCGTTGCCAGAGTTAAACAAAATATAACTGGTTAAAAATTCCGCAGATGAATTTATAATTTGCGGTATAATGCCGCGCTTTTTTTCAACCGGTAGTGCCCATTGTCAGTTCAAGCCACCATCAAAGCCGAACGCTCGCTGTTCTCTTACCCTAAATACTGGGCGCATTGCTATGGCACCGCGCCGTTTTTACCGATGAGTCGGGCTGAAATGGATGAGCTTGGCTGGGATAGCTGCGATATTATTCTGGTCACCGGCGATGCCTATGTGGATCATCCCAGCTTCGGTATGGCGGTGATAGGCAGGGTGCTGGAGTCCCATGGTTTCCGGGTTGGCATCATTGCTCAGCCGGACTGGACCAGTAAGGAGCCGTTTATGGCACTGGGCAAACCTAATCTGTATTTCGGTGTGACCGCCGGCAATATGGACTCCATGATCAACCGCTATACGGCAGATAAAAAACTGCGCCACGACGATGCCTATACACCAGGCAATGTTGGCGGTAAGCGCCCGGATCGAGCCGTGACAGTCTATTCGCAGCGCTGCCGTGAAGCCTACAAAGATGTCCCTATTATTATTGGCGGCATTGAAGCCAGTTTACGCCGGATTGCCCATTATGATTATTGGTCAGAGAAGGTGCGTCGCAGCATTCTGTTTGATGCCAAAGCCGATCTGCTAATGTACGGCAATGCCGAGCGCCCATTAGTGGAAGTTACCCACCGCCTGGCGGCGGGGGAAAATATTGACGATATTCAGGATGTCAGAGGCACAGCGATTATCGTTAAGCAGGCCCTGCCCGAGTGGCAAGGGGTTGACTCTACCCACCTGGATACACCGGGGAAAATTGACCCTATTCACAGCCCTTATCAGATTGAGCCCGACTGTGACTCGCAAAAATCTAATGTCGAGGTAAGCGATGATGGCGTCAACATTCAGCCGGTTCAGGCCAAACCCATCGTCATTCAGCCGGATAACAGACGTAAGCCCTGGGAAAAAGTCTATGTCAAACTGCCGGCTTTTGAAGTAGTACGAGACAATAAAACCCTGTATGCCCATGCTTCGAGGGTGTTACATCAGGAAGTCAACCCGGGGTGTGCCAGGGCTTTGTTGCAGCGCCACGGTGATCGTCATATCTGGATCAATCCCCCGGCTATGCCACTTGAAACCGAAGAGATGGACGCAGTGTTTGATCTGCCTTATCAGCGGGTACCACATCCGGTCTATGCGGATGCGAAAATTCCTGCCTACGATATGATCCGCTTTTCTATCAATATTATGCGCGGATGCTATGGCGGTTGTTCGTTCTGCTCCATTACCGAGCATGAAGGGCGCATTATCCAAAGCCGCTCTGAAGATTCCATTATTCGTGAGATCGAAGATATTCGCGATAAAGTTCCCGGTTTTACCGGTGTGATCTCAGATCTTGGCGGCCCCACTGCCAATATGTACCGGCTGCGGTGTAAAAGCCCTAAAGCCGAAGCAACCTGTCGGCGCCCATCCTGCGTTTACCCGTCCATATGTGCACATATGGACACCAACCACGCACCGACCATTAATTTGTATCGGCGGGCCAGAAACCTCAAAGGCATTAAGAAAATCCTGATTGCCTCTGGCGTACGTTACGACTTAGCGGTGGAAGATCCGGAATACGTTAAGGAACTGGCACTGCACCATGTAGGTGGCTATTTGAAAATTGCCCCGGAGCATACCGAAGATGGACCGTTGTCAAAAATGATGAAGCCGGGTATGGGCAGCTATTACCGCTTTAAAGAGCTGTTTGACAAGTATTCGTCAGAAGCAGGCAAGAAGCAGTACCTGATCCCGTATTTTATTGCGTCGCATCCGGGTACCAGCGATGAAGATATGCTGGCGCTGGCAATCTGGCTGAAGGAGAACCGCTTCCGCTTGGATCAGGTGCAGAACTTCTATCCATCACCAATGGCCAGTGCCACCACTATGTATCACAGTGGTGTGAACTCGCTGAAAAAGGTCAGCAAGGACAGCGAACAGGTGGTGTCGGCAAAAGGTGAGATCCATCGTCGTCTGCATAAAGCCATGCTGCGTTATCACGACCCGAAGAACTTTGCGCAAATCCGTGACGCTCTGAAAAAAATGGGGCGGGAAGATCTTATCGGGCGTGGACCGCAGCATCTGGTACCACCGGAATCGGCGCAAGAACGTCAGCAAAAACCGAGCAAAGACGGCCAACGTGCGCTGACCAAACATACCGGCTTGCCGCCACAGCCAAAATGGAAAAAATCGGGTAGCAAACCAAAAAGCAAGCAAGCGAATGGACGTGAAGGACAGCGCAGCCGCCAACGCTGAGTATCAAATATGTCAAAAGGCGCCTGCGGGCGCTTTTTACTTTGTCGGGTAAGTCAGTCAAGCTTGACCAATTAAGCCGAATTTATTTTTGAGTGACAGCTATGCAGCAACAAGAACAAAAGAATCCGCCTGTCAGGCCTAAACCGGTAAAAAAATATATGCAGGGCGCGCCGCTCTCCCCCTGGCGTGAGTCACTGCATGAAATCATCTTTGAAGCGGAAACGCCGGCCGGTAAATGGTTCGACATCTTGCTGATTGTAGCAATTGCCGCCAGTATTTTGGTGGTCATGCTGGACAGTGTGGCAGCGATTAATCTTAATTATCGTACCCTGTTATTTATGGCTGAGTGGTTTTTCACTATTTTGTTCAGCATTGAATACTTGTTGCGCTTGTTGTGTGTCAGAAAACCCATACGTTATGCCACCAGCTTCTTTGGTGTTGTGGACCTTATTTCCATACTGCCCAGCTTTTTGGCGCTGTTTTTTACCGGTGCGCAAACATTGTTAGTGGTGCGTGGATTGCGGGTGTTAAGGATCTTCAGGATCTTTAAGCTGGGTGAATATCTGGGCGAAGCCCATGCCCTGATCCGGGCCATGCGTAACAGCAGAGCCAAAATAGCCGTATTTTTATATACCGTTTGTGTCTTTGTGGTGATTTTCGGGGCGGCCATGTATCTGATTGAAGGCCCTGAACACGGCTTTTCCAGTATTCCGCAGTCCATGTACTGGGCCGTCGTAACCCTGACTACCGTTGGGTACGGCGATATCTCCCCACAAACACCCTTAGGCCAGATGCTGGCTTCGATGGTGATGATCCTGGGATATGCGATTATTGCGGTTCCCACCGGCATTTACAGTGCAGAACTGGCTCGAGAGTACCGCCGCGATGTCACAAATTTTGCCTGCCGCCATTGCGGTGAAGAGGAGCATGACCAGGACGCCCGCTTCTGTAAATATTGTGGTGGCGTGGTGCCCTGAGTCAGGCTTGCCAGTAGGCGATGCCTAGTCCTAACGTCGCTGCCGATAGCAAGGGAATAAACACCCGCCATAGCATGCCCGGTCCGGCTATAGACACGCTAATTCCGGCTTTCACCAGGGTATTTGTGCTACAAGCCAGGATAATGCCGGTTACGGCCGAACTTAACGGGATTTGTTCAAGGCTCATTCGTGACAGGGTCAGGTTAACCGGATCCACATCGGCAATACCCGATACTATGGCTAATAAATAAACCCCGTGGTCGCCCAAATATTCAGTGAGCGCCCGGCCAATCAACAAGATAATGGTCAGCAGCAGTCCAAAGCCGATCGCGGACTTAAGTTCCAATGGATTGACCAAATGCTCGATGGCTGCTTGTGGGGTCAGATGACGTTTAAACCAAAATGCCAGGGCAAAACCAAGTGTTACCAGCATCATAGTAGCAATGGGAAGCAGTAAGTGAGGGAAGAGCGCCGGATTAATAACAGTGGCGACCAGCAGAACTCGGGGAAACATAGTGCAACACGCCAGTAAAATCCCCACCGCCAGCGCCCCTTGTAACAGCGGTTGTTTTTGGCTGAGTCTTGAATAGGTCAGGGTGAGTGCTGTGGATGACGCCAGTCCGGCGGTGAGAGCAGTAAGTAGGATCCCCTTATCTGCGCCAGCCAGTTTAATGCTGATATAACCGACAAAAGAAATACCGGCAATCAGTACCACCATCAACCAGATTTCATAGGGATTCAGCACCTGCCAGGGACCATAGCCCTGATTGGGTAACACCGGCAGCAGCACCAGGGAGATCAGCAGTAACTGCAACACGGCTTGCAGTTCCTTTTCTTCCAAGCGTTTAAGCCAGGCATGCAACAGTTCTTTGTAACGCAGCAACAGCGCCATCACAATTGTCGCGGACACGGCCATGTCGGCCTTGCCTGAGGTGGCTAATGCGCCAAGCGCCAAAGTCAGTAGCATTGAAACCAGACTGGTGGCACTGACATCCTGACTTTCCTGGCGTTTAGTCCAAAAAGCAATGCTGATCGCCAGGGAAAAGCCAATAAAAATAACCGCAAAGGCGCTTGCGCCAAACGAATCGCTGAGTAAACCAGCGCAGCCACCAAGCAGGCCGGTCAGGCCAAATGTGCGTAGCCCTGCCACCCGACTTCCTTCTGCCAACTGGCGTGAGCGCCAGCCTCTTTCCACACCGATGAGTAAACCAATGGTTAGGGATATGCCGAGGGAAATCAATGAGTTTGGGTTATCAGATAGCAGCACTTATGCTCCAAATAGCGCCTTCACTAATTGTTTACGGTAAAGATAAACAGTGCTGAATGTCCATAGCTAGATGTGTGAATTCACTCAGAACACCAATACGGCACTATTATTCTGTTTATCAGAGCGAAATTCAAAGTGAACCTGGTAGCTATCGCACAAGCGCTTAACAATGGAAAGCCCCATGCCCAGACCTTGGCTGTCTGGTCCTTTAGTGCCGCTGTCGAACAATGTATCGCGTAGCTCGGCTGATAGCATGGGGCCTTGATTAACGATTAACAGTTGCCTATCACGCAGCTCAATCCTCAGCTCACCATGGCCGTGACTCACGGCATTACCAATCAGATTGGACAAGACGGCATCCAGTACCGCAGATGGCAGGGTGACAGTGAATTGTCCATCCACCTCGACGCTGACCAACCGGTCCTGCTCAGTCAGATGTTGCAAATGTGGCAGTAACGCTTGTTCAATGGCGAAACGAAGGTTTAATTGAACAGGCACAAGGTTCTCCTCCCGGGCCAGTGCCAGCAGCCCCTGCAGACAACACTGCATTTTCTCGCTGCTGTTGTTAAGACGTGTTACCAGTTCCACCTGGCGATGGTCCAGCTGGGTTTGGTTAAGCAGTGTCAGAGCTCCACAAAACACCGTGAGTGGGGTACGCAATTCATGGCTGACATCGCGGGTGAATTGTTGCTCGCGTTGGATAAAAGCATCGATACGCTGCATTTGCGTGTCCAGTGCTTGCGCCAGAATACCAATTTCGTTATTGGGGTACGCGTTGGCAAAGCCCTTGGGTAAGCCAGACTCTGTTGCAGTTTCAATTACCTGGGTAAGACGAAATAAGGGCTTGAGTAATCGGTTGGCAATGGACAAGGCCAGCAACAAGGCCAATAGCAGCACCAGCGACAGGCAAATCAGCAGAAACTTCAGCATGCCACCTTTTATCTTACGCACAATCAGATAATCACTGACTTCAGCGACTAACAGGCGTCCATCGTCTAACCGTTTAAGATGAAAATGGCGGCCGTCATCCACACCGATTTCCTTGCGCTGGGGCTCTGCTGCCAGCACTGATTGCAGTGCATCGGGTAGTTGGTGGATATCAGTATACAAAGTGACAAAGGGCAGGTGAGGGGCAGAGTTGCTCGTTTGGCTGACCCGTATTGCTTCGTCTTCAAGGATCCTCTCAAAAAAGCTGTCCTCGATATTATAAGCAAAAAGAAAACTGACCATGCCAAACAGCAATGCCGTCAGGCAGGTTGTCAGAGTCAGGCTCAGCAGCAACCGATATTTAAGACTATGACGGGTCATGAGGCAATGTCAGGGTAAAGCCCAAATGATGCAATGTATGCAGCAATGGGGTCGTGAAAGGTTTGTCGAGCTTCTGGCGTAGCTGATAAATATGCGAACGCAGGGCATCTGAGTCGGTTGGTTCGTCCTGCCAGATACGCTCGATCAGCTCAGAGCGAGTGACAACTCTTGGATGTGCCAGGGCAAGTACCAGTAGTATTTTGAACGGAATGGGATTTAAGTTCAGAGCCACGCCATCACGCCAGGCCTGGTTGGCACTTTTGTCTATAACCAATGGGCCGAGTGTTAGATTATGTGGCTGGTTTACTTCATGACGGCGGCTCAGGGCCATACAGCGCATCTTAAGTTCAGGCAAAGCAAAAGGCTTGGTCAGGTAATCGTCAGCGCCCAACTCAAATCCCTTTACCTTGTCATGCAGACTGTCCCGCGCGGTAAGCATAAGAATTGGGATATGCCGGTCAGCCTGACGGCGCAGCTCTGTACAGAGTTGCCAGCCGTCCAGACCGGGTAACATCAGATCCAGAATCAACAAATCATAATAATGTTCAAGGGCAAGTTGCAGTCCCAATTGTCCATTGTGGGCAAAATCCAGT
Source organism: Bowmanella denitrificans (assembly GCF_039522935.1). Lineage (NCBI taxonomy): Bacteria > Pseudomonadati > Pseudomonadota > Gammaproteobacteria > Alteromonadales > Alteromonadaceae > Bowmanella > Bowmanella denitrificans. Next base: position 245,392 of record NZ_BAAAEI010000006.1, on the reverse strand, counting down.
TGCCAGTTTTCCGTTGCCAGGAATTCGGCAATATTGGCGGCAATATCCCGGTTGTCTTCAATTATCAGTATTTTCAATGCTGGACCTCACTCGTAACGCTTACCTGACGACTTGCTTCGATTCCAATTCGTTAAGCAATGCCTGCACGTTTTCGGATTCTGGGTGCGCTTGCAAGTACGTGGTTAAGGTTTGCCTTGCCGCCAGGTCATTACCCAGCGCCTGATGCATCTGGGCAATCTGTGTCACCAGGGCAGGGTGCTGCATAATGGGGTTGACCAGTTCCATAATACGAATTGCATTGTGTTTGTCATTTTTATCTTGGCCAAACTGAGCAAGATAGTAACCGTACATGCCAATCAGCTCCACTTGTACGGCGCTGTTTTCTTTTAACTGCGCGGTACTGTAGGGCATCCCCTCTAATAAATCCCTTACCAGTTTGATACTGTTGTCGTCTTTGTATGACGGACGATGCTTGGCCTCAACACCCATGGCCTTAAGCACTGCCAAGGCGGTATCTACGGTAGAGAACGGGTTCTGACCGGTAACCAGACGGGTGTCTGTGGCCACATGGCTAAGCATCAGTGCTGAGCTTTCAAATTGTGCACCACGCTCGCGGAGTTTGTCTTCCAGCAAAAAAGAGAAGTCTTTTTTCCACTTTTTGCCAAATGCTGCTTCTTCCTGATTAGTAAAACCATTCACTTTTTTGCCTGAAACCAGGTAGCTGCCATCCGAGAGCTTTACATTAACCAATGCAGCAGGTCCATGGCATACGGCAGAAACGATACCGTTGTTTTCCCAGATAGTGCCGATAATATGTTGCAGGGCCTTATCCTGATAAAGGTCAAACATCGGGCCCTTACCACCCACGACAAACACCGCCTGATAATCGGCTGGCTTAATCTGGGACAACACCAGGCTGTTGTTAAGCTTGCTGATGGCTACTGGATCCTGGGAAAACGCCTGATTATAGGGCTTTTCCGGGTCATATTTATCAGCCACCGGGTAACCGCCCAAGGGACTGGCGATATCCACTTCCAGGCCGTTGTTGCTAAATACCAAATAGGCTTTGGTCAATTCATCAAATTCAAAGCCAGGCTTGATAATCTCATCAGCCGTGTTTGTTTCGCCGTAACTGCTGACAACCATCAGCATACGGGGTTTAGCATACAAGGTGCTGCTAAGCAGCAGGCCCACAATTATCGTGAGGTAATTTAGCAGTTTCATAAGGTTGCTCCGTTTGTTTGTGCCGCTAGCATCCATGACTTAATGTGAAATGACTGTGAAGTGCTGACAAATACGCTGATGTTGTTAAGGGCAAGCCCTATTGGGTGCGCTCAGGATTATTTTCAGGCAGAACGCTGACCAGCGTAAATTGTGTGTGAAATGAAAAACGCCCCTGAGGGCGTTTTAACCAGGCGTTAAATCTTGATAAAGATTTTACGTTTATACAGCCAGGCAGAAAGCAGGTAATGCAGGCCCACAGCAATTAATGCGAACAGCAGCGAGGCGTTCTTCTGTGACATCATGTCGCTCAGAAGCTGGAACAGCCACTGATAAGCGCTGATGGTTTTGCCATCTACATCAAAGCGAATCACCTGGCCAAGTGTGGCGGCATACAACCATGACAGCACATAGATAAACAATGGGTTACTGCCGTACACCTGGGCCCAGTGAAAGCCTTTTTGCCACTGCTTAATATCATGACAATAAATGATGAGTGCCAGAATCAGCCAGGCAAATGCGCTGCATACCAATACATAAGAGCCTGTCCACAGCGCCTTGTTAATCGGCTGAAGCGGGTGCCACAGCAAACCTGCTAATAGCGCAATTGCAGCCCAGGTTAGTAAGGTCTTAATTTTAAGCTGATGAGTGGCGCAGGCTACCAGCATGCGGGAGGTTAAGTAGCCTGCCAATAATGTCACCACGGCAGGTAAACAACTTAACAACCCTTCCGGGTCAAAAGGCATACCGAAGCCCTGATACAGATGGTCAGCTCCCAGCACTGCCATATCCACCTGGCGCACCAGGTTATGTTCAAGGGACCATGGCAGCGGGCTGACTTGCATCAGTAACCAATAGCCAAGCAGAATTGCAGCGCTGGCCAACCATACCCCACGCCCACTGAGGGTTAAAATAAGCAATGCGCCGACAAAATAACACAAGGCGATACGCTGCAGTACGCCCATAATGCGCCAGTTTTCCGGGTCGCCGGTAAAAGGGTAAATATTTAGTGCAAAACCGATCAAGAACATCAGCAAGGTACGTTTAACTATCTTAATCCAGGGAATTTGCCCCTTGGGAATACGCCCCATGGAATGGAACATGGCAGCGCCGACAATAAACAAAAAGAACGGAAAAATAAGGTCTGTTGGGGTCAAACCATGCCAGCTTGCATGCAGAAGCGGTGCATATACATGCGACCAACTGCCGGGTGTGTTAACCAAAATCATTGCCGCCAGAGTCAGGCCGCGAAAAATATCCAGACTCAATTCACGTTTCATTGAATCACCTCTAATCCATCGATACAAAAAAGCGCGCCTACACAGAGCGCGCTTTGCAAAAAATATTGCTACTACCAGCTACGTTTTTTATGGCCAGCTACAGCAAAGTACAGAATAAACAGGTAACAAGGCAGTAGCACAATATAGCCAAATTGTTGTCCGGCAGCATCACCGGCACCGCTTAACAATCCCCAGAACATCGGGCCAAATGCGCCGCCTGCGATGCCCATTACCAGTAAACCCGAGGCAACGCTGGTCAGTTTGCCCAAACCGGAAAGGGCCATTGGCCACACGGCTGGCCAGACTATGGCATTCGCCAAGCCCAATACCGCAATCAACAATAGTGAGTTAGGCAGCTGTGCTCCGCCAAATGGCACCAATACCGCATCGGCGATGGCAGTAGATTCTGCATTACCAAAGACAATGGCCAGTGCCAGCAAAATACCCAGCACGGCCGAGAAGGTCAGTGCTTTTTGTTGGGAGATTACCCGAGGGATCAAAATAATGCCCAGTACATAGCCAACCACCATACAAACCATGGTGTAGGACGTCATGACACTGTAGTTTTCTACCCCTAAAGACAGGGCATAAGCCCCAATAGTGTCGGCGGCAATTACCTCTGCTGCCACATAGAAAAATAACGACAATACACCTAACACCAGATGAGGATGACGCAGCGCCTCTTTAACCGTGCCTTGTTCACCGCCTTCCTCTTCATTGTCCTGCAACTCGGGAATCGGCGAAAACTTTACTGCCAGAGCAATCACACCAAAAAAGGCTGCCATGCCCAGATAAGGCAGAATCAAGCTGTCTGCCATCATGGTGACTTCTTCCGCGGTCAGTTCTTTACCCACCAGCCCGGTAAATTGTGCTGCAATCAGAGCACTGAATACCAGTGGGGCTACCACACCGGCACTTTTATTCAGTATACCCATAATGCTTACCCGCACCGCAGCCGATTCTTCTGGCCCCAAACGCACGACATAAGGGTTAACTGCCGTTTGCAACAAGGTCTGAGCAACACCCATGCAAAGCTGTGCAAACAGGAACAAACCAAAGGTTTGTGTTTCTGCAGCGGGAATATACAGTAACGCAGCGAACAGCATGCCGCCAATTGCCAATGCCATGCCGTTTTTGTAGCCCACTTTACGGATGATCCAAGCTGAGGGGATTGCGGTAAAGGTGACGGCAATATAAAAATTGCCAAGGATCAGTGCGGCCTGAAATGGCGTCAGGTCAAAAATCTGTTTTAGGTAAGGCATTAACGAACCATTCAGCCAGGTCGCAAAGCCAAGTATAAAAAACAGCCCTGCAACGATGGCCATTGGCACGGCGTTGCTTCTTGGTAGGTCGCGGGTACTCATTGTGGTATCCATCTTATTCTCACTTTGATTAACGCCGGGCCGAAGCGCCGACACACTTGTTGTAATCACCTGGCTTGATAAATCAGAGTTGTGCCTGACCACCTATCCAGTTTTGTTTAACTTGTTGATTGTCATCCAGCAGCACCATGTCGGCGTTGAAACCTGGCTGCAATTTACCCAATTTGTTATCCAGTCCCAGATAACACGCAGGGGTCAGAGAAGCCATCTGCAAGCTTTGCGCTAGCGTAAAACCCAGATCACGATGGCAATTACGTACTGCACTGGCCATGTCCAGAGCCGAGCCCGCCAGGGTTCCGCCAGGAATAGTCAGCATATCGCCATTACGGCGAATTTGTGTATCAAAAAACGGCAATTCATCCATGTCCGCACCCACATGGGCCATAGCATCGGTCACCAGCATAATACGTTCGATGCCCTTGGCTTTAATTGCCGCTTTGGCGCTAATGGCGTGGACATGATAATGATCCAGTATCAAACCACAGTAACTGTCGCTGGCCAATGCCGCACCTACCATGCCCGGTTCACGACTGGTCATGGCAGACATAGCATTGAACAAGTGGGTAAAACCGTCGGCACCAGCTTCTATGGCCGCCAGTGTGGTGTCGACATCGGCATTGGAATGGCCCAGACAGACTTTAACGCCTTGTTTGACCAAATCGCGAATCACATCGGCTGGCACATTTTCAGGAGCCAGGGTAACCAGCACTTTGCCCAGATCTTGGCGGCAAAACTGAGCCAGCTCAGCATCACTGATAGGGCGAATAAATTGCTCGCGATGGATGCCTTTTTTGGGCTTGCTCAGGTGAGGCCCTTCAAAGTGAATACCGTGAATGCCAGGAGTCTTGGCTGCAATAGCCTCGGCCATTCCGTTGGCAGCTTTTTGAATGACATCCAAATCGTCGGTAATCAGGGTTGGTAACATGGCGGTAGTGCCGAAGCGGGCATGGGCCTTGAGTATTTCTGCAATTCCCTGAACGGACTGATCGGTGTTAAACAGCACACCGCCGCCGCCATTGACTTGAACATCCACAAAGCCTGGTACTAGCAGCCCATCAAGTTCTATAACCTGCGCACCGGTTTGCGCTTCAAGGGACAGCACTTTGCCATTTTCCACTGTCACACTGGCATTCTGATGAAGCTGTTCACCATCAAAAAATGCTTTACTCAGGTAAGTTACCGCCATGAATACCTCTGATTACAATGTTTGCGTGACTTTGTTCAGACCAACAGGTGAATCCGGGTTGTAACCCAGTGCCTGCGCCACCTGTTCCACATCAAGATAGAAGCGTTGTAATAAGGTTAGAGGCGCCAGGCGAGGGTGGATGTCTTTGCTTGTCTGTGCCATGTGGCAAAGTACTGCACCGCGACGTCCCACTTCTTCAATCTGCTGACGGTGAGCATCTACCGATTCGTCTTCGATGGTGAGATCAACCACTGCCAGTTTCTTCTGAACCAAAGTCACCGGGCCGTGCAGGAACTCAGCGCTGGAGAATGCCTCTGCATGCACGCTGCAGACTTCTTTCAGTTTCAGTGCCAGTTCACGCGCAATGGCATAACCAAAACCACGCCCCAGTACCACGCAGTGTTTCAGGTCGCGGACAAAATCTACCGTCAATTGAACCGGTGCATCGATGGCTTGCTGCAGTGCTTCGGGTAACTGCTCTAGTGCGGCGATCAGCTCCTTATCCTGTTTCCAGTAGGCCACCATTTGCAGCAGTGCACTTAAGGTACACAAATAACTTTTGGTCGCTGCTACGGCTTTTTCGGCTCCGGCATTTAAAGGCAATACAAAATCTACCAACTCGGCCAGCGGCGACGTCGTGTCATTAACCAGGGCAACCACTAAACCACCGGCATTTTTGGCCGCCTTGGCCTGGGCCAGAATATCGGGGCTGCGACCGGACTGGGATATTACAATCACCAGCGCTTGCTTAAGTTTCAACTCTTTACCATAAACACTGGCGACAGAGGGGGCAGAGGCGGTGACCGGTGTGCCTGTTTCAATTTCAATCAGATATTTGGCAAACACGCCGGCGTGATCGGATGAGCCCCGTCCCACCATCAGAACAAAGGCAGGATCAAACAGGCGAATACGTTGACCAAGCTGGTGACAAGCGTCTTTGTTGTCTACCAACTGACTTTTAACTCTGTTTGGGGTTTCGGCGGCTTCTTGGGCCATGATACTGGTTGACATTAAGCTTTCTCACTTACTAAGGCTTGTTGTTGAGCGAATAATATGGCCCCGATTTCTGGGGGCTGCTTGGCTGGTTCAACGCGCACTCGCACATCTTCATCCAGCCAGGATTGGATCCTGGGCGCCAGACCACCGATCATAGATAATCTGGGCGGATTGTAGGTTAACAATTTTCTGGCCAGGCGACTGATGTAGTCTGCCCCGTTTAATACAATATCCAACGCCAGCGTATCCTTGGCTGCGGCACGTTCAATGACCAACGGTGCCAGTTTGGCATAGGCCGAAGGTTTCAGATTGGCCATCTGTTGGGCCAGTTCCTGGGCAGTTCTGCACTGAGTAAACTCCAGCACCTGATCCACCAATTCAGTTCGCGGTAACAGGCCATCCATCGCCTGCAGAGTTTGTTTGATGGCGGTAACGCCCATCCAGGCTCCGCTACCCTGATCGCCAACACTGAATCCATAGCCACCCAGTTCGTGGCTGTTTCCGTCTACGTGAGCCATACCAATAGAACCTGTTCCGGCAATGATCACCGCTCCGTCTTCACCGTCGTGGGCTCCCAGACAGGCAATCTGCAGGTCAGTGGTAATATGAAACTGAGCAAAGGGGTGATCCCACTGGTCTAACATGGCGCGATACTTAGGCAGGTTGACTCCGGCCAAACCAGCACCGACCACCAGTTGGTCAACCATGCTGGATGCAAAGCCAGCCTGATGCAAAGCCTGTTCTGTGGCATCCATAATAGAATTAATCGCCAGATCCAAACCCTGATTTGGATTTGCCGGGCCTGACATCCCAGTTGCCAACGCCTGTCCCTGCTCATTGGCCAGCAGCACCTTACACTTACTGCCGCCGCCGTCGATACCGAGGTAGAGTTTTTCCTGCCTCTTCATTTATACGTTACCTTCTAACAAACCGGAACAGGTCAAGCTATGCGCAGGTTGACCAGCGAAACTGTAGCCTAACAGACTAATGACAGCGTTGTCATTTTGTTTTGTAATCATTTGGTAAAGTTTTTTCATCATTAGTTCACTTGTATGATGCGGCTGCTTCGTTGCATTCCTGGCAGACGGCTTCTGACCTCAAGCTGACCCTTTACTGCTACGGGGTTCTGGTAAGGTTGCCAGTCGCTACCTTTTTCACGATATTCAATAACAAGACCTTGCCACAAGCTGTTGGCATGCAGTTTACCGTTAATGATTTTTGCGCCCGGAGGCGGTAAGCGAAACAGTACTTCGCCAGCCATATCCGGCAAGAAACGGTTGACCAGGGCATGACTAAAACCGGCCCAGTCTTTACGTAGCTGTGTTTCATTGTCGGCATTAAAATAATCTGTAGCCGGACCATATTCACGACCAGCCTGATAAGGCACTTCCCAGTCAGCTTTATGCCAGGCTCGCTCAGCCAGGGCGTGTAATCTTGGATAGATCATATATTCGGCACGTTTGTCGTCTCTGACTGTTTCACTCCACAGCTGACCCTGCATGCCGATAAAGGCCGAATCTGCCTTAAGTGGTGTGTCGTCTTTGGCGGTAAATGGCGTGCCCATTCGGTTAGGCCAGAACTCTGCGTGGGCTGGCAGGTTGTCAGGCATAAAGCGGAATACTTTAAAACTGTCGGTATTACGTGATGCCCAATAATAACCGGGTTCCAGCGGGTCCAGAGCATAGGGGAAGTCAAAATAAAGCGCGTCTGGAATGGACAGCACCACATCCCAGCCTCGGTTGGCAAAATCCTGTGCTCTGTTATGGCCTTGCCAGAACAGGGCATCCCAGATATTTGCCTGAATACGCGGCGCGAGTTTTTCCTGTTCAACGTGGCTCAAGCCATCACTCCAGGCACCCGCGGTCACACCCATGGCGTTAACAATTTTGGTAACCTTTTCAACAAAATAAGCTGTGAGCTGCTCCGGGTCATCCATATTGTGTTTGGCTATGATGTCGGCACAGGCTGGAGATTCCTTCCATGCACCAGCGGTTTCATCGGCACCAATGTGGTAGCGATTCAGCGGCATGCCTGCATCGCTGTGCATCTTGTAGATCTCATTCAGCACTTTAGTGACAAAGCGATAAGAAGAGGGCAGGCAGGGATTAATGGTGTTGTCGTGGTAAAATTGTACCGACGAGTAGACCGTAGTGTCCTGTAAGTCGGTTAACAGGTACTCATTAGCCAAATCTGGCTTTTCCTGCTGCATATATTTGTTGTAACGGGCCAGCATGGCGCGTGTGGCAGCGCGGGAATGGCCGGGCATGTCTAATGATGGAATCACCTCAATATGCCGGGCTTTGGCATAGGCGAGAATTTCCTGATAATCCGCCACGGTATAGAAACCGTTGCCTGAGGTGTCCCGCTCCGGACCATTACCCAGTTGCGGCAGCAGGCAGCGGGTTTCGGATGGGTCATAGCAACGGTAAGCACCGATTTCGGTTAGTTCAGGCAAATCAGGAATTTCAAGCCGCCAGCCTTCATCATCGGCCAGATGGAAATGCAATTTGTTGAGTTTAACGCTGGCCATTTGGTCGAGCAGCCTGAGTATCATTTCCTTGCTATGGAAGTTACGCGACACATCCACATGCATGCCCCGGAACGGGTATCTTGGGCTGTCCTGATAGCGCCCGGTTGCTACCTGGCCTTCATCTGCCAAGGCCGCCAGACTGATCAATGCGTAGTATCGACCGCTGCCGCTGCCAGCTTTGATACTTATATTGCTTTGGCTAACTTGTAGCTCGTAAGCATCAGCCACCAGGTTACTATCATCAATAAAGGTAACTGGTACCCCTTGCTTATTCTGGGGTATGCCTTTTTTGCCCAAATACGCTAAGGCCTGGGCAATCACTTCTGTTGATGTCACAGCAATACCAGCTTTGAGATTAAGCTGACCACCATCCAACTCTACATGGCTGATAGCCGGAATAATGCGATTGGACTCCAGTGCGGTGGCCTGTGAGTTGACATCCTGATAATAGTTATACAACCACTGGGCATCAGCTAAAGGCAGGCTATCTTCCTTGCTGCGGAGATATTGCTGAGGCTGGTTTAGCGGGGCCACATGCTGGTTGTAAGTTAATTGGCTGTTTAGGTCTCTGACTTCGCGGGTACTGTCAATGATGACGGGCTTTAAGCCGTCTGCTACAACAAAGTAGTTTGGCATCTGGTCGGATGCAGAGGCGTGCCAGAAGGTGCCTTTCAGCGGAATCGAATAGGTCTGACCGGCTTTAAAACCACTGAATTGAGCAGTCGGTGTGATGGTGTGCAAATCACCGTTAATGTGCTGTATATCAAACAGCTCACTGCTGTCTGATTGAATAGGGGTAGTATGACTGAAGTAAAGTTGCCAGCCTGATACAGGAAGGTCCTGGTCTATTGCCAAGGTGATATTAGCGTCAAAACACTTGCCACCACCCAGGCTTTCGCTGCAGCCACTGGCATTCACGTTATCTACCACCCGATAGGTTACATCGAGATTGGCACCTAAGGTATCTAGTTGGGTTTGACTAATGGGGGCTGCCTGAACCAGTGCAGAGCTGCTAAACATGGCTAGACCTAGCGCAATCCGGGATAGTTTAAGTCCTGACAAGATAGTTTCCTTCATATTGTTGTTATTCAATCGTTAACCATGTTGGTTAATCTTTGACAATGACAGCGTTGTCATTTATGTTAACAAAGATGGATTGTGTTGCAAATGTTTTGTTCTACAGGGATGTGGTAGGTCTTGAGTTGTTAACTTTTCTCTTTAGAGCGACTAAGTGGGCTGATGTGACGCCTGCGGTTTATAGCGTAGTGATATACGTAGATTTAGTTAGATTAAGGAGAAAATTACATGAAAATGATTAAACTTAGCCGCCGTACTCTGTTCGGACTGATTGCAGCTTGTGCTGTTTCAATGTCAGCTTTTGCAACACAGTATGTTAGCGCTTCAATGGGATCCCGAGGCTCTGACAGCAGTGCTTGTATGAATGCATCAGGCGCAGCTGTTAGTGCTTTGCATAGAAATTACCCTGAAGCAAGATTATTAAGTGTCTCGTGCAGAGTAGAAAATGGGTATCCTATTCCAATTACTGTTGCGACTGCATATGGAGTCATTGATTAATCGTAGCTACATTTAACATCGAAAGGGGGAGCTTTACGGCTGACCCTTTCGTTGTTGTAGTGGTTAGTTTTGTCCTTATTCAAATGAAGCGCTATATGATTTTTTTAAAATAATTTAGGTGAATGTGGATGCAATCAATAACAAGTATTGTCATTGCTGGCGGAGGGACTGCTGGTTGGATGACGGCTGCCAGTTTCGCTAAGCACTTTCCCCATCTCTCTATTTGTGTGGTTGAATCATCAGAAATTGGGTCTATTGGTGTGGGTGAGGCAACTATACCAACGATTAGGCATTTCAATCGTGCATTAGGTTTGACTGATGAGCAGGTGATGAAGTACACAGGTGCAACCTGTAAATTGGGAATTCAGTTCAATGGGTGGTATGACGAGCAGAGTTCTTTTATTCATCCCTTCGGTACCTATGGCGAGCCTTTGAATGGTATTGCTTTTCACCACTACTGGTTAAAAAATCGTTCACTAGGTGAGCCACACAGTCTTGAAAGTTATTCTGTAGCAGTACAACTAGCTAAGCATGGTAAGTTTGCGCTACCGCCAACCAACCCAAATTCTTCCCTGGCTGTTTTTGATTGGGCATTGCACCTGGATGCAAGCTTGTATGCCAAGCTATTGAAAGACGTGGCAATTAAAGCGGGAGTGAAAATAATAGATGCAAAAATAGAGAGCGTCAGACTATCTGAAGAATCAGGGGATATTGCAGAGTTGGTATTGTGTGATGGTAACAAAGTTGAAGGAGATTTTTTTATTGATTGTACTGGTTTTTCTTCATTGCTGCTGGGGAAAGCTCTCAAAGTTGAATATAGAGATTGGAGTAAATGGCTGCTATGTGACAGAGCCATTGCGGTGCAAAGCCAAACGAACGTAACGCCCAATCCATATACCGAGGCTAATGCAAAAAATGCCGGATGGCAGTGGCGTATTCCTCTGCAACATCGACAAGGCAATGGCCAAGTGTATAGTAGTCATCATGTGTCTGATGAAGAGGCGCTTTCGACTTTGCTTAGCGATATAAACGGTGAGCCTACCAGCGAGCCTAAAAATATTAAATTCCGCCCTGGCTGCAGAACACACTTTTGGGTTAAGAACTGTGTGGCAATGGGGCTTGCTGCTGGTTTTTTTGAACCTATAGAAAGTACCAATATAGCCTTAATAGAAACGGCAATTGAACGACTAAAGCTTTTTTTTCCGCATAAAGGCATTAGTTCTTCACTCGTGGATGAATTTAACGCCAGGACTGTGAAAGAGTACGAGAGTGTTAGAGATTTTGTGTTACTTCACTACGTGTTGAATAATAAAAAGGAACCTTTCTGGCGGGATTATCGCCACATCGAGTTACCAGACTCGCTAATGCATCGGATGTCCCTATATCAAACAAATGGTATTTTGGTGCGGCAACGACATGAAATTTTCCAACCTAACAGCTGGTTGGCAATTTACGATGGATTTAACTGTTATCCAAACACCTACGATCCTTGCATAGATAAAATAGATAACCAATACCTTTGTCAGGGATTGGCCCAGATGCGTGAAGGAATAGCAAAAGCTGTGTCTGCCACTCCATTACATCAACACTTCCTAAATCGTCTATAAGTATTCTAACTGGTTGGTATTTGAGTATTAGCACACCTTTGATGCGAGTTTTTTTAACTGCTCAATATGAGGATCAAAGTTTAAACTACAGCGATGCAGAAAGTCACCAACGATAGACATATTTACTTGTCTTTCATTTGGGTGTGGGGCTCGCAATGTATCTTGTTCAGGAAATATTCCCATTCCTGCTAGAAGGCAATGCCAGGATACCGATGTATAGTATTTTGTTACACCCATTCGTCTTAATTCTGCAGTAAGATCCTCACCTTTTTTCCAAACGGACAGTATATGTTTTAGTGTATCAGACTGGCCATCGTGATTATTATGACAGTCAATCCAGTATTGAGTGTCTGTGCGAGAGTTTGTGTAGTAATGAGCCGCTATGTAATCCCTTATCCCTTCGAAATAGCCGTTAATGGTATCGTTGTAATTTGCTTGATTTTCTTCTGTAAATTTCCCATGTGTAAACGCATCAGCAAACAACGCTGCAGATTGTTGGACGAGAAACAATGCAGTTGCTTCCAGGGGTTCAATAAACCCCTGTGATAAACCTATCGCCAGACAATTTTTATGCCAGTGCTTTTCAATACGACCGACTTTCATCTTTAAGTGCCGGGCAACAACTTGGGAGTCCAACAACCCCAAAGCTTCTCTAAGTTCTTTCTCAGCTTGGTCAGGTGTGCAGTATTGCGTACTATATACGTAACCATTGCCAAATCTATTTGTTAACGGAATCTGCCAACGCCACCCATTTTTCATTGCTGTAGACCGAGTTTCTGATGGAATTTGCTGCCCAATATCACTGGGCATTGCAATTGCTGAATCGTTAAATAAGTTTGACGCAAAACTTTTAAAGTCAACTTTAAGAGCTTTTTGCATTAATACAGATGAAAAACCTGAGCAGTCCACAAAAAGATCTGCTGAATAGTGGGCTCCTTGCTCAACGACTAATTTACTTATATAACCTTCATTATCAAGTAATACTTCCTCAACTTTACCTTCAATGTGCTGAATACCGAGTTGAGCTGATTTCTTTTTAAGAAACAGGCCAAGTAAGCCTGAATCGAAGTGGTATCCATAACTAGGTTCAAATGGGAAGTTATAGTGGGGAATGGGAGAGAGTTGTTTCTCTACTAATAAAGGGCTTAAAAAAAATGGGCTAGGATGCGCAGGGATATCGATGCCTTTTCGGCGCATTTGTATTGAATGGAAAAAAGCTTGTGAAAATTGTTCATCAAGCCTGAACTTGAAAGGGTGAAAGTATTGTGTGAAACCAGGTTTGGTTGACCATCCGTCAAAAGTAATCCCTGCTTTATAAGTAGCATTGCAGGCTGGCATCCACTCCTCTTCCATTATTCCCATGCTTTTAAAAAATGCACTTAATGCAGGAGTCGAACCTTCACCGACACCAATTGTGCCAATATCAGGAGATTCAAGCAGTGAAACTTCAAATCCATGTTTATTAAGCTTTTTGGCCAGTATCATGGCTGTCATCCAACCAGCTGTGCCTCCTCCCAAAATTAATATTTTTTTGGTTTGTGTGCCGCTACTAAACATCTGCATGTCCCCATAAATAAAGTATAAATATACAAAAAAAAAGTCCTCGAATCCGAGGACTTTTTATATTTAATTGGCTTCTACCAACGTCCACGCACTCCCATGGTCAGACGACGCTCGTAGATATCCTGAGCGACAGTGTAATCTTCCCATTGGAAATATTGGTCCTCAAACTCTTTGGTCAAGTTGCTACCGGAAAAATACACACTAATGTTGTCATTAAAGTCGTAGCTTGCTGACATGTCTACGTAAGTAGTTGGCTTAGCAAATAAAGCTAAACCACCGCCACCAAAGTTACGGCCATTTTGACCGATAAAGCGCTCACTGCGATAGTTAGCGGCAATACGGAATTGCCAACCGTCTTTCTCATACCACAGTACCGCGTTACCCGAGTTTTCAGAGTTCTCGGCCAGAGGAAGTTCGTTACCTTCAAAGTCAAGAGTGTCAGAAGTACTAGGTGCATAGGTATAGTTCAAGCCCGCACCGAAGCCACTCCAGAAACCTGGTAAGAAGTCAAAGCCTTGCTGATAGGCAAACTCCCAACCCTTAATACTGCCACCGTCACCGTTAACTGGACCGCGAACATCGACTTGGCGACGAACTACGCCATCGGATGGGTCTGGTACATATTCTCTAGTGACATCAGTAGCAATGTAGGAGTCCACATCCATCTTAAACCAAGCGACACTGAGCAAGCCGGAATCTGTAAAGTACCATTCCAACGTCAGGTCATGATTGGTTGCACGAGTAGGCGCCAAGTTAGGGTTACCGCCACGATTCGCTTCAACGGCGTAACGCTCACCAACGGGAACATCACTAACTTCACCTTGGTTAATCGTGCTATTTACTGTCATACCAGCACCCAAGTTACGGGTGTTTAAGCGAGTCATCGTTTTACCATAGCTGGCACGCGCAATCAGTTCATCAGTCAGATTCAGTTTGAAGTTAACAGACGGTAGCGTATCGCTGAATGAACGATCGGTCACTACGTCACCCACATCAGCTACGATACCTGGACATGCGCGACAGATAACATCGGAACCCAATAGATTCTGTACGACATTCAGGTCAGTTTTAATGTACTGTAAGCCGACATTAGCTTTATATGGCATTTCGCCTAACTGGCCATCCAACTTGACATTGAAATAAGCAGACTTGGTGTTTTCCTGTACTTTATAACTATCACCTGGCTGAGATGCTTTGAAGTTACCTGGGTACAGTTCATTTTGGAAACCGATATGGTCATCCAGTATTTCTGGGTTTATAAAGTAGAAGTTACCTACATTAACTGGACCAAAGTCACCAGACTGAATAACCCAAGATGAAGGTAAGTTGGCAAAATTCAAGTAATTGTCATAACCAATAGTTTTGTCACCACCGGCGCGACTGAACTCACCATCACCGTTTGTATCGTTAGCGACTTCACCTTGGTCTTTCCACATTACATCGTTTGACAGACCATCTTGATTGATCGGGGCGAGTAATACGTAAGTGTCTCGGGTAACATCACGTTTACCTTTGCGCACACCAAATTCTACGGCACGTAGGTGACTGGTATCGAATTCGTAAGTACCGTCGGCACGCAACACATCAAGAGTAGCTTCTTCGTAATAGTTTTCTTCAGAGTAGGTAGAAACTATTGCGTAATCACTCATTCCACCCCCCAATGAGGGCAGCTTTAATTGCGGATGCTTACCAGAAAAGTCCCTTTCAATAGGCACTAGGTCTGAATAACCTTCAGGATGCACTGGTATTTCACCAGTACCATCGTTACGGAACAGATTCTGCCTAGAACCGTCAGTCAAGAACGCTTGAACGATATTATGTGTAGTTTCACGCTGCCCCTCACCGTGTAAATAACGCACTGAACCGCTCAATGGGCCACCATTGTCAAAGGTGAACTCAAGATTCATGTTCAGAGAGTCACGGTCATTAGTGCGGCTTTCTGATGTGGATGCTACGCGAGGTGCGTTCAACACACCTGTATTCGAAGTATAAAGATCTGCACCGGCAAGACCACCGTCACTAATCACACCGCGTTTGACAAGATCACTGCCGTGTTCTTCCCAACCAAAATAACCCCATGCGTTATCTGCTACCATGCCAATGGAGCGATCGGCGTCGTCCATTTCGGTGTAAAAAACGTCAGCAACCATTTGGATGGAATCGCTTAACTGAGCTTGCAATGTAGTTACAACACCTAAACGTTCACGTTCAGATTGACGGCCCATGTTCCCGTAACCGATAAAGGTAACTAATGCATCATTTTTGTCACCGTCACCAGTTCTATCTTCACCAATACCGTCCCATGCATCACCTTCAGTCTGAGCACCAGACCATCCAATATTTGGAGTACCTAGGCGATAGTTTGCAAGAGTGTTGGTATCCCAGGAAATAGAAGCCGTTACGCCAAATTTTTCATCGTTGTAACCAAAAAATGAGGTAATTTTCTTATCATTTTCTTTAGTGTAGTTACCACGGGTAAGTTCGGCTGAACCAACGTAGGTAAAACCTTCTTTAAGATCGAACGGACGTATAGTCTTCAGATCCAAAGTACCGGAGATACCACCGGCCAAAATTTTAGAAGTAGGGGACTTGTGAACATCAATTCCACTTACTAACGAAGAAGAAATGTCAGAGAAGTTAGGCTGAACAGTAGTAATAGAGCCTGCACTCAGGAACTGCTCACCATTCAACAATGTGCCAACTTCACCCACACCACGAATATTTACGGCAGAACCTTCACCTGCAGAACGTGTGATCTGTACACCAGCAACACGCTGTAATGTATCTGCTAAGGTTAAGTCTGGCAGCTTACCAATGTCTTCAGCAGTAATACTGTCGAGAATGCCATCAGCAAAGCGTTTGTTGTTCAAGTCCGCTTGAGTTGATGCACGTAAACCACGAATCTCGATGGTTTCTACACCCTCTGCTTGCTGCGTTTCTTGCGCGGTCACCTGCTGAGAACTGATAGTCGCGCCCACGACCAGAGCCAGCTTAAGCCCCTGCGTGATCTTATTGAGTTTGGTTGATGTCATGATGCCCTCTCATGAAGCTAAATTGTGTAAATGACAACGTTGTCATTTGTTTTTATTTAAAATGACAAGCGCTGCAACAACCAGATGACAGCGTTGTCATGAAGTAAAGCTACATGAGAATTTTCTGCATAGCAACCAGTTTTTTACAATGTGGTAACATGTGTTGGATTTTCTTTGTTAATACAAAGTACTTAAAACCTTGCTGTTACACCACAATCTGGCCAATATAAGTCAGCCTGCTCGGGTAAATTCGTGCAGTAACTTATCTTGAGAAATGAAGTTTTCCTCACAAAGGCGTTGGCTATAGTGTATGGCTTGATTCAGCAGATTCATTGGTAAAACATCGCCCGGAGTAGCAGTGTTTTCGGCGTGATAGTCCATGCCGTTTAAAATGGCGTACCAGGAAGGGCGAAAGTAAGCCAACTCTTTGTCTTTTGTATAAAGTACTTCATCAACATCCTGTCCATTTCTCCAAGTATGCATAATGTCTATTAGTACGGGGCCCTTATCGACGTGGGAAGCCTGTTGCCAGAATTTGGTATCTGTTCGTTGACTGGCTGCGTAATGGCAGACAATGTAATCTTTGATTCCTGCCAGAAGACCGTTGATCTGCTGGTTTAATTGTTGTTGTTTATCCTGCAATGTTCCATCTTGGCTATTCATATGATGGATGAAAAATTCTACACATAGTTGAGTCACCATTAGAGATGTGGCTTCCAGCGGTTCAACAAAGCTCTGTGCTAAACCGATACCCAGTACATTACCCACCCAGGTTTTTTGGCGCATACCGGCGGTAAAGCTCAGATGACGAATACTGCCATCAACCACGTTTTCACCCAATTCACCAATCAGCTCTTGTTCGGCCTGTTCAGGGGAAATAAAGGCATCTGCATAAACATAGCCGTTGCCAATGCGATCTTGCAGGGGAATACGCCAGCGCCATCCTGCATTCATGGCAATAGAATCTGTGAAGGTGAAAGGCGGCGTCTGTTTTGTTGCCAGGGTAACGGCGCGGTTAGTTAATAGTTGGTCAGAGAAGGGGATAAATGGCACTTTCAGTGCCTTACCCAGCAATATTGACTGAAATCCACTGGCATCAATAAACAAGTCCGCTTCAAGGCGCTGGCCGTCCTGCAATATTAGTGATGCAACCTCATCACCTTCGGGTACCAATGTGACTCTGTCAACCATACCAAGCTTGTGCGTCACACCCAAACCAATAGCAATACTCTTCAGAAAAGTGGCCAGTCGATCAGCGGAAAAGTGATAGCCATACTCGGTGTTTATCGCTTTTTGTTGTGATACCGGCGCTTTGTGTTGCCGGGCCAGATGGCCGGTAATAAAGTAATCACAAATATCCACATCAATCGGCATTCCTCTGCGGCGTTGATTTGCCAAATAGAAGAACACCTCTGCAGTTTTAACGTCTTCCTTGCAATAAAATGGATGGAAATATTGGTCCTGTTTGCCATTCCAATTGCGAAAGAAGATTCCATTCTTATATGTTGCGCCGCAGGCAGGCATCCAGACTGACTCGTCAATCCCCAGAAGAGTCATAAAGCGTTTAAAGTGCGGGGTAGAACCTTCCCCTACACCCACTGGAGGAATTGCCGGCGACTCCAACAACGTCACATCCAGGTAGGGAAGCTGTTTAGCGACGGCACAGGCTGCCATCCAACCGGCAGTGCCTCCACCAACCACGATTAATTTT
>NZ_BAAAEI010000006.1:91210-227249 GCF_039522935.1 Bowmanella denitrificans | reverse complement strand
TTTGTAGCTCGCACTTAAATAGTAACGAGAGCCAAATTCAATGGTGTTTTGCGTCAGGTCATAGTTGATGTCGTACGACTCAATAGTTTCATTAGTCAGGTTAACCCCTTCCAATGTTACATCCAACGCATCCGTAACATGCCAGGTTACTGAGGCATCCACCTGCTGGTAACTGTCGTTTCTTACAGACTGTACGGCACCAACGCCAACCCATTCAGAGCGCCAGTTATACGCCAGGCGGGCACTCAACAATTCGTTTTCAAAGAATACCGAACCATTGAATGAATTTTCAGAAACGCCTGGTACCATTTCTTTGGAACCATCAGGTCGGGTAGTTTCACTATCCACGTAGGTGTAGTTGGTTATAAAGCCAACACCATTGTCAAAAGTATGTTGTAACTGAAGTTCCAGACCTGTGACTTTTCCTTCACCGCCATTTTGTGGCTGAGTGACGCGGCACTTGCCCCAATCGGCTTCTGATGCACCACAACCTTCAACAAATTGGATGCTTTCCGAATTGAAAACTACATTGGCGATATCTTTGTAAAACAACGCCGCAGAGGCCATAGAGGAGGGTGAGAAGTACCACTCTGCCGCCACATCTACCTGGTCAGCTTCATAGGGTTTAAGGCTGGGGTTACCACCTTGCGCACTACCAATGTTTGCATCTATCGCCAGGCCTGGCTTCAGATCGCTATAGTTGGTACGAGCCATAACCGAGGAAGCGCCTGCACGCAAAATCACATCATCGGTCAAATCATAGGCAACGTTTATGCTGGGTAGCCAATTGTCGTAACTCACATCATCAGAAAACGCCTGACCACCAGCAAAGCCACGAGAAGCCTGATCGGTGTCTACGTACCGAAGACCGATATTACCGCGAAGGTTTTCCCCTGCGAAGTCAGCCTGAACATAATATGCCAGCATGTCTTCGTTGATTTCGAAGGTATTTCCCAGATTAGCGACTTCTACTAACTCACCATTTTGATACTTCTGGCTGATGAAATCCCACCATTTGTCTTCATCTAAGTAAGCGTAGCTGCTCAGAGTATGGCCCGATGTTTGTGAGTGCAATCCGGACAGTATGCCACCTGTCCAGTTACTCAGGTTACCGTTGGGTACAAATCCGATGATTTCTGCAGGATTACGATTAAATGCTGTTCTGGCGAAATCACTACTGTTGAACTTCACACCAGTTTCAACTTTAGTGAAGAATCCATCTTCAAGATCGATGCTCAAGTCTAATTGCGCATAGTTGACATCGTGCTTCTGCACTGTGGTCTCATAGTTGGCTTCTTGCGCATGTTTTAACTGGCTGGCATCTGTTGCATCTAAGGACGTTAACCATACCTGGTATGGTCCTGTTGCATCATAGGTGAAGCCACCGTCTACGCTGCCCTGATTTGGAAAAGCTGGATCGCCGATTCTGTCGCCTTCATCCGTCGCAGGGATCCACCAGGATGAAGAACCTCCTTGTGTGCCACCTTCTGAGGTAG
This sequence comes from Bowmanella denitrificans, assembly GCF_039522935.1. Classification (NCBI taxonomy): domain Bacteria; kingdom Pseudomonadati; phylum Pseudomonadota; class Gammaproteobacteria; order Alteromonadales; family Alteromonadaceae; genus Bowmanella; species Bowmanella denitrificans. The sequence goes on along the minus strand of NZ_BAAAEI010000006.1, from coordinate 225,753 downwards.
AGCGGCCAATAGTGCCGGAGACTTTGAATCCGTCACCAGTATAAGCGTGAGTCAGATTTAGTACATCAGCCTTCATATTGACGGCATGGCGGACAACCGGGTTGTAAATAATTGAGGCATATGCCGGAAGAATTGTTGCCTTCTCAGTGCCGCCTTTAGCATTGTTTTGCACATCTGTGGCTCCAGCACCACGAGCACTAACCGTCAGGAAGTTGTGGTTTACATGAGGATTGTCAAACTCGAATCTAAAGTAATCTAGTGAGACATCAACAGAATCTGTAGGTGCAAATTGAAGCGTAACCTGAGCACTGGTTCTTTCACGTTCTGCTTTAAAAGCTTGTGAACCAATGCCCCAGGCGCCAACGGTAGACTCTTGGCCGGTGTCCTGACTTTCAGGAAAATACTCATAATAGCCACTCAATGACTCAAGTACATGTCGCCCTGAAGTAAGTTGCTCAATGGAGTAGGCGGCTAGTACACCGAAAGAGGATGCTTCATTTTTCCAACTGGCCAGTCCTGACAAACCCGGATCAGTTTCATCGTATAAAGAACCTCGCGCCAATTCACCAGAGATCATGAAGGTGTTTGCATCCAGCCCAAGGGGCTTGCGGGTTGTTAGGTTTACTGTGCCACCTAATGCGCCTTCTTCTAATGCAGCTTCTGGGGTTTTATGGACTTCAACTGCAGATACTTGCTCCGCGGACAACAGCTCCATATTAAAAGTACGTGTCGCCGGCCCTAAGTCATACCAGGAAGTACTGGCTACCGTATTGCCATTCAGCAGAATTCTGCTTTGCTCAGGTGCAGTGCCGCGAATGGTTACGCCGCTTACTTCGCCGTACTGGCGATCCACTGTTACACCAGAGATACGTTGAAGCGCATCACCAATATTTTTGTCTGGAAATTTACCGATGTCTTCTGATGTTATGGCGTCAACCACTGTGTTGGCGAATCGCTTGGTATTCATCGAAGCTTCCAGAGAACGACGGATGCCACGAACCTGAATGGTTTCCACCGAATCCGTTGCGCCTGATGCTGATTCCTGAGCTATTACCACTTGGCTGGCTGTAGTGCTGCCAAGTGCCAATGCTAAGCACAAGCCCTGTGTTACTTTGTTCAGTCTTATTGAAGTCATGATGCCCTCTCATGAATTGTTTTGTGTGAGTGACAGCGTTGTCATTTGCTGTTATTAAAAATGACAGCGCCGTTGTCACATCATGACAACGCTGTCATTAAGTGCGAAATTACCGCATAGTTAATGAACTATCAATGTGTTTCTTACAATGAAATTACAAGTGTTACCTTTCAATTGTAACAACTTGTCTGTCTGGCTGGGTTAAGTAGCGCTGAATGGATGTTACTTTTTACGCTAGTCAGTTGTTAGTGACATACGACATCGCAGGATTTGCAACATCCATAAGTAAAGGACTGGCATTTATGCTAATCATCATGTTTACTAACTGCCAATTGAGTCGAGAGAACCCAAATGAAATCAACTATTAAGGACGTGGCCCAATTGGCTGGAGTGTCAATTAAGACGGTGTCACGGGTGATTAACAAAGAAGCGGCTGTCAGGGCTGACACGATTGAGAAGGTCAACGATGCCATTCGGCAGTTACAGTACGAGCCAAATCTGGCCGCGCGTAACTTGGCAGGAACTCGCTCCTATACCATGGGGTATGTGTACGACAACCCCAATGCGTATTATGTTATCGATATGCAAAATGGCATTCTGGCTGAGTGCCGTGACAAGGGCTATGAGCTGATTATTCACCCCTGCAATGCAAATTCACCCACGATAGTTGATGAACTAAAAACCATGATTACTAAGTCGCAACTGGCCGGGCTGGTGATCTCTCCGCCTTTATCGGAAATGCCTGACGTGTTAGATGCATTGGGTGAAATGGATATTCAGTTTGTGCGAATTATCTCAGGCTCAGGCCATAAACCGGAGAAAACACCCTGTATCTTTGTGCATGACCATGAAGCAGCCTATCAAATCACCCGCCATCTGATCGATTTAGGCCACCGGGATATTGCGTTTATCAGTGGTGATAAAGGTCACCGCTCTACCGACGAGCGTTTGAATGGTTATCGGGCAGCCATAGAAGATGCAGGCATCACCTTTAATCCTGACTATCTTTATGATGGCCGTTACTCGTTTGAGTCGGGTGTAAAAGGCGCGAAGCACTTGCTGTCGCTGGCCAAACCGCCCAGCGCCATTTTTGCCTGTAACGATGAGATTGCAGCGGGTGCGCTATTTGCTGCACGGTTGAGCAATGTTTCGGTGCCGGAGCAGGTATCCATTGCAGGTTTTGAGGACAGTCCCTTTTCGCGCCAAACCTGGCCGAAACTCACTACTGCAGCACAGCCCACCAATTTAATTGCCAAAAAAGCTGCCAGTCTGCTTATTTCACAAATTATGATTCAGCGATCAGGTAAGGGTAAATTGGAAACCGTTCACCAGCATTTTGAGCCGGAGTTGGTAATCAGAGAATCCACACAACGTCAAACTGCATGAAATACAAAAATATTGTTGTCCTCACTGGTGCAGGTATATCCGCTGAATCCGGATTGAAAACCTTTCGCGACAATGATGGTTTGTGGGAACATCATCAGGTTGAGGACGTGGCTACACCGGAAGCTTTCAAGGCAAATCCTGATTTGGTTTACCGCTTTTACAACCAAAGACGTCAGCAACTTCTTGATGGCTCTGTGAAGCCCAATGCTGCGCATTTTGCCTTGGCAAGGTTGGAACAAGCTTGTGAAGGTGACTTTCTGCTGGTCACCCAAAACGTCGATAACCTGCATCAAACTGCTGGCAGCCAAAGGGTACTACCTATGCATGGCGAGTTACTTAAAGCCAGATGTACCCGAAGCGGTCTGGTGCACCTAATGACCGCAAGCTTCAACGCACAGGATCGTTGCCCTTGTTGTCACCCGGCTAGTACGCTGCGCCCCCATATCGTCTGGTTTGGCGAAATGCCATTGTTTATGGATGAGATCTTAGCGGCGATAGCCCGGGCAGATCTATTTATATCCATCGGCACCTCAGGCACGGTATATCCTGCTGCGGGTTTTGTTGCCGAAGCAAGTTGGGCGGGAGCTTATACAGTCGAACTCAATCTGGATGCCAGTGACGGATTGTTTATTGAGAAACGACAGGGTAGGGCAACGAAAATAGTCCCTAGGTTTGTTGAAGAACTTTTATTACCGTATTCCCAATAGAGTGTTGTTGATGTTGGAACAAATGCAGCCATACTGGCTGGAGTTTTTAGCTATTGCTACCGTTCACCTTTTAGCGGTAGCCAGCCCGGGCCCTGATTTTGCGATTGTGTTAAAGCACAGTGTCAGCTACGGCAGACGTGCCGCAATATACACCAGCATAGGTATCGGACTGGCTATTCTCTTACATGTTGCATATTCGTTATTGGGTATCGGCCTGCTGATCCAAACCACACCTTGGTTGTTTAATGTGCTTAGTTATGCAGCGGCAGCCTATCTTGCGTATATAGGATTTAAAGCTATTGGCAGTAGCGCTGCCGGTAAATCAGCAAGCAATGCGCAAAAAGGGCAAATCTCAGACGGCAAGGCCTTTGTTGTTGGTTTCGTCACAAATGGATTAAATCCGAAAGCGACGCTGTTTTTTTTGTCCCTGTTTGCAGTAGTGATTTCTGTTACAACCCCTATGCAGGTTAAGCTGTTTTATGGTGTATACCTGGCGTTTGCAACGGGACTCTGGTTTATTGCCCTGTCTTTCTTATTGGCCGCACAACCTGTCAGACGTTTCCTGCAAAGCAAGGGATTCTGGTTTGATCGCTTAATGGGTATATTGTTAATTTTACTGGCAGTGAAATTAGTGATTGGAAATTAGCTGAAAGTGAATCTCAAGCGGACTAATCAGCCCTCAGAGACTAATTTCTGGTCTGTTGGGACCTATTCTCCTAAGCATTTCACTTATTCCGGTTCTGAACTGGTATGATATGCCCGTTGTATATGCTTCAGGTCTTAAACATTGGAAGAAAACAAATCACTCATTCTCGGCGGTAGTCTGGCAAAGGCCATGGCAGGTGATTTCACCCTGGATCTTAAAGGTCTCTTGAAGGAGGCATGGGATATCACCCATGTAACTAAATGGGTGATGGTACAAGCCATTTTGTTGGTTTTCTCTTTAGCTTTGCTGGCAGTGATGGTGCTTGCCCAGATTGCTCAGCTAAAGGGATTGGATTTAATGGCTCCAAATGTTCAGTTAATGACAGAGATTCTTCTTACCTTACTGACCGCCCCTTTAATTACCGGCCTAATGATGATGGGGGTCAATCATGCTGTTGGCGGTCGTTCCCGTCCATCTCATCTGTTTCATTTTTTGTCCAAAGCCTTGTTGCTCTCATTAAGTGCCTTAATGGTCAGTTTAATTGTGGAGATTGGCCTGCTATTAATGATTGTTCCTGGACTTTACCTCATGATTGCCTGCAGTTTCGTGCTACCACTGGTGGTGGAAAAAGGCATGACGCCGCTACGGGCGATCTATGTGTCCATTCGGGTCGTCAGCTTTAAGTGGCAGCAATTTATCCTGCTCTATCTGTTGTTTGCTTTGTTGTTTGTATTGGTTGTCCTGACTTTTGGTATTGCCATGATCTGGGTTGCCCCCTTTTACTACAACACCAAAGGCGTGCTATACAGAGAGATATTCGGTGTGGCAGTGCGCCTGACCGGACAAAGCGGAGATTCTCAAAATGGTGAATCAATTTTCCATGCCTGATGCTGGCTGGGTAATTAGAGCGGTCTTCATTGCAGTCGTTGGGTTTGCGCTAGTCTATCCATTTTTACACAGAGAGGAACAAGGACTGTTGCCGGAGCCCAAGCAATTGGCCATGCCGGTGCCTGATTTTAATGCTTTTGAAAATGTAGAAGAAAAGAAACAGGCATTCTTCGATTATCTCCGGCCAGCGGTGGAATACCACAATCAGCTCATCTTGCATGACAGGAATATGTTGCAGGCCATTCGGCAAAAAATGATCGACGGGCAACCGCTAACCCAGTTGCAGAAGCGCAAACTGGAAAAACTCAGTCAAACATACAAACTGGCTAAAGCGCCCGCAGATATAGACAGTATCAACCGGTTGTTAAGGCGGGTAGATATCGTTCCGGTAGAACTGGTGTTGGTGCAGGCCGCTAATGAATCCGCTTGGGGAACCTCCAGATTTGCCCGGCAGGGATACAATTTTTTCGGTATGTGGTGCTTTAGAAAAGGGTGCGGGTTTGTACCTCGGCAGCGAGAAGAAGATGCTGGCCATGAGGTAGCCCGATTCCGCGATTTATCTCATGCTGTTCAGGCCTATCTCACCAATATCAACAGTCATTATGCCTACAGCGAACTGCGTGGGATCCGGGCGGGTTTACGTCGAAATCAGCAAACCGTTACCGCTGAATATCTGGTGGAAGGACTGATGGGATACTCAGAGCGTGGTCAGGATTATATTGATGAGTTACTGCAGATGATTCGAGTTAACAGGAAATATTTAAATTCATGAGAATGCTTTTTCTTGGTCTTATGGCCTTCTCCGGTGCAGCTTTAGCGGCTGAGTCACTGGAACTGGATTACGCTACATTGTATAGCCATACACGTAAGCTGGATAAGGACGAACTGTCGGCCTTGCAATTTGCCTTTGGCTTTATGCATCACCAAAGCAAGCAAATGTGTCACCTTGAATCCGCTTATCTGCATACCCAAAAGCAGGATATTCCTTTGCAGATAACGCAAGAACAAAGGTTCACGGTGCCTTCTGAAAAAGCTCTGAGCCTGGCTAAAGCCGTTGCAAGATTTGAATTAACCGAACCGGTAAATCAATGTGACATGTCAGTGCAACTGGAAACTAAAGCAGAGTACCTGAAAACAGCGTACGACCTGCAGGAGCTAGTTTTGCTGTATGATCAGTACACCGAGTTTTTTGATTCCATGGGCAGCTTTCTGGCGTTTATGATGCCATCAGTAAAGGGATTGGTGCTTCACTTTGATAAAAATATGGCGTCTGACGCTATCTGGCTGAACGACAAATTACAACCTGATCTGTCTATACGCGAAGGCGAGCTACGTCTAAGTAAAGACTGGTTGGAAAACAAAGGTCAGTTGCGTTTACCTGTAAGGCCGTACCGCATTACGGCGATAACCGAGTAAAGAAGGGAAGGGCACCCCTTCCCAAACAAGCACATTAGCTTAGCTGTACGATTTGAACTATTTGTTCTTCATCTATGTCGGCAGGATTTTGAGGTGGCCTAATGTCTGGCTGATCAAAGCCAATGTCGCCATCTTCAAACGGATGTTCCTGGGTTTTCAGGTCGGCGAAGTTAAACAGAGCAGGATCCGCCAAGTGTGACGGCGTGACACTTTGCAACGCTCTTGCCATATTCTCAATCCTGCCGGGATATTGTTTATCCCACTGCTGCAGCATTTGCTTGATGACTTTGCGCTGCAGATTCTCCTGAGAGCCGCAAAGATTACAGGGAATAATTGGAAATTCCATTAACTCTGCATATCGCTCCAGGTCTTTTTCAGCGCAGTACGCCAGAGGGCGAATGACCATTTGCTTACCATCATCGCTAACCAGCTTAGGTGGCATAGACTTTAATTTTCCGCCATAAAACATGTTGAGAAACAGTGTTTCCAGCATGTCATCACGGTGGTGTCCCAAGGCAATCTTGGTGGCGCCCAACTCTGTGGCGGTACGATAAAGAATGCCACGTCTTAATCTGGAACATAGCGAACAGGTTGTTTTGCCCTCGGGGATCTTTTCCTTAACGATACTGTAGGTGTCTTCGGTGACGATTTTATAGTCAACGCCCTGGCTGTCCAGGTAGGCCGGCAATACATGAGCAGGGAATCCAGGTTGCTTCTGATCAAGATTGACGGCCACCAGTTCGAACTGAATAGGTGCCACTTTTTGCAGATAACGCAGAATATCCAGCATCGCATAACTGTCTTTGCCGCCAGACAAACACACCATAACTTTATCGCCATGCTCAATCATATTGAAATCGTCAATGGCTTTCCCCGCGCAGCGGCGCAGTCGTTTCTGGAGTTTATTGAAAGCGTATTTCTGTTTAGCGGTTAAATCTTCTAATCGCGTCATGGGGTACCTCTGCAATGAGGCCGGGATTATACCTGCATAACGCACAAGTTACAGCTCTGCTGATGCTTGGCTTACATCTTGGATTGGGCAATCCTGTTGGTGTTATACCATTTCTCCAGTAGCCGCAGATTCATCTGATTGGCTCGGAAAAACACATCCAGCACGTCCCCAATGATAGGTACCAGACCGACAAAAAAGTCTAACAATAAGTTCACCAGTATGCGCAGCTGCAAACGCAGCGGGGCACCCAGTGCGCGTGCAACGATTAACAGTCTCATTGAAATCAGCACGCTGATAACGTCACCCAGACCTGGGATCAGTCCTATAATAAAGTCCCAGCCGAATCTGATACCAAATAAGCTGAATGCACTGTCACTCCAATTGGCCCAGGATCTGGCACTTTTAAGTAAACGCTGGTGATTTTGCGACGCCATTCTAATTTCAACCTATCTTGAGTAGCGGGCTGTAAATTGACGCTGCCAAGCAGCAGGAATCGGATACCCCATTGCTGTGCATACAACAATGGGGCCGTAGGGAAGATTAACTTACTTTTGTTGCAATGGGCTGACAAAGCCGTCAGGTTTAACCGTCAGAACATCGCAATCGAGCATATCGATAACATGTTCAGCGGTATTGCCAATCAATGCTGCAGAAATACCATGTCGTCCTACGGTACCAATAACCACCAGTTCAGCATCCAGTTTTTCTGCCACAGTGGGGATCACATCTTCAGGTAAGCCCTCGCGCACATAACAATGGGTCATATCAATACCATGCGTACTGGCAAAGGTTTTCATCGCATCGATATGGTGGTTTTTCACCGATTGATTAAAACTGGCAGGGTCAAATTCAGGAATTTCGATGGCAATATTTACCGGCGTGCCAGGATAAGAATTCACCAGGTTAACCTGACCGTTGAGGGTGCGGGCAAAATCTAACGCCGTGTGAGTAACCTTCTGATTCAACGAAGCATGTTCTGTGTCTACTGAACCAACATTGACCGCAGCCAGTATCTGTCCCTGTTCAGGCCAGTCATGTTCTTTCACCAGCAATACAGGAACGGGGGCTTTACGCATTAAATGCCAGTCGGTAGGGGTAAAGATCACTGACTTTAACCCGCTGTGTTCATGGGTACCTTTAATGATCAGATCATACTGCTGTTCAATGGTTTCATAAATAATGCTTTCAAATGGCCGATTGTGCCATACCACTTTTGCATCAACAGCCAATGATGGGTCGTCTATCTGCTCCGACAGCAATTCGGTCAACCATTCCGTTCTGTCGTCCACCACGGCCTGACGCATAGTTTCGCGTTCGTCCACCGACAGCATAGTGGTCATTTCGTAGGAGAAATCATAAATGGACAGAAAAGCAGTAATGCTTGCGCCGGTTTTACCCGCTATCAGTACCGCTCTTTTTAAAGCTTTCTGTTGTTCAGTGGTAGGGTCAATGACGACCAGCAATTTTTTATAATTAATCATCCATCTCCTCCGGCAGATCCAATGTGTTTAGTCTATGTACAAACTACATTTCTATCCAATCAGTATGATTGCGTTAGATCAAGTCCGAAGGGGAAAGTTTTTAACTAGTCGTCGCGGAACTGTCCTGCACTTCCTTAAGCTGAGCAGGTTGTACCAGGGTAATAAATTTGCCATCTACTTTTATCAGGCCCTGCTTTTGAAACTTGGTTAGCAGGCGGCTGATGGTTTCTACGGTTAAACCCAGGTAATTTCCAATTTCCGCACGGGTCATACTGAGACGGAACTGGCTGCCGGAAAAGCCGCGTTGATGGTAACGGTCACCCAGATGCGCCAAAAAATGCGCCAGTCGTTGGTTAGCGGTGCGTTTGTTAAGCAACATAAACATATCTTGATCTGCAAGGATTTCATTGCTCATCAAGCGCATTATCTGTTGTCTCAGCCTCGGTAAATCGCCAGACAAGGCTTCCATGGTTTGGAAGGGGATTTCACATACCATCGAGGTTTCCAGCGCCTGCGCGAAGCTTTTATGTTGTTGGTTGTGAATAGCATCAAACCCAATGATATCCCCTGGTAAATGGAAAGCGGTAATTTGCTCTTCTCCGTCAGAGGCCAATACGAAACTCTTAAAAGAGCCGGAGCGCACCGCGAACAAGCTGTTTAACTTATCCCCGGACTGGAACAATCGTTCATTTTTCTGAAATGGCCGCTTACGCTGAATAATATTGTCGAGTTTATCCAGTTCCTTCTCATTCAGAGTAAAAGGCAAACACAACTGACTGATGCTGCAATTCTGACAACTGATGGTACATTCGCGGTGTTGATTCATTGTGGCTATAGATAAATGGCCAGACAGATGGCTAGCTTAGCATTTTTTGGCATAGGTGTAAGCGAAATCAACTAACTTCAGGGTCAGGCTTCAACTGCCATCACATAGGGCGATAAAAGCAGCCACAGGGCACTGATCGCTAACAACACCGCAATAATCTGTTTGCTACGCGGATGTGCCAGTAAAGGCCGTAATTGTTGACTAAAACGCCCCAGGGTCAACAGGGCTGGCAGAGTTCCAAGCCCGAACATCAGCATCAACAGTGCGCCCTGATGGACGCTGCCGGCTGCCAGGCTCCAGGTTAAACTGGAATACACTAAACCACAGGGCAACCACCCCCAGATCAATCCATAAGGCAGCGCCCATGCCGGACTTTTAAACGGAATAAAGCGTTTAGACAGCGGTGCAACCGGTCGCCACAACTTAGCTCCCTGTTTTTCTAACCAAGACAAGCCGCGCCACCAATTGCCGATATACAGCGCCAGGGCCAGCAGAAACAAGCCACTGAGCAAATTCAAAATAGCCATGCCGCCCGCAATCTGATGGCTGAAAAGCTGACCAAGCCCCCCGGTTATCGCCCCAGCCAGGCTGTAACTGGCAAGTCTACCGCTATGGTAGGCCAGCTCAAAAGGCAAAGGGGAACGATCTTTGGGAATAGAAAAACTCAGTGCACCGACAATGCCACCACACATCGCAACGCAATGCACACTGCCTGCCAGACCAATAAGAAGTGCAGAAAGCAGCGTCAGATCAGTCACGCTGGTTTTTATCCCCGCCCGAGGGTTTGTCATCATCGAACAGAATGTTGTGGCCCTGACGTTCCAGGTCGTCAAACTGTCCGGACTTTACTGCCCAGAAAAAAATCACGATGGCGATAGTGACAATCACAATCGCAAGGGGAATAAGGATATATAAAATGCCCATTAGGAATCGGCCTTAAGTAGTCGAACAGAATTGGCTACCACAATAATAGAGCTTAGCGACATACCAACTACCCCCAACCAAGGGGTTAAATAACCGCAAACGGCCAGTGGCAGCACCAACAGGTTATAACCCAATGCCCAGGCCATGTTCTGCTTTATCTTGGCCCTGCTGCGTTTAGCCATATTGAATAACACCGGTAACAGGGTCAAAGAAGGCTTAATTAAAATAACATCAGCGGCATTTTTAGCTAACTCGGTCGCACCACCAACGGCTACTGAAACCTGTGCAGCGGCCAGCACTGGGGCGTCATTAATGCCATCCCCCATCATCAGTACATGCTGTCCCTGATGCTGTAATTCCTGCATCTTTTTGAGTTTCTGCTCTGGTTTGCACTGACTATATAACCTATCAATCTGCAATGCCTGGCCAATTTTGCTAACATTTTGCTGATTGTCGCCACTGATAATGCAATGTTGATAGTGGTTGAGTTGCTTTAGCATCGCAGCAGCATCGGGGCGAATCTGGTCGGTCAAGACAAAGCCCGCCAAAATGCCATTTCGGTCGGCCAGCAACACATTACATGCACTCAGACTATCCGGCACTGGGTGAGACATAAGGTGCTGGCTACCAATCCGGTATTCCTGACCATCAATCCAGCCGATCAGGCCAAAGCCAGGCATGACCTGCACGTTTTCGGCTAACGTTCCGGCGTAAGGGGCAAAAGCTTTAGCCAATGGGTGCTCAGAATAGCTTTCCAGCGCGGCGGCTAAACGTAGCAACATTTCGTCACTGTGCGCCGACAGATTAATGGTCTGCTGCAAACTGAATTTCCCCTCGGTGAGAGTCCCGGTTTTATCAAAAGCCAGGGTATCTATTTCACATAGGGCCTCTAATAAATCTGCGCGTTTTAATAAAACCCCCTGGCGATTTAATCTGGCCATGGCACTGGTCAGGGCCGAAGGCGTGGCAAGCCCCAAAGCACAAGGGCAGGTGGCGACCAGCACAGATGCCATAATCCAAAACGCATTGGCATTGCCTTGCGCGTGCCAGAACCAGAAGGTGAGGGCAGAGATCAGCAATACCGCCAGTACAAAATAGCTGGAAATTCGGTCTGCTAATTGCGCAATAGCTGGCTTATTCAGCAGCGCTTCGTCCTGCAAGCGCAGGATCTGGTTTACCATGGCTTCTTTAAGTGGCCTTAATACCCTTATGGTTAATGTGCCGCTCTGATTCAGTGCGCCGCCATACACTTCGCTCCCTGGTGTTTTAGTCACCGGCTCAAACTCACCGGTCAGCATGGATTCGTCAACATGGCTATGACCATCCAGCACCTGGCCATCCACCGGAATCGTTTCACCAGGTTTAACCAGTACGGTCTGATCCGTTTTAAGTAGTTTGGCCAGTATATCCCGGGTGTTACCTTGTTCTACCAGGGTGGCAGTGACCGGGATATATTTGCTCATATTGGCAGAGATTTGCGCGGCTTTGTGTCTTGCCCGGTGCTCCAGAAAACGGCTGATAAGCAGCAGAAAGATAAACATGCACACAGATTCAAAAAACACTTCGCCCCGGGCAAGAACGGTGGCCTTGGCACTGGCAATAAACAACACCCAAATGGCAATACTGACCGGCACATCCATATTCACACCGCCGCTGCGCAGGGCCCGCCAGGCGCCCTGATAGAAGACCGCCCCTGAATAAAACACGACGGGTATGGAAAGCCCCAGGCTTATCCAGTGCATAAACTCGCGGATGTCCTCATCCAGATTGCCGAATAGACCGAAATACAATGCAATGGCAATCATCATGACCTGCATGGTCATTAAGCCCGCCAGGCCGATACGTTTCAGATAAGCTCGGTCGGTGTTTTTAAAGTTTTCTTCCTGCTGCTGGGGGTGAAAGGGCTGAGCGTGATAACCTATTTTTTCAATGGCATTAATAATCTCGCTCAGCGCCACTTGTTGCGGATACCAACTGACAATGGCTCGTCTGGCACTGACATTCACAGCAATCTGCTTAATACCGGCCAGCCTGGCCAGTTTCTTTTCGATAAGCCAGGCACAAGCAGCACAGCTGATACCATCCAGGCTTAATTGTACCTGATTGGTTTTGCCCTGATGAATGACAAACTCTTCCTGCAATTCTGGCTGGTCAAAAAGTCGCAGTTTCTCCAACAAGTCATCGGGCATACTGTCGGCTTTTTCTGCAGGTTCAGTGCGAAAGCGGTAATAGTCTTCCAGGCCGTTGGCTACAATGGCCTCTGCAACTGCCTGACAACCGGGGCAACACATAGGTTGCATCTCGTCCAATATACGGGTCTGGTAACGGCCGATTTCCGTTACCTGCTGATGACAGTGAAAACAGATCAACGACAGTGCCTGCATTAATTAGGGGCGAAAAATAATAGGCGAAGCTTGAGGCAGTCCTACATCCTGTAAAATACGCCATTGCTTGTCAAACGGCTCCAGGGTTAACTTCCATTTACCTTCCAGTGGATGTGCCAGCGGCGCGCTGAATACCCCGGCCGCATTTTGCGTGAGCAACAAATTAAAATCTTTATCTGCCAGGGTAGGGTGCTGAAAGTGCATCGACAAAGCCGCACCGGTGTTGGGGGCACCCTGCACAAATTCCAAACGCAAGCTTTCATCGCTGAATTGCAGGCGTATGTCTATACCTAAATCCCTGGCGTGCTGGATTTTCTCCAGATTCATATTGATGCCTTTGCCTTCCTTGTAGTAGTCATCAATCACCATGCTGTCCTCGCCGCCTAAAGCCAGCATCAGCATTTTGGTGCTGAGTATGATAGACGTAACGGGAATGGCAATAAGGAACCAGGGCCAGAATTGTTTATACCAGGGAGGAGGTGTTTGACTCATAACGTCTCTAAATAGTCCAGGCTGTACTGCAAAAACGCGGTGCCAGTTTAGGGTCCGTGGCCATGTTGATCATGCGCCAGGTCAATAAAAGTGGCATTTTACCCTTGTCAGCTAAAAAATGCTGCCCTTGGCATACAAAAAAGCCCTGCATAAGCAGGGCTTTGGCACAAATTTGCGATGAATTACTGTTCTTGCGACAAGCTATACACGTAAGCCGTTACCAGATGGATCTTGTTCTCACCAAGAATATCCTTCCAGGCTGGCATTACGCCGTTTCTGCCGTGGGTCACGGTTTCGGTTACAGCCATTTCGCTTCCACCGTACAACCAGATATTGTCTGTCAGATTCGGCGCACCAAAGGCATAGTTACCTTTGCCGTCCTGACCATGACAGGCCGCGCACATAGCAAAGCGGCTCTCACCGGCTTCAGCCAGAACCGGGTCAACCTTGCGGCCACTCAAAGACAGCGCATAAGCCACTACTTCTTTTACACCTTGTTCGCCCATCGAATCAATCCAGGCTGGCATGGCGGCAATGCGTCCGTTTCTCAGCGTTTCTTTGATTTGCGCCGGGCTACCACCATACAACCAGTCATTGTCTGTCAGGTTAGGGAAGCCACGCTGACCACGGGCATCCGAGCCATGGCACTGCGAACAGTTTTGCAGAAACAGGCGCTGACCAACTTTAAGCGCTTCAGGGTCAGTGGCCAAATCTTCAACGCTACGCTTAGCATAGGCTTCGAAGATAGGACCGAAACGCTCTTCGGCTGCGGCAATGGAACGACTGTATTCATTCAGGTTGCCATTGGCCAGATCTTCAGCATGTGCCTGCTTGGATTCTGCCAGGCTGCGAATGTTCTGGTTAGAACTTTCCCAGCCAAGCAGGCCGGCGAAATTACCCAGACCAGGATACAGAGCCAGGTAAATCACACCCCAAACAATAGTGGCGTAAAACATAATGGTCCACCAGCGAGGCAATGGATTGTTGATTTCAACAATACCGTCGAACTCGTGATGCATATCGTCGCCTTCTTCCACACCGGTCTTGTTTTTCAAGCACCAACGCAACAGAAGGAAACAGCCCAGAATGGTCCCCAGGGTAATAACGGAGACCCAGATACTCCAAAAGCTACTCATTGTTAGATGACTCCCGCTTTTTGTTTGCCTCGGCTTTTGGCTTCTCGTCGTCAAACACCAGGTTTGCCGCTTCTTCAAAGCCTTTTTGGCTGCGCTTACTGTAAGCCCACAGCACGATGGCAATAAATATGACTAATATGGCCAACGTCCAGATGATATTAACTGTTACATGGTCCATGTTATTTCAGTGCCGTACCCAGGGACTGCAGATACGCGATCAAGGCTTCCATTTCGGTTTTACCTTTCACGGCAGCCTGAGCGCCAGCGATATCTTCATCCGTATAGGGCACACCGAAATCGCGGAAGACTTCCATCTTCTTGGCGGTCAGTTTGCCATCCAGGGTGTTTTCTGCCAGCCACGGGAATGCGGGCATGTTTGACTCTGGTACCACTGCACGGGGATCGGTCAGATGGACTCGGTGCCATTCATCACTGTAGCGACCACCAACACGGGCCAAATCCGGGCCTGTACGTTTCGATCCCCACAGGAATGGGTGTTCCCAGACTGTTTCGCCTGCCACAGAGTAGTGACCATAGCGCTCAGTCTCGGAGCGAAACGGACGAATCATCTGACTGTGGCAGCCCACGCAACCTTCACGGATATAAATATCACGGCCTTCCAATTGCAGGGCAGTATAAGGTTTCAACCCTTCAACCGGCTCAGTGGTCTGACGTTGGAACATCAATGGACTGATTTCCACCAGGGCCCCGAAGCTGATAACCACCAGAATCAGGATCGCCATCAAGCCGGTATTTTTTTCGACTATTTCATGTACGTTTTTCATTTACTGCTTCCCTTATGCCGGTTGTGCTTCTGCCTGCAAACTGCCTTTAGGCGCACGGATGGTGCGATAGCAGTTGTAGGCCATAATCAGCATACCTGTAACGACGAAGACACCGCCCAGGAAGCGCACAAAGTAGAACGGCTTAGAGGCTTCAATACTTTCAATAAAGGTATAAGTCAGAGTGCCGTCAGTGTTCACCGCACGCCACATCAGGCCTTGCATAACACCAGAGATCCACATGGCAACGATATATAGCACCACGCCGATGGTTGCCAGCCAGAAATGCACGTTCACCAGCTTGGTGCTGTACATCTTAGGTTGACCAAACAGAATTGGGATCAGGTGGTAGATTGAGCCGATAGACACCATTGCCACCCAACCCAGGGCGCCGGAGTGCACGTGGCCCACTGTCCAGTCGGTGTAGTGGGACAGGGCGTTAACCGTTTTGATTGCCATCATTGGGCCTTCGAATGTGGACATGCCATAGAATGACAGCGACACGATCAGGAAGCGCAGGATGGGGTCGGTACGCAGTTTATGCCAGGCACCTGACAGGGTCATGATACCGTTGATCATGCCGCCCCAACTGGGAACAAACAGAATCACAGACATCACCATACCCACAGACTGCGCCCAGTCTGGCAGAGCAGTGTAGTGCAAGTGGTGCGGACCAGCCCAGATGTACAGGGAGATCAATGCCCAGAAGTGAATCACAGATAAGCGATAAGAATAAACGGGGCGACCGGCTTGCTTAGGTACAAAGTAGTACATCATGCCGAGGAAACCTGCCGTCAGGAAGAAACCAACCGCGTTGTGGCCATACCACCACTGCACCATGGCATCCACTGCACCGGCATACAAGCTGTATGACTTAGTGAAAGAGACCGGAATCGCCATGCTGTTGGCGATGTGCAGTACCGCAACTGTCAGGATAAAGGCGCCGAAGAACCAGTTTGCCACATAGATATGCGAGGTCTTTCGGATCACCATAGTGCCGAAAAAGTTAATCGCATACGCCACCCATACCAGGGTAATCAGGATGTCGATGGGCCACTCCAGTTCCGCGTATTCCTTGGAAGAAGTCAAGCCCAGCGGCAGGCTGATCGCGGCGGCCACAATAACGGCCTGCCAGCCCCAGAAGGTAAAGGCTGCCAGTTTGTCACTGAACAACTTCACCTGACAGGTGCGCTGTACTACGTAATAAGATGTGGCGAACAGAGCGCAGCCACCAAATGCGAAAATTACCGCATTGGTGTGCAATGGTCTTAATCGCGAGTAGGTAAGCCAGGGTGTATTAAAATTCATCTCTGGCCAGATTAATTGTGAGGCGATCAATACGCCCACTGACATGCCGACAATTCCCCAAATCACCGTCATGACGGCGAATTGTCGCACTACTTTATAATTGTATTCGGGATGTGCTCGACTGGTTTCACTCATCGTCTTGGTTCTTCCGCTGCTCGTTGGAATGTTTTATTACCCGTTAAACATAGGTAAAAAACCCGAAACCGCCAGTACAAGGTTGTTAATTCATCACCGATAAAGGCTTGATACACAACTTATATTTGGCGGGGCTTCGGGCGCGAATGATAAGGTTTTTGCACCGTAAAAGATAGCCTAAACGCTGCTTGATTGATCCTGGTCAATGATTCACACTGGCCGCCCAGTCACGTTGGTAAAAGAGCCCTGATTTGCCCAATACTTCCCATAACTGGTTGTTTAGTCTGTTATTCCTGGCCATCATCCTATTGATGGCCGCCTGGTTGGGGCGTTCAGACTTCGGCGAACAATCCGCATCGGTTTGTGAGTTGGATAAACAAGACTGCGCTATCTCGCTGGATGAAGAGGATGGCAAAATCAGTATCATGCCTAAACCAATTCCTCTTGAAGAAGAGCTTGATATTTCCATTCTGCTCCCCGCAGGGGTAACGTTCCAGGCCGCTCATATTGAGGGCGTGAATATGTTTATGGGGCGTATTCCTGTCATCGTTGAGCATATTGAAGGTAGGCATCACCAAGCTGTCAGCTTCCTGGGGAGTTGCACAGAACCGCAAATGCACTGGCGACTGGTGCTTAACCTGAAACGGGATGATGGCCAGGCCTTGCATCGGCAGTGGGATTTTTATACCCACAGCCGCTGACAAGTTGCCCCATAGATAGCTACGATTTTAAGCAGGTTTATCCAGTAGCAATAAGCTTTCCTCAGCAAAGCCGGTACCCGCTTCGGTATAGAAGTTAAAGACGTGATCGATACCATAGCGAAGTAATTCCAGCCGTTCATCCTCATATCGGGCAATGGCCGCTAATTGAGCGCGATAACCGGCTTTGCGCAATTGATCATGGATATGACGGATATCCTCGGTGGAGGGCAAGGCCAGCAGAATCAGCTCAACGCTGGAAAAATCCATATTATCCCATAGGTCTGCATCCTCACCGTCACCCAGAATAACCTGTAAATTCAGGGATTTTTGTCGTTCGATACGATCCCGGTCGGCATCCATACCCCAAACCTTATTGCCCAAAACATCCCGTAGCGCTAAAAAGGCTCCTTTTCCGACCCGGCCCATACCCACCACCAGCACCTGGGCATTTTCTGGTTGCTGATAAACATCTTCGGGTAAGCGCCTGGATTTTTCGTAGCGCTTGATAAGTTGCTGATAACGGCTGTATCCCGAGTGCGCATAGCGATAGATAACACTGGTCAGAATAAAGGAAAAAGACACCGCCAGAGCCAGAATCACCAGCCATTCTTTACTCAGCCAGCTGGATTCCACACAGAGTGCTACCACAATCAATCCGAACTCACTGAAGTTACTCAGCGCCAATCCGGCCAGGTAAGAAGTTCGTCCGCGCAAACGCAAACTGGCAAACAAAAAGAAGAACATCAGGAACTTTACCGGTAACAGCAGGCATAACAGCAGTGCCAGCCCCACCATCTGTATATCCGGCAGCGCTGTAAAGCCAATTGATAAGAAAAAGCCGATCAGGAACAGATCCTTAAAGCTCATCAAGGCCTTATTCAGCTCGGCAGCCTTGACATGATTGCTCATCAGGATCCCCATGACCAGGGCTCCCAAGTCGCCTTTTATTCCCACCAGGTTAAACAACTCATAGCCACCTAAGGCCAAAAAGAAGCCGGTCAGCGGCAGTAACTCTCCGTGTCCGGATAACTGTACCAGGCGCTTCAAAAGCGGCTTTACCCACAGCAGCGCAAATAAGCCAAAGGCATAAACCGACGGCGTTTTGCCGGTGGCAAGCACCAGAAATAACACCGCCAGAATATCCTGCATTACCAATACGCCGATGGCCAGTTTACCGTGACGCGTTTTCATTTCACCGGCTTCTTCCAGCAACTTGACAATACACACGGTACTGGAAAAACTCAGCGCAAAACCAAGCAGGGCGGCGGTCTGCCAATCAAGTACGGCAAAATAAGCTAAAGACAGACTACCCAGAGCAATTAACAAAGCGCCAAGCAAACTGGACCACACCAACATATGTACGCCGGTTCCCACCCAGACTTCCCGTTTAAGCAAGTCTTTAATGTTCAGCTTTAAACCAATGGTAAACAGCATCAGGGTAATGCCAAGATTTGCCAGGGTTTCCAAGCTCTCGGCGGGACGAATACCCATAAAATTCAGTAAAAAGCCAGCCGCCAGAAAACCTATTAGTGGCGGCAGATTGAACATCTTCACGCCCAGGCCACAAACGAAGGCAAATAATACCCAGATAAAATCCATCAGCAGAAAATCCGTCAGTTCAACAAACAAGCCATAGAATAATAGAGGTAAGCCTTGATAATCAAAAGCTTGTATTGTGATTGAGGCCACAAATAAGTGTTATCAAGCTTGGTAGTGAACCCGCTCAGCGGCAGAGCAGGCGCGTATATATTTGAGCCCCTAGCGCGGTGACGAAGACAAACTTTCTGTTAATCTGGTGACGGTGTCGGTATCAAATAAACGGTCACAAGCCGGGTACAAGTCAAATTCCTGATTTTCAAAGTGGTCTGATAGCAAATACTCCAGCCGCTGTTCATCGTCATGGCTTTCCTGTCCTTTTCGTAGCAAGTGCTCTACAGCGTCTACCTGTTGGCGGATTTTTTGTTGTTCGGCCCTGGCTTTATGGATCAGCTCATCCAATGGAGATTCGCCAAATGCCTGCAACAATGGAAATATCAGATTCTGATCCCACTGCATATGCTGGGCCAAATCATGGCTAAACAGTTTAAACAGCCTTTGAGCATGCTCTGGGCTGCTGCGCTTGTATTTGCGAAAGCCGATATACAGTAGCTCCAGCCGCTGCTGATTGGCGCTGAAGTAACGGGTAATGAATTTGTTCATGTGTCGGGCTCCAAACACCAGGGAGTGTCAGAATATCCGAAGCATGCCTGCCAAGATTTAATCTAAATCAAATGAAAGAGAGAAGCTGACTTATCTGTCCAGGGACAGCTCAGGGCGTGACCATAACCACAACATTACTGCTACCAGCACAATACTAATGGCCACGTTTAGGTACAGGTGAAGTGAAAAAAACCAAAGTAACAGAGCACTGCAGGAAATCATCACAGTAGCCAACACTTTGGCTTTTCGCGGTACGGACCCGAACTGGCGCCAATTGCGGATAGGCAAGCCATAGCGAGGATGGTTCAGTAGCCAAATTTCAAGAGCAGGCCAACCTTTACCCGCACACCAGGCAGCAATCAGCAAAAAGACCACAGTAGGCAGGCCTGGCACTACCACACCGATTAAACCAATCACCACAAAGGCGACTGCCAATAGCCGCCATAGCAAATTCATCGTCCAGCGCAACCCGACCTACTCAATCCATTTTGCATTGTCACCATCATAGCAGAATGGCCGGAAATACAGAGCAGATAATACTTTTCCTGAAAGATGCTGGGTATCGCTGATAACTTGTTGTTTTAAAATAAATAAATTGATAGTTTGAAGGCCCTTTATGTACTGGAGATAACTATGCGCAGGTCACTGGCTGCCATCCCTTTGCTGTTCACCTCTGTGATTTTTGCCCAAACACCGGATATGCGTGCCCAGCAGATTGCAGCTTATGCAGTAGAAACATATGAAGTTGCTATGGTCGACAGCCTGCGCGAGTTGGTTAAGCACAATACCGTGGCGGTAGAAGGGCTGCCGGCTTTGGATAATCCAGCCCATCAGGCATTTAAAGCTGAGCTGGCCAGGCAGGCCCACAGATTAGGCTTGGATTTTCAGGATCATGGCTATGTGGTGGTGATTGCGCTCGGTGAAGCAGAAAAACGATTAGGTGTAATTACACATGGTGATATTCAGCCCGTCGACCCATCAAAATGGACACGGTCTCCCTTTGAACTGGATGAAACCAGCGAGCCAGGGCGCTTGATTGGTCGTGGTACAGAAGATGACAAGGGCCCCATTTCCACCGCGTTGTACGCTATGAAAGCGATTAAAGACAAAGGCATTGCGCTGAACCGGCGGATTGAACTTTATGTATATATGGCTGAGGAGTCGGATTGGGGACCTCTACAGGAATTTGTTAAAGCCAACAGCCTGCCGGATCTGAATATCACGATAGATGCAGAATACCCGGTTGTGACCGCAGAAAAAGGCTACGGCACCCTGAGCATGACCTTTGCTGATCAGCTCATTGATACTGCACAGCCCTATTTGTCTGAGTTTTCCGGTGGTTTCTTTGGTAGTCAAATCCCCGAAGATGCCACGGTGGTGATCCAACATGCAGATAATGCCTTGGTCGCGCAGCTAAAGAGCCAGGCTAAACAATACAACAACATGCAGTTCCAATTTGACCAGCATGGGAATGTTTTACGGATTCAGGCCAAAGGAAAATCCGCTCATTCATCAAAACCCGATGATGGTGTGAATGCGATTTCCTATCTGGCCGCCTTGCTTAATGGTCAGCGCTGGCCAAATAACGCTGCCGGCTCGCTGGTGAACTTTATCAATGACCAGTTGGGAACCGGGCTATATGGTGACAAGTTTGGTGATATTGCGTATGCAGATGATTTTATGGGGCCAATGACGGTTTCCCCGACGGTGATTAAAGGAGTGGATGATGGTGTGCAGCTCAATATCAACATTCGTCGCCCCCGCGGCAAGACCGCTGAACAGCTTGATGTTGAGATTAATCAGGCGCTGGATGCCTGGCAGATAGCCAGTGGTGTCACCCTGGCAGCCCGGCATAACTATATAGGTGAACCCTTTGTACAAACCGGTGCGCCGCATATTGATACACTGCTGGCGGTTTTTTCCCATTATACCGGCATCCAAAACCCTGAGCCCATCGCCATAGGCGGCGGTACAAATTCCCGTTTATTTCCGAATGCGGTCAGTTTCGGGCCGTCTATGCCAGGGGTGGAATACACCGGTCACTCAGAGCATGAATTTATCAGCCGCGCACAATTTCGTTTGAATCTGCAAATGTACACGGCGGTAATGGTGGAACTGGCTGGAAAGACGCCATAATCAGCAAAATCACTATATAAAGGGTCAACATGTGTTGACCCTTTTGCTATTCGGCACATTTTGCAGGCAGTTGTCGAAACGATACCGGGCGTAGCGACTATATATTATCGTCACAGGACGATTATCGCTTTATTCTGCAAAACAGGAGAAAACCCGATGGCGAATTATGTTGATGGATTCGTATTGCCCGTACCTAAAAGCAAGCTGGACAGTTACCGACAATTGGCGCAAAAGGCCGGTGACGTCTGGATAGAATATGGTGCGCTGGAATATCGTGAATGGGTGGCGGAGGACGTCAAACCCGGTAAGGTGACTTCGTTTCCTCAGGCGGTAGACTTAAAAGACGATGAAATCGTGGTGTTTGCCTGGATCACCTATGCCTCACGGCAGGACAGGGACAGAATCAACGAGCAGGTGATGGCCGACCCAAGGTTAAGCGACATGATGAATCCCAAAGATATGCCCTTTGATGCCATGCGTATGTTCTGGGGGGGATTTGCGCCTTTGGTGCAACTGCCTTAGCGCCGAATAAAAAGGAGCGCCAATGCGCTCCTTATCTTTGTCAGAATCGATACTGTGCCTTGGCGTACCAGTAGCGCCCATCAATGCTGTAAGCGGAAAAACCGGAGTAGGGGAAGATCTGAT
This sequence comes from Bowmanella denitrificans, assembly GCF_039522935.1. Classification (NCBI taxonomy): domain Bacteria; kingdom Pseudomonadati; phylum Pseudomonadota; class Gammaproteobacteria; order Alteromonadales; family Alteromonadaceae; genus Bowmanella; species Bowmanella denitrificans. Next base: position 203,474 of record NZ_BAAAEI010000006.1, on the reverse strand, counting down.
TAAAGTCCGTTTGCCCCATAGTGCTGATGGTATCTCTGGGATACTGATCAAACAGGTTGTTGGCACCCACAGATACTTGCCACTGCTCCGTCAGCTCATAGGCCACATCCAGATCAGTAATCCATTTAGCATCCAGCACTTCGTCATTTGCTGCTGTGCTGCCGGCATCGACCACCTCTCCATAGCGTACCGCGCGCAAGGTCACTTTGCTTCTGTCATACTGCCAGGTGGCTGACAGGTTGAGCTTGGAGTCTGGCGTACCAAGCTCAAAGCGTTTGGTTTCCAGGCGGCCAAATAAGGTGTATTGGTCCGGATCCAATGCATCCAACTCTGGCGGGTTGGCGGCAATGCGTTCCACATCTGTGTCGTTACGGTTATAGGCGGCGGTCAGATTCAGACTGCCATACTCATGCAGCGGCAGGTTATAACTGGCAGTCAGGTCGACACCCTGGGTGCGAGTGTCTATGGCATTAGTGAAATAGCGCACTTGTTGCACTCCGCTGATACCGGCGTCGTTAAGAATTTGCACTACCGCCGGGCCGCTCAGGCTTTCACTTAACACAATACGATCGTCAATATTGATGCGATACCAATCCAACGTCAGGCTCAATCCGCCTGCCTGATAGGTCAAACCAATGGAGCGGCTCAGGGACTGCTCTTCCTGCAAAGGCTGCGAGCCTAAAGCTAAGGCGGCGGGATGGTCCGCGGTATAGGTGCCAACTTCAAAGGGCACGCCGTTAACAAACTGCGTACTGACGGTGGTAAAGGCTGATTGCGCCAGGCTGGGAGCACGGAAGCCGTTGCTGATTGAGGCGCGAATCGCCAAGCCGTCAGTCAACTGGTAGCGACTGGCCAGTTTGCCACTCACATCTGAACCAAAATCGCTGTAATCTTCATAGCGAGCGGCCAGGGCAATATTCCATTGCTCGGTCAGATTGGTATCCAGATCCACATACAGTGACCAGTTGTGGCGGCTGCGATCGGTAGCGCTGATGGGGGAAAAACCAGGGAACACCTGTGAGCCACCGGCCGCCACCGGATTGCCCTGCTCATCCAGCACCGTCAGATAGGATGCCAGTTCACCGGCTTTTATCTGGTAGTTTTCCCGCCGGTATTCGGCGCCCACCGCCACAAGCAGGCTGTCGGGAAGCCAGCTTGGTGTGTAATAGCGGGACAGATCCAGATTCAGCAGCGATTGCGCATATTCAAGGGTGCCAGCGTCAAATGTGGTCGGGCTGGCATTACCCATTGAGGTATTCAGACTGTTTTCCACATTAAAATTGAAACTGTCCCAACCATGCGTCAGGCTCACATCCCATTGCCATTCGCCTGCCAGGCCTTTGGCCCCCAGAGTACCACCCAGGTCTTCAATATCTGAAACAATGTAGGGTAAAAAGCCATCAGGATAGATGGCAGGTACATTACGACTATCACTGGCCCGTCGGTAAAAACCACCGCTTTCGCCATCCCGCACCCCATAGCTGGCATAGCCATACAGCTCCACCTCGCCAAGCGCATAACCACCATTTAGGATCAGGCTGTGCTCTTCAAGAGCAGCCTTGCCAAACCGGTGATTGTAACGGTCAAATTCCAGCTCTCTTGGGTCGAGTAAACCGCTGGCCTGCAAAGGATACTGGCGGCGGGGATCGAAGCCGGAACGGTTGGTGGGCTCACGGTCACGATACTCATAAGTCAGATTGATAAAACCTTCGTCACTGATGCTTAAACCTTTATTGACCGACAGGTTCCAGGTCTCACCGTCACTGCGTTTTCTGTCCTCACCAGTACTAAACTGCAGATTCCCTGCCGCGTCACCGGTGACGCCCGTCAACTGCGGTACCCCGGCCATTTGTGTATCGTGCTGACCAAAGGTCAGGGCAACGGTGCCTTCATCATCACTGTCTTTGAGGACAATGTTAATCACGCCGGCAATAGCGTCAGAGCCGTATTGTGATGCGGCGCCATCGCGCAGGATCTCAATGCGCTTGATGGCGGCGGCCGGGATCATATTCATATCCACTGCGCTGGAACCACGGCCAACCGAACCATTGAGGTTTAGCAGCGCACCGGCATGGCGGCGCTTACCATTAATCAGCACCAAGGTATGATCCGGCGCGAGACCTCGCAGTACCGCAGGACGGGCATGGTCAGTTCCATCGGTAACAGTGGCATGGGGATAATTAAAACTGGGGGCCAGATTGGTCAGAAGCTGACTGATTTCCAATTGGCCGGAAGAGGTCAGTTGATCGGCATCCAGAATATCAATGGGCACATTGCTTTGTGCCACGGTTCTGTCACTGCGTCTGGTACCTGTGATGATAATCTGTTCAAGTTGCTCATTGGCACCATCCTGCGCAAAGGCAACAGTGCTGCTGATGGTAATCAAAGGCAACGCAAGCAGTCCGGTGCCAAGCTGACGGCTAAGGGTAAAAGCAAGTTTGTTTAATTGCATGTGTCGCTCCTGCGTGTTTGTGTGTGCCACCGCACTTTAGCCAGGACCTTATAACGGGTCCAAGTTCTGATTTTAATTTTATATTCCTTAAAGGAATCAATATCGATAAATATATAACCAATATAAACGAGAAGGTCAGTTTGAGCTTAGGCAACGCCATTGACGTTGCGCCAGCAACCAACAATGTATTGATATGAAAAGCAGAAAGGCTGCGACAAACGGCTGGAATAAAGAACGCCGGCTTTACGGCCGGCGTCACTTGCAAAGACTAAAATGTGGCGCGTAGCACCATAAAACAGGCGGCACTCAGCAGTGCCGCAGCGGGCAGGGTGATGATCCAGGCCAGGCCAATGGGTTTCATCAAATCCCAGTTAGTTTGCTTATTAACCAGGCCTATGCCTAATACCGCACCAATCAGTATGTGGGTACTGGAGACGGGTAATCCCATTAAAGAGGCCACCATCACCACGGCTGCGGCGGCCAACTCCGCAGAAAAACCCGAAGCAGGGTGCATCTGCGTCAGGTTGTGGCCTACGGTTTGGATCACTTCTTTGCCAATAAACCATAGGCCGACAATCAGGGCGATACCAAAGGCTACCATGGCCACCGTGGGTACTGCCGCCGTGGCGCCCACTTCACCGGTACGCAGTACATCTAATATGGCGGCAAAAGGGCCAATGGCATTGGCAATATCATTGGAGCCGTGGCTGAAGGCAAAACCTGACGCGGTAAAAACCTGCATCCAACTGAACATTAAGTAAGTTGACTGAGACAGTGAACTGCCCTTCAGGGTTTTGGCAAAGATAAAGGTTGCCATCCATACTGCGGCGCCAATCATCATCATAATCAGATAGTTATGCAGTGTTGTCAGGCCCAGATTCATATGCTTCAGGCCTTTAAACAGCAGCATGGCAGAAATCACCATGGCCCCCAACGCGGCAATCAGTGGCACCCAGTGTTCCAGGGCTCGGTGTGCGCCGACTTCCTGCTTCTTCTGGTCAATTTCATGCAAGCTGCGGTAATAGTCAGATTCCAGATCATCAGGGCCAAAGTCACCCTCAACATACACATGAGCATCACGCGCCATGGCACCGGTATAGGCAATCTGCTGAATTTCACTTAGGCGTTCAAATGCCTGCTTATGCTGGGCTTTTAGCTTCTTTTTTTCTTTTTTTATGCGTTTCAGCTGGCTTTCTGCTTCATCATTGTAATGCAGTACATGCTTTTTAATGGCCGCAAACAACAGGTAGGAAACCAACCCACCTAACAAGGGAGACAACACCCAGGATATAGCAATTTCACCAATCTGATCCCAATGCACCAACCCAAAGGCAGAATCACTGCCATTCATTAAAATACCGAGGGTGATAGAACTACCGACAATACCGCCAATAATGGCGTGAGTGGTAGAGACCGGATAGCCGCGCTTAGAGGCAAACAACAACCAAAGGGCCGCAGACAAGAGTGCCGACATCATAATATAAACAAATTGCATCGGGTCCATATGCAATTGACTCATATCCACAATGCCTTTGCGGATAGTCTCTGTTACCTGACCGCCAGCAATCACCGCACCACTGACCTCAAAAATAGCAGCGATAAACAAGGCCTGTTTAATGGTCAGGGTACCGGCACCAACACTGGTACCAAAGGAGTTTGCTACATCGTTGCCACCTATATTAAACGCCATAAACAGGCCAAATAGCGTAGCCAATACGAATAGCAGGCTGTGGTTATTGTGGGTATAGCCTAATCCCCAATAAAGGAAATAGCCGCACGTCACTAACATCAGGACAATAAAGAACAAGCTCAACCTGGATAGCTGGTTGCCGGAGTGCGGCGCTGTCATTACATTACTCAGGGTATTCACTGCGATCGTTTTAAGTTGGGGTAAACTGCGCTCAAGCTAACAAGGCATTGTGTAATTAATGTGACATTGCAGGTCCCGTGACCATGACGAGTCATGAAATCCTTTTAGCTTCAATGGATTATTGCAATAGGCTAAGATTCAACACCAAGCGCGAAAAGATAAGGAAACGATATGAGGTCACTGGTGGCGTTACTGGCGCTGATATTTATATCTGCCCAGGCTGAACCACTGAAAGTGGCGGTAGCATCTAACTTTGCAGCCCCCATGCTGGCCATTGCCGACGAATTCGAGAAACAAAGCGGCTATCCGGTTAGTCTTGCCTTTGGCGCGTCCGGCAAATTTGTTGCGCAAATCACCCACGGTGCACCTTTTCATTTGTTTTTCAGTGCAGACCAGAGCAAACCTCAGGCCCTGCTGGACGCAGGTATCGCGCAAGCAGGAAGTCAGCAAACCTATGCCATAGGTAAGTTAGTGTTATGGTCACCCGGGCAGGATCCACAGCAGGGCAATATTCTAAACGGCCCGTATCGCAAACTGGCCCTGGCTAACCCCAGGCTCGCCCCCTATGGCAGTGCAGCGGTAAGCGTTTTAACCCAGCTCAATTTGCTGCAGAGCAGTAAAGCCCGTTGGGTGCAAGGAGAGAACATTGCCCAGACCTACCAGTTTGTGCAAAGTGGCAATGCCGAACTTGGCTTTGTGGCGTTGTCACAACTGATGCACAACGGCGCACTGGATACTCAGCATACCTGGCTGGTACCCAGCCATCTTTACCCGCCCATATACCAGGACAGGGTGGTGATCAGAAATGCCCATGAGCGTGCTGATACACAGGCCTTCCTTACCTTTTTACAATCACCCTATGCAGCGCAGATTATCCGCTCATTTGGTTACGTGTTACCCGGGCAAGACCAATAATGCCGCTTAGCAATGACGATTTAGCGGCCATTTGGCTGACCTTAAAGCTAGCCAGTACGGTGACAGTGATTCTGTTATTGATAGGGACGCCTATCGCCTGGTGGTTAAGCCAGACCACAAGTTGGTTTAAACGGCCTGTCGCAGCGTTAGTGGCGCTACCCTTGGTTTTGCCACCTACTGTTATTGGCTTTTATCTGCTGGTAGCGATGGGGCCGCAAGGGCCGATCGGACAGTTTACCCAGTGGTTGGGGCTGGGCCTGCTACCTTTTACCTTTTGGGGACTGGTGGTGGGCTCGGTGTTTTACTCCCTGCCTTTTGTGGTACAGCCTTTATACAACGCCATGACCGCCATCGGTCTGCGCCCTCTGGAAGTGGCGGCCACCTTGCGCGCCAGTCCCTGGGACCGATTTATCACTGTGGTATTGCCGCTGTCCAGACCCGGCTTTATTACCGCCGCCGTGCTTGGTTTCGCCCATACGGTGGGAGAATTTGGTGTCGTGCTGATGATAGGTGGCAATATTCCCGCCGAAACCCGCCTGGTTTCGGTACAAATCTACGATCATGTTGAAGCGCTGCAATACAGTCAGGCCCATAGTTTGTCTGCATTAATGCTGGTCTTTTCATTTATCGTGTTATTGCTGGTACAGGGAGTTTCAAGACAAAACACGCAAAGGAAAGGTCATGGATAAGATTGAAATCAGCCTGGATCTGCAATTAAGTAAACAATTCAATCTGGCTCTCGATTGCGTGTTGCCGGGCAAGGGCATTACCGGCATTTTCGGTCATTCCGGCTCGGGTAAAACCAGCCTGCTGCGTTTTATTGCCGGTCTTCAGCCTTGTGCTGGTGCCTCTTTAACTGTAGCCGGACAAATCTGGCAGCAAGGCAAGCAAAAACTGGCCGTGCATCAAAGGCCATTGGGATATGTATTTCAGGAGGCCAGCTTATTTGCTCATTTAACTGTGCAGGGCAATCTGGATTATGCGCGCAAACGGGCCTGGCCTGGCACAGGCATACCCTATCCACAAATTGTCGAACTGCTGGGCATTGACGGGCTGCTTAGGCAGTTACCCGATGCGCTGTCAGGCGGCGAACGCCAGCGGGTGGCGATTGCCAGGGCACTATTGGTTAATCCCAGCTTATTGCTGATGGACGAGCCTTTAGCTTCATTGGACGAAAAACGTAAACAGGAGTTTTTGCCCTATCTGCATAACTTGCATCAGGAGCTGGCGATTCCGGTGCTCTATGTCACCCATTCTCTGGCAGAGCTGACCCGCCTGGCTGACTACGTGCTGATGCTGGAACAGGGTAAGTTGAAGGCACAGGGCAGTATTGCCGAACTGAGCCGCCAGCTGGGGCTGGCGGATCCTGATGCACCTTTTTGTGTGCTTGACGCCGTGGTCACAGCATCCCATCCACAGTGGCATTTGGTCAGTGCCCAAAGTCAGTCGGCCAGTTTATGGCTACCAGACTCTGGCCTCAAGGTAGGAGAGCCTTTGCGCCTGCATATATTGGCCAGGGATATCAGCCTGAGCCTGGGTAATCACAATGACTCCAGCATTCTCAATCGACTGCCGGCCCGGGTAGAAAGCGTTAATACTGTGCAAGATGCAGTAATGGTTGAACTTAGCAGCAATGCAGGAGCATTGCTGGCCAAGATCAGCCTGCGCTCGGCAGAGCACCTGCATCTGCAAGTAGGCCAGTCGCTGTTCGCGCAAATCAAATCTATGGCTCTTAGTCGCTAACCTATCTACGACTATTGTCGACAATTATTGCATTTACATTTGATCTTCCCAGGTTCGGGGTCTATATTGTCGACACTTTAATAAGCTTATCCTGTGTGACGCCCCGTGAATTTACTCAGTGAACAGGCCGTAACTTCGGCCGATAAAACATTCTTCCTGCTGCGAAAGGACATAGTAGAAGGGGGGATTGCATCAGGCGCCAAGCTGAGTGAAACAGAATTGTCGACAAAATATGCCGTCAGTCGTGCCGTCATACGTGAAGCCATCAATCGATTGGAATCCTGTCGCCTGGTTGAGCGTAAAGCCAATATTGGCGCTAGAGTGGTGGCACTGAGTCCCCAGGGCCTGATTGAACTGTATGAAGTGCGCGAAGCGCTGGAAGGTATGGCGGCACGCCTGGCGGCACGCAATATGACAGAGCAGGAAATAACCGCACTGAATGACTTACTCAACCAGCATTTTCAGGAAGTAAAGGGCGGCGAATCTTATTATCAGGAAGCCGGAGATGTGGACTTTCATTACCGCATTATTCAGGGCAGCAAAAATCGCCATCTGATTAATATGCTCACCAACGGCATTTATCACCTGGTGCGTATGTACCGTGTACAGCTGGGAATGGCCGGACCGCGCGTCACCACAGCCTTCGATGAACACCGCCATATTGTTAAAGCCATTTCTAATCGTGATGAAGAACTGGCCGAAATGCTGATGCGCCGTCATATCACCTATTCAAGAATCAACATTGAACAAAAACTGGCCACTGATGCCGGTAACAGGAGAGAACAAGCATGAGTGCAGGAAAAAAATTCCGCCAGGCGCTGGCCGACAATCAACCCTTGCAGATTGTCGGTACGATTAACGCCTATACCGCGATGATGGCCAAACACATCGGCCATCAGGCTATCTATTTATCCGGCGGCGGTGTGGCCAATGCCTCTTATGGCCTGCCAGATTTAGGTATGACCTCGCTGAATGATGTGCTGGTGGATGTACAGCGTATTACCGCTGCCTGCGACCTACCGTTGATGGTGGATATTGATACCGGTTGGGGCGGGGCCTTTAATATCGCCAAAACCATCAAAGACATGCAAAAAGCCGGTGCGGCCGCAGTACATATGGAAGATCAGGTGGCGCAAAAACGCTGCGGCCATCGCCCCAATAAAGAGATTGTCTCTGTGGAAGAAATGCAGGACAGGATCAAAGCCGCCGTGGATGCCCGTACCGACCCTGACTTTTTTATTATGGCCCGCACCGATGCCTTTGCACAGGAAGGCTTGGAAGCTGCCATTGAACGAGCCAAGGCGTATGTGGAGGCCGGTGCCGACGGCATTTTCGCAGAAGCTATTCAAACCGAAACCCATTATCGGGCCTTCAGCGAAGCGTTGAACGTACCGATTCTGGCCAATATCACCGAGTTTGGTAAAACTGAGCTTTGGAACAAAGCCGAGCTAGGCCAGTGGGGCGTGGATATGGTGCTGTATCCGCTGTCCGCATTTCGGGCCATGAACCGTGCTGCAGAAAATGTCTACCGGCATATTCTTAGCGATGGTGACCAAAAAGCCGTACTGGACAGTATGCAAACCCGTATGGAGCTGTATGACTACCTGGGTTATCACGACTACGAACAAAAACTGGACGCCTTATTTGCCCAGGGCAAAAACAAGTAATAGTCCCGATTTTGCGGCAAAGGCACTGAATCAGCCGGACAAAAGCATAGAACGAGAATAGCCGCTGCAATAAATTCGTCATAAAAACGCGGCATTTCTATGCTTGATTAAACCAGTAAATGAACCCTATAAAAATCAGGAGAATGACCAATGGCACAAGGTAAAGTATTAAGTGGCGCAGGTCTGCGCGGCCAGGTGGCAGGTAAAACAGCGCTGTCTACCGTGGGTAAATCCGGCTCCGGGCTTACCTATCGCGGCTATGATGTTAAAGACCTGGCCGAACATTGCCAGTTCGAAGAAGTGGCTTACTTGATTCTGCAAGGCAAACTGCCCAATCAGGCCGAACTGGATGCGTATAAAGCTAAACTTAAGTCCCTGCGCGCGCTGCCACAGGCATTAAAAGATGTATTAGAGCGTATTCCTGCCGAAGCCCACCCAATGGATGTGTTGCGCACCGGCTGCTCAATGCTGGGCAATCTGGAAACAGAACTGGATTTCTCTGAGCAGCAAAACGCAACCGAACGCATGCTGGCCTGCTTCCCCAGCATCATCTGCTACTGGTATCGCTTCAGCCACGACGGCGTGCGCATCGAGGTAGAAACCGACGATGACAGCATTGGCGCGCACTTTTTGCATTTGTTACATGGTGAAAAACCCAAGTCGCTGCACGAGCAGGTGATGCATGTTTCCTTGATCCTTTACGCCGAACATGAGTTTAACGCCTCCACCTTTACCGCCCGCGTTTGCGCCTCCACCTTGTCAGATATGCATTCCTGTATCACCGGTGCCATCGGTTCACTGCGTGGCCCATTGCATGGCGGGGCCAATGAAGCGGCCATGGAAATGATTGAAGGCTTTACCTCTGCAGAGCATGCTGAGCAGGAAATGCTCGGTAAATTAGCCCGCAAAGAAAAGATCATGGGCTTTGGTCATGCCATTTATTCTGAGTCTGACCCGCGCAATGCCATTATCAAATCCTGGGCGGCCAGGCTGGCCGACGACGTGGGCGACAAAGTGTTGTATCCGGTGTCGGTGCGCTGTGAAGAAGTGATGTGGCGTGAGAAAAAGCTGTTCTGTAATGCCGATTTCTTCCATGCCTCGGCTTATCACTTTATGGGGATTCCGACTAAGTTGTTTACGCCGATTTTTGTGATGTCACGTTTAACCGGCTGGGCCGCCCACGTGATGGAACAGCGCGCCGACAACCGCATTATTCGCCCATCGGCGGAATACACCGGCGAAGAGCTACGTAAAGTCACTCCCATCGCCCAGCGGTAAGATCAAAAAGAACCACAGAGGCACAGAGGGCACTAAGTAATATGCTCTTTCTGTCTCTGTGGATAATGACAGCAAACAACTAAAGCGCGCTGGGAAAGACCAGCTTCTTATCTATCCAATTCTCTGTGCGCTCTGTGACTCTGTGGTGCAAATATGAATACCGAATTTAAACAGCTATTGCCTGGCACCAACCTGGCGTATTTCGATACCCAGGCTGCAGTGGAGGCTATTGAGCCTGGCGCCTATGCCAAATTACCTTATACCGCCAAAGTTCTGGCCGAAAATCTGGTCAGACGCGCCGAACCGGCCAAACTCAATGCGTTTCTAACGCAGATTATTCAGCGTAAACGCGAACTGGACTTCCCGTGGTTTCCGGCCAGGGTAGTGTGCCACGATATTTTGGGCCAGACCGCATTAGTCGACCTGGCAGGTTTACGTGACGCTATCGCCGAAAAAGGCGGCGATCCGGCCAAGGTCAATCCAGTGGTGCCCACCCAGTTGATAGTCGATCACAGCCTGGCGGTGGAACACGCCGGTTTTGAAAAAGACGCCTTTGCGAAAAACCGCGCCATAGAAGACAGGCGCAATGATGATCGCTTTCACTTTATTAACTGGACCAAAACGGCATTTAAAAATGTTGATGTGATCCCGCCAGGTAACGGCATCATGCACCAGATCAATCTGGAGAAAATGTCTCCGGTGATCCAGGTTAAAGACGGTGTCGCGTTTCCCGATACCTGTGTTGGCACCGACAGCCATACTCCGCATGTGGATGCCCTGGGCGTGATTGCCATTGGGGTGGGGGGGCTGGAAGCCGAAAGCGTGATGCTCGGACGTGCCTCCTGGATGCGTCTGCCTGATATCATCGGCGTTGAGCTGACCGGTAAACCACAACCCGGTATTACCGCTACCGATATCGTGCTGGCCATCACTGAATTTCTGCGTAAAGAAAAAGTAGTCGGGGCCTATCTGGAATTTTTCGGCGCCGGGGCCGCCAGTCTGACCCTGGGCGATCGTGCCACTATTTCCAATATGACTCCGGAATATGGCGCCACCGCGGCCATGTTCTATATCGACAAGCAAACCATTGACTACTTGCGCCTGACTGGCCGTGACGACCAACAAATCGCGCTGGTGGAGAACTATGCCAAAACCACCGGACTGTGGGCCGACAGCATGACCGAGGCGCAGTACGAGCGGGTGCTGACATTCGACCTTGCCACAGTAGTGCGCAATATGGCCGGGCCGTCTAACCCCCATGCACGAGTGGCCACCAATGAACTGGCCAGTAAAGGGATTGTCGCTGATTACCAGCAAGAGTCAGGCAAAATGCCAGATGGCGCCGTGATTATTGCCGCTATCACCAGTTGTACTAACACCAGTAACCCGCGCAATGTGATTGCCGCTGGTCTGCTGGCCAAAAAAGCCAATGCCATGGGACTGGAGCGTAAGCCCTGGGTGAAAACCTCGCTGGCCCCAGGCTCCAAAGCGGTGCAGCTGTATCTTGAAGAAGCCGGTTTGCTGCCGGAACTGGAACAGTTGGGCTTTGGTATAGTGGCGTTTGCCTGTACTACCTGTAATGGTATGAGCGGTGCACTGGATCCACAGATTCAACAAGAGATTATCGAGCGCGATCTATACGCCACTGCGGTGCTGTCGGGTAACCGTAACTTTGACGGCCGTATTCATCCTTATGCCAAGCAGGCCTTCTTAGCTTCACCGCCGCTGGTTATTGCCTATGCGATTGCCGGTACGGTGCGCTTTGATATTGAAAAAGACGCACTGGGGCAGGATGCCCAAGGTAACCCTGTGACCTTAAAGGATATCTGGCCAAGCGATGAAGAGATTGATGCGGTGATTGCCAAGTCGGTCAAACCCGAGCATTTCCGCAAAGTTTACGACCCGATGTTCGACTTAACTGTCGACTACGGTAGCCATATTGATCCCCTCTACCAGTGGCGTGAAATGAGTACCTATATCCGCCGTCCACCTTATTGGGAAGGGGCCCTGGCCGGGCAGCGCAGCCTGACAGGAATGAGACCGTTGGCGGTACTGGGTGACAATATCACTACCGATCACCTGTCGCCGTCCAATGCTATCTTGCTGGATAGTGCTGCCGGGGAATATCTGGCCAAAATGGGCCTGCCGGAAGAAGACTTTAACTCTTATGCCACCCATCGCGGTGACCATTTAACCGCGCAACGCGCCACTTTTGCCAACCCTAAGCTGTTTAACGAAATGGTCAAAGACGAAGCAGGTAAGGTTAAGCAAGGCTCGCTGGCCCGTGTTGAGCCGGAAGGTAAGGTTACGCGCATGTGGGAAGCCATAGAAACCTATATGCAGCGTAAACAGCCATTGTGCATTATTGCCGGTGCTGATTATGGACAGGGCTCGTCCCGTGACTGGGCCGCCAAAGGCGTGCGCCTGGCTGGGGTGGAAGCCATAGTGGCAGAAGGCTTTGAGCGTATTCACCGCACTAACTTAATTGGTATGGGGGTACTGCCACTGGAGTTTTTACCCGGCACCAACCGCCATACGCTGGCCATTGATGGCACTGAAACCTTTGATGTTAAAGGCAAACGTGAGCCCGGAGCGCTGCTTACCTTGGTAGTGCAGCGCCAAAATGGCCACAGTGAAGAAGTGCAGGTTAAATGCCGGCTGGATACCGCCGAGGAAGTGTCTATCTATGAAGCGGGCGGCGTGCTGCAGCGCTTCGCCCAGGACTTCCTTGAATCTGAAAAAGCCTAAGTTAACCACAGAGGCACAGAGAACACAGAGCGCTTAGATTTTGAATCTCCGTGCCCTCTGTGTCTCTGTGGTTGAATAAATTGGAAACTATTATGTTCAAACCGCAGATTCGTATTCCAGCCACCTATATGCGTGGCGGATTGTATATTACAGAGACCTGTCCAGAGCTTCCTGGAATCCAAAAAGCCTAAATTAACCACAGAGGCACAGAGAGCACAGAGTGCTTAGATTTTTGAACCTCTGTGCCCTCTGTGTCTCTGTGGTTGAATAAATTGGAGTCTATTATGTTTAAACCTCAGATTCGTATTCCGGCCACCTATATGCGTGGCGGTACCTCTAAGGGCGTGTTTTTTAAGTTGGATGATTTGCCGGTGGCGGCGCAGGTGCCTGGGGCGGAGCGGGATGCGCTGTTACTACGGGTCATCGGTAGTCCGGATCCTTATGCCAAGCATACCGACGGTATGGGCGGGGCAACATCATCCACCTCAAAAACGGTGATCTTAAGCAAAAGCACCAAAGCCAACCACGATGTGGACTACCTGTTTGGCCAGGTGGCCATCGACAAACCCTTTATCGACTGGAGTGGCAATTGCGGTAATCTCACCGCCGCAGTGGGTGCCTTTGCCATCAGCAATGGGTTGGTCAAAAGCGATCGTATTCCCCACAATGGTCATTGTGTAGTGAGGATCTGGCAGGCCAATATCGGCAAAACCATTATTGCCCATGTGCCGGTCAGTAACGGTGAAGTACAGGAAACCGGCGATTTTGAGCTGGACGGTGTGACCTTTCCAGCCGCCGAAGTACAGATTGAATTTCTGAACCCGGCCGCAGACGAAGACGGTGAGGGCGGGGCAATGTTTCCCACCGGTAATCTTATCGACACGCTGGATGTACCTGGCGTCGGCAGTTTTCCTGCCACCTTAATCAACGCCGGTATTCCTACCATTTTTGTTAACGCTGCGGATATTGGCTATTCCGGCAGCGAATTGCAGGACGATATTAATGCCGATAGCGCAGCGTTGGCGCGTTTTGAAACCATTCGTGCTTATGGCGCGCTGAAAATGGGCCTGATTGAAGATATTAGCCAAGCGGCGAGCCGCGCCCATACCCCGAAAATTGCCTTTGTCGCACCGCCTAAAGACTATCAGGCGTCCAGTGGTAAAACGGTCAGCGCAGATAGCATTAATTTGCTGGTACGGGCCTTATCCATGGGCAAACTGCACCATGCCATGATGGGTACCGCCGCCGTGGCCATTGGCACCGCAGCCGCCATTCCCGGTACACTGGTCAACCAGGCCGCTGGAGGCGGTGACAAACAAACGGTGGTCTTTGGTCATCCATCCGGTACCCTAAGAGTTGGGGCAGAGGCGATTCAACTAGATGGCCAATGGCAGGTTAGCAAAGCCATTATGAGCCGCAGTGCCCGTGTGTTGATGGAAGGTTGGGTAAGAGTACCAGGCTAGTCTGACTAGTTTGGCAGCGCCTTGAGGCGATGGTTATCCATCGCCTTTAATGTTACCTTCTTGGTCGATTTAGACTTTGTGGATTGCTGTTTTGCTGCGTTTTCTTAACCTGGCGGTGTTGCTGTCATGCGCATTCTCGGCATCTGTTCTGGCCCAGCAGGACAATTTCACTCTACTGAGGGAGCAAGTTGAAAGGGCAAGGCAGCAAGGCCAGATGGACAATGCCGATCAACTTGCCAATCAATATCTGATCCTGGCCAATCAACGCGGCGATCTGCTTGAACAGGGCCGGGCTTATTTCAACCTCGGCAGAAATGCCATGGAGCGAAACCGCTACCCCGATGCCAAAGCCTACCTTCAGCAGGCCATTAATCTGTTTCTGGATATCAACCAGCAAAGCCTGTTGGCAGAGTCGTACCGCCAGCTTGGGCTGACCTATCGTTATCAAAGTGACTACGGCCAGGCGCTGGATAACGTCTATCTGGCGATGCAAATCTACCAAACGCAGCAAGACACCAAGGCGATGGCCTCGGTTTACAACAGCATTGGTACAATTCTGGAAAAGATGGGCCAATTCGAACAAGCGTTGCAGGCGCATCAACAGTCCCTGGATCTACATTACCAGACAGGCGATCAGGAGGGGATCGCCAGCGCAATTTTTAATCTGGGCGACCTCAACCGTACCATGGGCGATAGACAAAAGGCCCTGAGCTACTTCCTGCAAGCGCTGAAGATGGACCAAGCTGTCGGCGATCCGAAAAACATTGCGTACAGCCACAACAAGTTGGGTTTCTTATACAGTGAACTGGGCAATTTTGCGCAGTCAGCCATACACCTTAACCAGGCTCTGGCATTATTTGAGCAGATTCACGCGCCGCGGGATGCAGACTGGGCGCGCACTTCGTTGGCAAAACTGGCAATGGACCAAGGTAACTATGATGAAGCACAGCAATTACTCGATGGTGTTATCGCCAGGGCAATGAAACAGGAATATAAAAGTCTACTGGTTGACGCTTATAAACTGGCGGCGGAACTGGCCATTAAGAAGGAAGAACACAGCGCTGCGCTGGGTTACATCGAAGCCGGTGTGATCCAGGCAAGATTGAATAATGAACGCGCCGATGAAGCCATTTTAGAAAAACTGCGGGTGCAGGTGCTGGTTAAACAGGACGCGGTACGTGAAGCCCTGGCCGCTTTGCAGCATCAAAAACAATTGGATGATGAGTTATTCAATGCGCAAAGAGCGGCAACCATTGCCAATATCCAGGCGCAGGCGGATTTTACCCGTCAGCAAAATCAGATAGAGCTGCTGAAAAGAGAACAGGCGCTGCAGCAAGCCATGGTTGAACAACACAGGTTGTATCGCAACTTTTGGATCCTGGGACTTGCCGCAGGTTTTACTTTGCTATTAATGCTCTACCATCGTCACAATCAAAAACGTCTTAACCGGCGTTTGGAGCAGCAAGTGGCAAGCAGAACAGAAGAGCTGCAAGATAAAAACCTGGAATTGCAGGCCGCCTATAAGCAGTTGGAAACCATCAGCCTGACCGACAAACTCACCGGCCTGCATAACCGCCATTTTTTGGAAAGCCATATTGAAAGCGATCTGATCCACAGTCAGCGTCTTTATCAGGACTGGCAAAGGGGCAAGACCCCCAAACCTGAGAGCGCTGACCTGGTGGTCTTTCTTATCGACCTGGACAATTTTAAAGCCCTGAATGACAGATACGGCCACAATGTCGGCGATGACGTGCTGCGCATGTTGAAACAGCGCATGCAGCAGGTATTTCGTCATTCAGATTATCTGGTGCGTTGGGGTGGGGAAGAATTTGTTGCCGTGGCCCGGTTTATACGCAGGGAAGATGCAACGTCACTGGCACAGCGCTTTGTTGACAGTATTCGCCATAGTGCGTTTTCTCCCCAAGGCACTGAGCCATTGTGGTTAACCTGTTCGGTCGGTTATGTTTGCTATCCACTGGCCATTGCAGAGCATAATTCATGGGCCACGCTGATAAAGCTGGCGGACCTGTGTTTATACGCCGCCAAACATTCTGGCCGGGACGGTTGGGTCGGGCTGGACGATATCACTGCTGACTCTTCAATATCCCTCAGCAGCATAGATTCTGAGCAAATTCAACAGTTGGTTGCACAGGGTAAGTTGCACATACAACATTCCTTTGCCAGCCCGCTTCGCTGGCAAAGCAGTACCGCTAAGTAACCTCGCATTTGATTCTGTAACAAAAATAACAACTAGACCAAGACAGGCTTCTTCTTGATTTTGTTACATAATTATTGGCTAATATAGACAAACTAAAAATAGATTATGTTACGGAATCAACTGATATGCGCCGAGTTATTCGCAAAGAAGTGCAGTTAGACTGGTTGGAACAAAAGGCTTCCAGAGGAGGCAGCCGACCAGGGGCAGGGCGGCCAGCTAAACGGGGCAAGACCCTGGTGAAGCGGATACCGCAACAATATGCCGAGGCAATTGAAAGCCTGATTGCTCACCTGGATCAGCAACGTGATTACCAGCAACTGCAGTCAAGGGTGCAGATACAGGATCTGGATAATCGCCAGGTTATGCTGACATTCAATACTGAGGCCCAAAGCGATAACAAGCGGTGAGTTTTTTCGCTATCTCAAGTGTCTGTTGGGATCCTGGCGGCCATGTAGTGTGCGAATAATTTCAATCCTGCCATCCACAACCCTGTAGAACAGCGTGTGACTTTCGACAGGCAGACTTCTGACTCCAGCAAAGAGTTCAGGGCGCTCGACGCCTATTAGGGGCTGTTCAGTAAGCAACCAGATCTGTTCCTTGATATTTTCCAGATATCTATCCGATTGAGCCTGCCCCCAATGTTGAACACCATACTGGTAGATTTCTTTGATGTCGGATTTAGCTGCAGGCGCAATAACAAGTTGATAGGCGGACATGGGCGAGGTAACTATACCTTGATGTCGTCAAACAGCGCATTCAGAGAACTTTTGGATTCAATGGCAATGCCTTCGCCGCGATCCAGTTGCTCAACCCCGGTTTTCAATTGCTCGCGAAGACGAGCTAGTTTTATTTCTCGAACCCAGTCTTCATGTGTTTCCATAAAACGCAGTGCTTCACGGATCACCTCGCTGGCATTATTGTACAAACCACTCTCTACTTTAGCTTTAACCCGGGATTCCAACTCAGGTGTTAGGGAAACATGCACAATGGCCTCCAAACGTAGAATATGACAGACACAAGATTAGAAACGCATACAAAGATTGTCAATCTTTGTAAGGTAGTCTTGGGTGCCAGGGGCTGTTTATCTTTCTGATATAGGTTCTGTTCAAACCCAGCCCTGGGTCGATGGCCCGACAGTCGCTCTTCGTAAACATCTTCGGCAAAGTGTATTTAAACTGGTTCTAATTCTCACCGCGCACAAAACCAACGCAGTCCTGCTCTTCCCCCGCGTCGGTTTCCTGTTCAGGTGCCCGCAATACTGCCAGTTGGGCCAGGGTAAATCGATAGCCTTGCTCGGGAGACGGTGGTGCTTGCTTAAGATCTTGTTGTTGCCTGCTTATCATCGCTTTTCACTTCTATCTGACCGGGAATGGTGATGGCCAGATTGCGGTATTTACATCCTGTTAACCAGTTGCTTGGCTACCAGCGGCAGGTTAAGAACCCTCAACTGCAGCTGGAGCGGCGTGAATGGTGTCAACAAATTCGCAGGCCGGTAGCGCAGCGAGATACCGCTGAATATAGTCAGGCCAGGTATTTGCCATCTCTGGTGCCTGACATTGCACCTGGGCGGTAAGCAGCCTAATTTTTGCCTGCAGTATGCTGTCGATTTCCACCAGAGTCTCAACGGCCTGCCAGCTTTGCTGCGCCCAGATAATCGCCCAGATCTCGGCCTTATCCTCTTCCAGGCCACTCATGGCATAACCATTGACAAAACCTGGGTGAGGGTGACTGAACACAGACACGCTGCTGTCCCTGGCGTAGGCCCCGCCATTACCGTATACAAAACCGTCAGGATTCAGGCTGTGCCAAAGCGGATCTTTATAGTAGGCACTGCCATATAACTGCTGCTCCAGCATATGGTAAAACTCGTGATGCACCACATGGCGCAGGTAAGCATCACCTGGGGCATCCACATCGTAATACAGCACTTCATGAATATAATCCGGCACCGCGGCGCGGGGCTGGGGCCCTACCGACAAGGCCCGTACAAAGGCCACTTTATCCAGGCCCGACAAACGCAGCACAGCGGGTGGCAGCTTAGCAATTTCCTGCTCAAACAGGGCCAGGTAATTGAGCAGCTTGGGGTCCTGTTCATAGCCGATATTCTGATAGCGGATATCCCAGGGTGACACGGTTAATGGCCGGGTTTCAGTGGTGAAGAACACCCCCGTGCGCTGGTGCTGGGTTTGCAGCAAACTGGGGCGCTGAAATTCGGGTTTGGCTGCACACCCCGCCAGCAGCATCAAGACTAAAGGTAACAGACGTTTAAACATGCTTACTCCGACGGCATACTGCGAAACAGATGTTGTGAGCTGCGACTCACCGGCAGGGGCTCACTAACGCCCTGCATAAACACCTGTAATTGCTCCGGCTCACTGGCACTGACATGATCAAGGTGATTGAGATTGATGACGATACTGCGATGAATTTGCCAGAAGCAGTCCGGATCAAGCTGCATCAGCAAGGACTTCAGCGGCATCCGCACCAGTGCTTCCCGGGCTTTGGTCACCACTTTGACATAGCGGCCGCTGGCCTGAAAATACAGCACATCCTGCACCGCCACTAACCAAATTCGGGTACCTATCTGGACCTTGATGCGCTTCAGATACTGGCGGCTGTCACCCTGCAAACTCAACAGCGCCTGACTAATATCCAGCGGCTGACTGTTCAGCCTGGCTTTGACCCGCGAGATGCTGTCCTGCAACCGTTCATCGGAATAGGGTTTTAACAGATAATCAATGGCGTCGGTTTCAAAGGCGGATACGGCATATTGGTCATAGGCCGTCACAAACACAAAATGGCATTGCCCACTGGCCTTAAGGGCCACATCAATACCGGTCAGATCGCCCATCTGAATATCCAGAAAGGCAACCTGTACGTCATTGGCCAAAATGGCATCCAGGGCGTCTTCGCCCGACTGACACTTAGCCACAATGTTGGCAGTGGGCCAGAATTTGGTCAGCTTGGCGGCCAGGCTGTCGAGTAAAATGGGTTCGTCGTCGGCAATAATCAGATTAACCATGCAGGGGCAACTCCAATGTGGCCAGTGTCAGCGGCGACTGGCAGGCAATACTGAATCTGGCCCGGCCTTCATAGGCAGTATCCAGGCGGGCAATCAGGTTACTCAGGCCGGTTCCTTCAGATTGCTGTTGTAGCAGGTTGGCATCGTCACTCACGGTTAACAGCAGTTGCTCGCCTTGCTGCCTGGCGAGGATCTGAATCGTGCCACCGCGGCGGGTCTTTTCGATGCCATGCTTTATGGCATTTTCCACCAGAGACAGTACCGACATAGGCAACACCGGGCAAGCGGCCACACTGTCGTCGCTTTCAATCCTAAAATTCAGTTTGTCGCCAAAACGGATCTTCTGAATATTCAGATAGCGGCGCACTATCTCCAGTTCTTCGCTCAGCTTGATAAAACGCTGGCGAAACTGCGGAATGGTTGAACGCAGATACCGGGTCAGCTCTTCCAGCAGGTGTTTGGCGCGCTCGCCGTCGATATCGATCAGGTTATGCAGATTAGCCAGGGTATTAAAGAAAAAGTGCGGCTCCAACTGGGCCTGCAGCAAATGCAGCTCCATCTCGGCTTTGTCGCGCTGCTGGGCGGTTTGCGCGATTTGGTTGCGCAGATTCTGAAACTGAATCTGCGATTCCCGCCTTTTGATATAAATAATCACAAAAATCGCCCAGGCCGCCAACAGCAGATTACCCAGCAAATAGGTGGAAGCCGCTAATATCGGATGAACGGTTTTGCCCTGCCAGCCAAACATCAAAAAGCTGACCGGCAGGCTGATGGCAAAGGCCAGCCCGCCAATAGACAAAACCCGGAAGAATCCAAGCCGGGCATCAGGGCCAGGAGACAGCAGCAGGTATGAAAACATCAGGGCAAAGCCCAACAGGTTATACACCTTAATGTATTCACTGATACTGGCGTAAAAGGCCGAAAAACCGGCCCCATCGGCAATCAGGTAGTGCAGGGCGTTAAGCAGCGCCCCCATGGTATTGAGCAAAAACACCACCACCAGATCGCGCCAGCTAATGGTGTTATACAGCGCCAGCAGTTTGCCGCGCAGAAAAGTCAGGTACGTCATTGACTATCCAGTTAGCCCGCCAACTGGCGGGCATCTTACTTATCAGAACCTGTGATTGACACTTAGGCTGTAATAGCGGCCAAGTGTACTGTACAAGCCAGCAGTGTAGCCCATTTCCCAGCTCGCACCACCGGTATTGGCGCCGGGGATCTGCGGGGTTTCGCGGCCACTGAGGTTGGACACGTACAGGTTTACACTGGTCTGGCTGTTGAACTGATAGTTCAAACCTAAGTCCAGATACCAAAGCCGCCCGGTGGCATACACTGAGTAATCAGCCGGATCGCGTGACAAGTCAGGCACCTGCGAGCCAATGTAGTGGCCGGTCAGGGTCAGTGTGATGTCCTCAGTCTGGGCGCTAAATGTGGTACGGCCCCGCCATTTAGGAAATGCCATTTCCCCCAGGGTTTGTTCTATCTCGGCATTGGGATCTGACTGCAAATCACGCTGTAACATGCGGCTCCAGTTACTGCGCAGCGACAGATTGACACCGCTGTCCGGCAGGCTGAAGCGGTAGTCCAGTGCGTAATCAACGCCGCGGGTTTCATGCATGGCCAGATTCAGGTACGACACATTAAGCTGAGTGTAACCGTCCTGGTATTCAATTAAGTCGCAGAAAATATTATCCAGGCTGGCACTGTCCATACAGTTAGGATAAATCTGCGACCAGTCCAGGGTGCCAATTTTATCCACCAGGTTGATATCCCAGTAGTCCACGGTCAGACTCAGATTATCAATATACTCAGGTGCATACACCAAACCGCCGGTAAAGGTATAGGCGCGTTCGGCTTTCAGCTCCTCGTTCCCCGAGGTGATGATCAGCGCGTTGTTATAGTAATTGGCTGGGTCATTCAGGCCACGCGCATCACAATTGGCTTCGCGGTACTCAGAGCCGTTTTTACGGTAGGCGGAATAGCACACCTCATACACATAATTCCATTGCTGGCTTTCGCTCTGGTAGATCTCATTGATATTGGGTGCCCGGGCGGCCTTGGCTCGCGAGGCGCGAATCTTAAGTTCGTCGGTAGGCATCCAATCCAGACCCACCGTCCAACTATGGTTGGTACCAGCGGTGCTATAACGGGCAGTACGCCAGGCGCCATTTAATTCCAGCGATTTGGCCAGCAGTACGTCGCTAAGCAGGGGGGCCCGCAACTCGGCAAAGGCTTCGCTGACATGATAATCGCCGCTAAGTGGTTTGGCTTTATAGTTAAAGGCGCCCAATCCGGCCAGTTGTACATCGGAAGGAGTACTGTCACTTTTCTCGCGCCGATGCTCAGCACCAATGGCAAACCCCATAAAACCTGCAGGTAATTCAAACAATTCGCCATCCAGACTGGCGGCGAATACCGATTGGGTGAGTTTGGCACTGCTTTGGTGCGGGGCAATTTTCAGATAATCAATTGCGTCCTGGCTGAGAGGTTGAAACACATTGACCGGCACGCAGCTGGCATCACAAGTACGCCACTGGGATGTCTCAGGGTCCTGATAACCACCCCATACCGCCTTTTCCCAGTTTTCCTGGGAATAATCATTGATGCTGGTGGTCTTCACTTTGGTCTGGCCATGCTGAACACTAAGCTGCCAGCGGTAGTTATTGTCGGTCAGACCTTCCAGGGCCAACACCGCCTGATGCAGGTCATAGTCATAGTCGCTGCCCTGACGTCCCATTTCCGGGAAATAGCCGCCAAACAGTAGGCCCTGGCCGGTACGCGTAACCTCCTGGCGCTGTGCATCGGTATAAAATGCATAGTCTGCAGGCAAGGGCGTCACGCCGTATTCGGCCAGTGGCTCGGTGCGGCTCTCAGACTTGGTTTTAACGTATTTCAGCTCCGCGCTAAAGTCCACGCCATCGGCAATTTCGCGATTCAGATTCAAATTGGCATTGAGTTTATCTTCTGGCACCGCCAGGCGCCCCCACTGATAACGGGTATAAAAATTGTCATTGCTGCTGTCCACCGTCAGGGCGGCAAGTTGGGTGGTGCTGGTGCCATACACTTCCTGTCCGTCAGCCAGCATCGGCTTTAAGCTGCCGTCCGGATTGATCCCAAAAGGACGGCCATCCAGTAAAAACAGGCGCTGACTGCTGGCGTATAGCGAAGAGCGATGGGCAGTGATGCGTTTAACTTGCCCGGGCGCATCGGCATTGGGGTTGTCGATAAAGGTCAGATCATTGGCCACATAGCCACGGGTATGGGCTTCTACTTCATCTGAGGTTTGATAGCTTAAATGGTAGTTAATATGTCCGTTGCCATCGGCAAAGGGTTGGCCGTGAGTCATAGTGGCGTACCAGCGTTTTCCGTCAAACTCGCCGGTACTGTTATAGGAGGCGCTCATTTCGGTGCCGGTAAAATTCTTTTTCAGAATAATATTTACCACCCCGGACACTGCGTCGGCACCGTAAATCGAAGACGCGCCACCGGTGAGTACGTCAATGCGTTCAATTAATGCAGTGGGAATCGACGACACATCTACTTCACTGGTGCCTGGTACGGAGGGCACATGACGACGACCATTGACCAGCACCAGAGTGCGAGTGGAACCCAGACCACGCAGATCCTGGCGGCTTAACCCGGCATAGCCATTGGCGTTGCTGGTTTCGGTGCCACCGGCCGGTACCATGCTGGGAAGCTCATTAAGCAGTTCACCAATATTGATCGTGCCGGTTTTTACAATGTCATCGGCACTGAAACTGACCACCGGGGTGTGCGTTTCAATATCGGTGCGGCGAATGCGGCTACCGGTGATATCAATCACCTCCATTTCCATATTCTGTTCGCTGGTTTGTTGTGCCTGAGCCTGCACAGCCGGAACCAGACCCAGCACCGACAAAGCCAGCAACGAATAGCGAAAAGGGGCGGCGTTATGGTTATCTCTCACTTGATGCATGTTGTGTTGTCCTGTTGTTGTTATCACGTGCCTGCCTTTTATTGATGACGGAAACAGGCTTGGCATCACAACTTGATAACATTTGCCGCACAATAAAAACGCTGATGGGCATGAATGGCAGAATGCTTGTATCCAATGTCACCCTCGGCGGTATAAACCGAAAACCCCATTTGAATAAGTTGTAAACAGCTCCGTTGGATTGGCTTTGCTGCTTTGATATTTAATGACCGCATCCGGTGCGTTCATGCCCCGATTCCCACCACCTGATGCCAGTTGCATTGTTCCTTGCAAATGAACTGATTAGCGTGCGCTCTGAATTTGAATTTCAAGGTAATTCTATGCGCATATTGCTCAGTCTTATTGTTATGGCCTTTATCAGCAGTGCCAGCGCCACGCCTATATGGCGGCTGGATTTTATACATACTGGCGGTCATGGTGCAAAAGAAGGCTTTACCGAACCGGCGCTCGTGCGTGAACCCGGGCAGTGGTCGTCGCCCTGGATTGATCATTTGCTGCGTGGCGACTACAAAGTGGAACTCTTTGCTAAAGGCCAGCCCAGCGCCTGGTTTTCGCAAAGCTATAACTCGGTGTATTCAGACTGGGCCCGCGGCGTAGCGGCCAAAGCGCAAACTGGCCAGTTTCAGGAATCGGTGCGTTTTCCGGCGCCAACAGAGGATGCAACCTTAGTAATCTCTGCGCGCCAGTTAGATAAACCCGGTCAGCCCTTTGTGCCAGTCTGGCAGACCGAGATCCTGGCTGCCACATCAAGCGAGCCGCCAATGGCCCAGGCTTTTGCGCCTGTGGTAGTACGCGACCTGCTGCAAAATGGCCAGCCGCAGCAAAAGCTGGACCTGCTGTTTATTGCCGAAGGCTTTACTGATGGCGAGCAGGACAAATTCTTTACCGCGGCGCAAAAAGCCATGCAGGCGCTGTTTAGCGCCGAGCCTTATCAAAGTTATCAGCATGCCTTTAATGTCCGGGCGCTGTTTGTTGCCTCCAATGATTCTGGTCTTGGCGGTGACACGGCCCTGAAGGTGAATCCCAATGCCCTGGGCATGGCCCGCTACGCCCTGACCCTGGAAAACCAGCGGCTGCGTAATATCGCCATGCATGCGCCGTACGACAATATTGTTATTCTGACTAACTCAGCCAAATACAGCGCCAGCGGCATTTTTGGTGCCTATACTGTGGTGCCGGCCTTTGAGCCACGCCTGCGCTTTTTATTGGTACATGAACTTGGCCATCACCTGGCCGGGCTGGCCGATGAGTATTTTCATGACACCCCTGGCTATGCTCAGGTCACGCAAGTGATTGAACCCCACGAACCCAATGTCACCGCCTTACAGGACGGCAAGCTGAAATGGGCCAAATGGGTAAAAGCAGACACGCCTATTCCCACCCCCTGGCCTCGCGAGCGCTTTATGCAAAGTATGCAGAGCGATCAGCGCTGGCTTGAAAGCCAACCCTTTGCCAATGAGGTAGGGGCCTTTGTGGGTGCCAATTACAGCCCTACGCAGTTTTACCGTCCGGCCCTGAACTGCCTGATGTTTCGTGATGGCGGCCACAATACCTTTTGCCCGGTGTGCAGTGCCGCCATCCTGGAGGTGATTAACGCCGCCACATCCGACGCCCTGAGCCAAGATAAACCGCGCCCGGCAGCTCATGCTGCTGCCATGCGCTAGTTCTGACTATTCGTTTGAGGTGAATGCCATGTTATTTTCCACGCCCTTGCCGCCGATTTGCGCCTTGCGCCAGCAAATTCGCGATCATTACCACTGCGATGAAGCAGGCCTTATCAATCAGCTAGTTGCCCTGGCCAGTCTGGATGACAGTGCCAAGGCCCAGGCCAAATGCCAGGCCCACCAACTGGTTACCCATATGCAGCAGGCCGCGGCCGGTATGATGGAAAGCCTGCTACAGGAATACGCGCTGTCCAGCGAAGAGGGGGTTATCTTAATGTGTCTGGCCGAAGCGCTGCTGCGCATTCCCGACAGCGCCACCCGCGACGCGCTGATCGCAGAAAAATTAGGGCAGGGCAACTGGCATTCGCACCTGGGTAACAGCCATTCACTGTTTGTTAATTTGTCCAGTCTGGGGCTGGTCAGCGGTAAATCAATGCTGGCCTCTAAACAGAGCGAAAAGCGCTTTGGCGGTATGCTGAAACGTCTGGGGGCACCGCTGGTGCGCCAGGCCATGCGCTTTGCCATGGCGCTACTGGGCGGGCAGTTTGTAACCGGCCAGAGTATCGAAAAGGCCTGTCAACATGCCAAAGCCCAGGAACAACGTGGTTATCGTTATTCCTATGACATGCTGGGCGAGGGTGCCCGCACCCAGCACGACGCCGATCGTTACTTTGCCAGTTATCAGCATGCGATTATGGCGCTAACGGGCATTGCAGGGAATGTGGCGGCCAGTCCCGGCATTTCGGTGAAACTGTCGGCCATTCACCCCCGCTACGAACTGGCACAGCAAGGCCGGGTGATGAGCGAGCTGGTGCCACGGCTGTTGCAACTGGCAGTGCTGGCCAAACGCCAGCATATTGGTCTGACGGTGGATGCCGAAGAGGCCGATAGACTGGACTTGTCGCTGGATGTCATTGAAGCGGTTTTTTTATCCCCTGAACTACAGGGCTGGGACGGCTTTGGCCTGGCGGTACAGGCCTATCAGAAACGTGCCTTACCGCTGATCCACTGGTTGGCGGCCCTGGCCGCCAAAGCCCAGCGCCGCTTAAACGTGCGGCTGGTAAAAGGTGCCTATTGGGACAGTGAAATTAAGCTGGCGCAACAACATGGTCTGGCCGATTACCCGGTGTTTACCCGTAAGCAAAATACCGATATCAGCTACCAGGCCTGCGCCAGAGCGCTGCTTGAGGCCAAATGGATCTACCCGCAGTTTGCCACCCATAATGCCTACACTCTGGCCTGTATTTTGGAAATGGCCGGTGAGCAACGGGATTTTGAGTTTCAGCGCCTGCATGGCATGGGCGAAGCCATGTACGATCCTTTGGTGACCAGCAATAAACTGCATTGCCGTATTTATGCACCGGTAGGCAAATACGCAGATTTACTGCCGTATCTGGTGCGCCGCCTGCTGGAAAATGGTGCCAATACGTCCTTTGTGAATCTGGTGCAAAACAAACAGCTGAATCTGGCCAGTCTGCTGGCCGACCCGGTGGATGCCATTTTGGTCATGAGCGATAAGCGCAATCCGCATATTGTGCTGCCCAAGGCCATTTATGGCAATGAGCGTAATAATGCCGAGGGGCTGGATGTACATCATCATAACGATTTACTGCCCCTGGATGCCGCCCTGGATAACTGGTGGCAACAACATCAGCAGCGCCTTAGTGAGCCGCAGCAGGATGACCACCAAGCTTATCTGGAAGTGCGAAACCCCGCCAATCGCCAGCAGGTACTGGCCTGGCTGAAAGCCCATAGCGAGGACGACATCGCCAGCGCTATCCGCCGGGCAGATGGCGCTTTTGGCACATGGTCATCCGGCGCGTTAAGCGAGCGGGCCGCGGTGCTGATGCGCTTTGCCGATAGCATGGAAAAACAGCAAACCGAACTACTGGGCTTGTGTTTAAAAGAGGCCGGTAAAACCCTGGACGATGCGGTGGCCGAAGTGCGCGAGGCGGTGGATTTCTGCCGCTACTACGCACAGCAGGCCCTTGCCGACCAACAGCCCAATCTGAATGCGCTGGGAACCGTGCTGTGTATCAGCCCCTGGAATTTTCCGCTGGCGATTTTTGTCGGCCAGGTGGTGGCTGCACTGGTCTGCGGCAATACCGTGGTGGCCAAACCGGCCGAACAAACCAGTCTGATTGCCTTGCGCGCGGCCGATATGCTGTATCAGGCCGGCTTAACTGCCGATGCCCTGCAGGTGGTGCTGGCCAGAGGCGCCGTGGTAGGCAAAGTCTGCCTGCCGGACCCCAGAATTCAGGCGGTCATGTTTACCGGCTCCAATGCCACCTGCGCACATATTGCCGCACAACTGGCCAAACGCGCGGAATCGATTCCGCTGATTGCCGAAACCGGCGGGCAGAACTGTATGATTGTCGACTCCACGGCCTTGCTGGAGCAGGTGGTGGACGATGTAATCCAATCCGGTTTTAAAAGTGCCGGGCAGCGCTGCTCGGCACTGCGGGTATTGTATGTGCAGGAAGATATTGCCGATGCGTTGATCACCATGCTGCAAGGGGCAATGGCGCAATTGAGCGTTAGCGATCCGGCTTTGCTGGCTACCGATATTGGCCCGCTGATTGACGCCAAAGCCTTGGACAGCCTGCAGCGCCATGCCCAGCGTATGGACAAACAAGCCAGGCTACTGGCTAAAATTGAGCCGGATCTGCCCAAAGATCAGGGCTTTTTCTTTGCCCCCAGGTTGTATGAAATCAGCGCCATCAGCCAGCTAAAAGAAGAAGTTTTTGGCCCTTGTGTGCATCTGGTCCGTTTTGCCGCTGCCGAGCTTGACCAGGTAGTGGCACAAATTAACAGCACTGGTTTTGGCTTAACCGCAGGCATTCATTCGCGCCTGGCCGAGCGAGCAGACAAACTGGCCCGCCAGCTTCAGGTTGGCAATGTGTATATTAACCGCAATATGGTCGGCGCGGTGGTGGGAGTACAACCCTTTGGCGGGCGCGGGTTATCCGGTACCGGCCCCAAAGCCGGTGGGCCTTTGTATTTAAGCCGCCTGCAAAAACCTGCGGCGACGCCGCACAGTATGCAAAGCTGTTGGCCGGCTGTGGCTGAACAGCCGCCGCTAACGCTGGATAGCCGTCCACTACAAAGCTGGCAGACAGTGACACTGGCCGAGCGCGAGCGCCAGTTACGCAGCGTGCTGGCCATGCTTAAGTTGCCGGGTGAAGACAGGGCAGAGCTGGAGCGGCTGACCGATACGCTATTTAGCCAGGCCAGAACCTGGCTGGCCCGCCCCTTAAGTCTGCCAGGGCCAACAGGGGAACGCAACGAACTGCACTTTGAGCCCCGCGGCTGGTTGCTGTATTTAGTGGCAGGTCGACAGGACAGGCATCTTTATCAGGCCCTGCTTAGTGCGCTTATCAGTGGTAATGGGCTGATTATTGCCTGTTTGGGCCATACGCCCGAGTGGCTGAAAGCCATGCAGCAATCTGCTTTACCGCTGCAAATAGTCAGCTTTACCCCCGCGTTGTTGGCCCATCCGGCCCTAAGCGGAGTGATCAGCAGCCCGGATTGTGGCTATAACGCCCTGGTGCAACAAGCACTGGTCACGCGCCCTGGCGCCTTGTTGCCGCTTATTTGCGAACCTGGCGGTCAGCGCTTGTTGCAGCGTATGTGGCTGGAGAAGACCTTAACGGTCAATACCACCGCCATTGGCGGCAATGCGTCGTTGATGCTGATTGAAGACAGTGCGCCTTCCGGCGCCATGCCGCCGCAGGGGCTGGCTTCAGCATTGGGTGCTTAATCTGTATTGGCCTGCTTTCGCAGGCCTTTTTTATGGGCTTCTCGCAAAGACGCTGGGATTCTGTAATCCGTAATCAAATAAACCACAGAGACACAGAGGGCACAGAGCGTTTAAGTTCATTAAAACGCTGTGCTTTTTATTTCTGTGGTAAATAGGATTTCCAAGTTTACTGCCTGAACTTTGCTTTCTTCGAGAACAGGGTCAACTGACTAGATCAGACGATACAATTCAGAATAACCACAGTTCAAAGGATGCAGCGAGTACGAGCCATTGATAACTCCGTGTTCTCTGTGTCTCTGTGGTTTTTTATCCTTCTGCGCAGTTAGATTTTCACCACGGAGACACAGAAGGCACAGAGTGTTTCTGTTCATTAAAACGTCTTGTTTTCGCGTTTCTAAGATGAAAACTGCTTTCGGGTTTTTCTGTCTGAATTCAGAATAACCACCGTTCCAAAAGAGTACATAGAGTACAAGCTATCGGTAACTCCATGTTCTCTGTGCCTCTGTGGTTTTCATCATGCACTAACTCGCATCAAGCCGCGGATACGCTCCTGTACACTCGGCACGGAATTCGTCCATTTATCCCAATCTGCTGTATTTCCGGGCTCTTCGGCGCATAGATTGTTGTCTAGGGTAACAAGACAACATAAAGGCGATGGGTAATGGTTCAGGACCCCAAGCGGCGGGAATTTCTAAAAGTATCGGCAATCGTAAGTAGCTCTATGCTGATATCAATCCTTCTTCCTGGTCAGGTAAGAGGCAGTGACAATGCCAATGCCGAATTATCGCAATGGTGTGTTTATGTGCACATTCACAGTGACAATTCGGTCAGTATGCAATCGCCCATTATGGAGATGGGACAATTTATGCGTACCGCCGGCCCTATGATCCTGGCGGATGAAATGGATCTGGACTGGTCGCTGATCCAATTCGACACCACTATGCCTACGTTTCTTCGTCGCGATGAGCAAAATAATATCGTCTATGCCCATGCTCAAATAGGTACAGGGGGCAGCCAGACCCTGAAGAATAATTGGTCGTACCTGCGCACCGCCGGTGCCATTGTGCGCCAGATGCTGATCGAAGAGGCCGCAGCACGCTGGGGCTGTGAGGCTGCCAGGTTAACTGCCAAAAACAGCCGGATTATCGACAGCCAATCCTCTCGTCAGTTCAGCTATGGCGAACTGGCGCAACAAGCCTCAACGCGCCGCGTGGACTTAAGCCGACTGAAGCTCAAACATCCATCACAATTCAGTATCATAGGCAGCAGTAAAGCCTCTATTGATGGCAGAGACATAGTTACCGGTAAGCCGTTGTTTGGTATTGATGAAAACTACCGAAATGCATTGCACGCGGTGATTGACCGGGCACCAGCCATGGGCGCAAGAATTGCCGGCTATAACCGTGAGGCTGCGCTTGCCATCCCTGGTGTCAAACAGATAGTCGAAACACCGCATCATAGCGGCCCGCACTGGCCAGGTGGTGAAACACAGATATGTGCAGCTGGTGTGGCAGTGTTGGCAGACAGTCATTGGGCGGCCCTGCAGGGTAAAGCCGCATTGGCCACCACCTGGACAGATGCCAATCGCTACGCTGGCCTGAACAGCGCAGCGCACAGAACTGCTCTCAATGCTTTGGCACAATCATCGAATCCCGGCAAGCGCCACCGGGATGACGGCAATGTCGAGCAAGCTTTTGAGCAGGCAGAACAAGTGTTAGTGCACACCTACGAACGGGCGTTGTTAAGTCACGCTTGTATGGAGCCATTGAATTGTATTGCTGATGTTCAAAAACATCATGCCGTGGTGGTGGTGGGCCATCAGTGGCCACACCAGGTGGCCCTGGAAGTTGAACAGCTAACCGGTATAGATGCTTTAAGGGTAGAAGTACGCAACAAACGTATGGGGGGCGGTTTTGGCCGCAAAGGTGAAACGGATTTTCTGCGTGAAGCCATTTGGCTCAGTCATAAGGTCGGCCAGCCGGTTAAAGTGCTCTGGACCCGCGAAAACGATATGCAGCGCGATTATTTTGCTCCCGCAGCTGCGGTAAAAATTAAGGCCGGGTTAAAGCAAGGGCGCATTCAGGGCTGGCATATGCGCCAGGCGCAAACCGGTGGCGAGGCGGAGTCACATGGTTTTCCTGCCCATCTGATTAGTGATTGCAGGATAGAAAGCCTTACGGCAAATCATCCATTTCCTTTAGGTGCCTGGCGTGGCCCCGGACAAATGCAGCAAGCCTTTGCGGTGGAGTCCATGTTAGATGAACTTGCTTATGCCAAAGGCAGCGACCCACTGACTTTTAGGTTAACGCTGATGGGGCCAGCGAAAATTTACCCAATCAACTTCTGGGCCGCCAACGAAATCGACTCAGGTCGTATGGCTAATTGCTATCGCTTGGCGGCAAAGATGGCTGGCTGGGGGAGAACATTAAAAAACGGGCAGGGGCTGGGAATTGCCGGTCACTTCACTTTTGGTACCTATGTGGTTTTTGTTCTGCAGGTGCAAGTGGATAAAAACCGAAAGCTGCAATTACAAAAGGCCTGGGGCGTTATCGACTGTGGTCTGGCCGTTAACCCCAACCATATTCGCGCACAAATGGAAGGCGGTTTTATTGACGGCTTAAACGCTGCCTTGTTTAACCAGGTGACAGTACAGGACAGTATTGTCGCCACCACTAACTTTGACCGACTGCGTTGGATGCGAATGCAGGAAGCCCCAACACAGATTGAAATTGACATCATACAGGGCGCCCAAAGCCCAACTGGTGTGGGAGAACCGCCTGTCGCGCCCGCACCAGCGGCCCTGGCTAATGCCATCTATGCGGCCAGCGGCTTACGTTTACGCCGTATGCCATTTGCAGAACATATCAATATTTAGGGAGCCACCATGCCCATTCAGTTTTCCGTTAATGGTCAGCCAGTTAACCTTGATCAGAAAGACCAAGAAATGCCACTGTTGTGGTTCCTGCGTGAAAAAATGCAGCTAACCGGCAGCAAATTCGGCTGTGGTATCGGCCAATGTGGTGCTTGTACTGTGCACCTAAATGGCTCAGCCGTGCGCTCGTGCCTTTTACCAGTGGGGCAATTGCAGGGCAGTGCTATTCGCACTATTGAAGGGCTGGCGTCTGGCACCGACCTGCATCCTGTACAACAAGCCTGGCTGGATGAAGATGTGCCACAATGCGGCTATTGCCAGGCCGGGCAAATAATGGCGGCCGTGGCTTTGCTGGAGCAGGTGAACGATCGCAGCGAGGAGCAAGTCAATGCGCATATGAGTAATATTTGCCGGTGCGGTACCTACACCAGAATTCGCAAGGCCATCAAGTTGGTGGCCGCTAAGGCACCGCCTGAAACTTAAATTGCTGTAGTGCCTTACGATAGGATTTACTCAGGGCCAGGGTATGGCCACTTTTGAGCAATACCTTACCACTACCTGAAGGTAGATGCTGAATACAGTCAATGGCGCCCAGGTTCACCATATAGGAGCGATGAATACGTAAAAAAAGCCGCGCGGGCAACTGTTCTTGCAGTTGCTGCATGGTCGCGCGCAGCAAATATTGCCCATCAGCAGTATGCACTTCAACATAGTTACCACTGGCGGCAAGCCATTGTATTGCATCAATGGCCAGCAACACCTGGCCACTGCCTTTGTTAACCATAATGCTGGCACTTTCGTTGGCGTCGGCTGGCTCAAGTGTTGGTTGTTTGGGACGGGCAGAGCAGGGGCGCAGGTATTTTCGCCATACCCACATCACCACTAACGATGCAGCCAGATAGCGGGGAAATAGCACCACCAGGCTACTGAACGCATCACCTGTACTGGCCAGCAGTTCCATCGCCAATTTGGCCAGTAACGCAATCAGCAGCAATACACCGCAGCACAGCCAACCTTTGTGCTGTGGCTGAATGACCTTTTGATTCAGACGAAAACAGGCAAAGGCCAACGGGGTAAGCACCATCCAGACTGCCCATTCACGACAGGCCCACATCAGAGTTTCAGTGGCTACCGCCCAGCTAAAATTAAAGGATGAGGCAAACAGCACCTGCTTATAAACCAGGCAGTAACAGGTTAACACCAGCACAAATCCACACCAGCCTATTAGCGGGGCCAGCACGTCCTTGCTGCCTAGCTGCAAAGGCCAATGTTTTACGTTAAGAAGTGGCGTCATAGTGGCGATTATCCCAAGCCTGTAGTCAGTCTGAAAAAACGGCACCATCCTAGCATCGCCTTAAACGCAATGCCAAGCACCCCAAGTGCTTGAAAATACGCCTTGTTATCCAATTTAAAATAAAGCACACTCGAAAAGTATAAAAGCCTAATCAAGGTGTTACATGAATTTAAAGGATATCCCTTTTGCCCAGCGCCAGCGCCTGGCCTATATAGATTTTGTGCTGTTATTTAAGGGCCATCTGACCCGCCAGGATCTGATTAACCGCTTTGAGGTGGGCTTATCTGCCGGTACCCGCGATTTTAATCTGTATAAGGAACTGGCCCCGAATAACATCCATTACGACACCCGCCTAAAGCAGTATTTTCAAACCCCGGGTTTTAAACCGCTGTTTGCCCATGACGCCAAAAAGACTCTGGCCAAGCTCGCCGCTGATATCAGCGACGGCTTTGATGCCATTAGCGATCTCAGCTTTCCGGTTGAAGCGCCCAGCCAGCTTAATGTGCCGGATATCTTTGTGGTGGCGCGTATTATTCAGGCGATTTTAAATAGCCGGGCGGTCAAGGTGATTTACACCTCGCTGTCCAGCGGTTCGGCGGCCCGGGAAATAGTGCCGCATAGTATTATCGATAACGGCCTGCGCTGGCATGTACGTGGCTTCGACCGTAAAACCCAGACCTTTCGCGACTTTGTGCTGACCCGCATAAGCTCCGTCACCTTGTTGGATAAAGCGCCGCAGCCCAATGAAGAACCAAGCGAAGATCATCAGTGGCAGCGCCAGATGCCGATCAAACTGGTGCCGCATCCGCATAATGTTAACCACCCCACCGCCATTGAACTGGACTACGGCATGCAAAACGGCGCGCTGGAACTCAACGTACGCGCCGCCCTGGCCGGTTATCTGCTACGGCGCTGGAATGTGGATTGCACCGAAAACGCCAGCCTGAGGGGAGGGGAATACCAGCTCTGGCTACAAAACCAGCAAAGCCTGTATGGCGCTGAGAATCTGGCTATCGCCCCTGGGTATGGAAAGTGAAAGCAGCCAAGCAATTGTTCAGGATAGATAAATGATTAAGTTACATTGCACACAAAAGCTGATCGCCAAATTACCGATGCAAGGCGGGGCATTACCACAGGGCGGAAAATGGCAAAATAGCCTGTCAAAGCAGATTGATAATAATCCTCTCTCCGGCTGGCACGCCAATTTAGTCATATTACATCGACGTAACTGCGTGCTACTGGTGCATAATCAGACGCGCTTTCCTCTGTTTATGATTGGCCTGACCAAACTGGACTTTGCAGCCCTGGACTATCATTTTGCCGATTGTTTTATTAACACCTTGTTGAAAATTGGGGCCAATAACGAACAACTCAACACTGCTCAGACATGGCTTGCGCCACATTGTATTGAAAAAACCAGCGATCGTTCGGTACAGGGCACCCTAAATCTTATGGCCGGCAATATCGAACACATGCTGTGGTACGACAGTGTCAATATCACAGAGTGTTCACCCTACAAAACCGCCGCCTGGTTATCTGAACGCCCCTACAACGTAAAAGGTCAGAAAGACAGTATTTGGCCGAACAGAGCGATGTTGCAGTTACTGGAAAACGGGTAAGGGCTATAAGTCGGAAGTGCAGATTGCCGCAGATGAAGAACAAATAACCAAACAACAAGGAAACCACATGTTTGAACTGGATTTAGCCGACGTTCTAAGTATTGTGCTCGCCAACAGCCCGGATATAGAAGGCCAAAAAGCCATGATGGATAAAGTGGAATCACTAGTGGCTGAGGGTATGCAACAAAGCAAAGCGGTAGAACTGGTGTTTGGCCATTTGGTCAGCGAAGCCAAGCCGCATTAACAGATTAAGCAGCAATGAGAGAGTCAATGAATCCAGAGTCAGCCACGCAGGCTACTAAGAAAACCATTAGTAAGCGTCCAGCGTTAGCGCTACAGATCAGTAATAACTATGAATAAATGGCTAATTGGTTCCGTTTTCCTCCTCCTCGGATTCATACTCGGCTACTGGTATCAGGATTCCAGCAACATCTACCACGCTGAAGAACTGATAGGTAAAGAAGTTGCCTTGCTGGAGAGCAGCAAAGCCATACCTGGCTTGATCTACTGGCTTGTGCCGATTCGCATTTAAAAGTCACTGAACAGGGCGAAACCATCATAGTCTGGCAATTCATTGCAGATACAGAACAGGTACGAAAAGTGGTAGTCGACAACGCCATGACAGTGGCGTATGACGAGTACAAATCCAGCTGTCACTAACGTTCTTCTATCGCTTTCAAACGGCAGCAGCTTACCAGTTGACCGTATCGCTTTTGATATACATACTTACGTGAACGAGGATAAGCCTGAGGTGGAAATGGCACAAACATCAATGCTGCACGTTCGTATCGATAGCCAGTTGAAAGCAGATGCAACAGAAAAATTGGCCAATGTAGGTCTGACCTTGTCAGATGCTGTGCGCATATTACTCACTCGGGTAAGCAAAGAAGGGGGATTACCGGCTGGCCTGACCGTTGATCCTGATGCACATGATGCGTGGTTTAGAGCCAAAGTTCAGGAAGCGCTTTCCAGCAATCAGGCGGATGTGCCACATAATCAGGTTGTTAACGACTTACAAGCGCTAGTTAACAGGAAACGCCGTGCCTAAAATTGCATGGTCCAAATTAGCCCACGCTGATTTGAGTGCAATTGTCGAGTACATTTCTGAGGATAATCCCGACGCAGCGCAAAGCCTTATTAACGATATTGTTGGAAAAGTAGAGAAGTTACCCTCATTTCCACAAATGGGCAGAACCGGCCGGGTTGCGAATACCCGGGAATTAGTTGCCCTGGCAAATTACATCGTAGTTTATCAATGCACACCCGAGTTGATCCGGATTCTCCGTATCCTCCATGCCGCGCGTCAGTGGCCACCTTTGGACGAATAGTGTTGCGGTAAAAGCGTGACATGTCACAGTAGTGATATTGCAACCAATCAACAACTCGAATAGAGTAGGCTGTATACATTTTACTTGTGACAGGTCACGGATTTGAATCTAAAACAAAACACATCAACATCGTCCACCACAGATACCAACCAAGCACTCTGGCAACAATTTGTGCAAAGCGGGTTAATTGAAAAAGCCATTAAGCCGGTGGATATGATTAAGCCGGATAGCGTATTGCCAGATTTTACTCAGCTAAGTGCCAGCGAGGCCATGCAGTTACTGAAGTACAGCATTGTGGCGGATTGCTATAAACGCCTGAATG
Organism: Bowmanella denitrificans; assembly: GCF_039522935.1. Lineage (NCBI taxonomy): Bacteria > Pseudomonadati > Pseudomonadota > Gammaproteobacteria > Alteromonadales > Alteromonadaceae > Bowmanella > Bowmanella denitrificans. The sequence goes on along the minus strand of NZ_BAAAEI010000006.1, from coordinate 167,266 downwards.
CCAAATGGCGTAAGTATAAGCAGCGCCATTTAAGTAATCTCACCAGCTTAACCATTAAGGCCGAAACCCTGGACCGGCTCAGAGCCTTGGCCGCCAAAGCGGGGCTGGATGGGGATAACTACGATCTGGTGCTGGAATACTTGCTGGACCCGGAAGAAGATCTGGATAGTGTTAAACAAGCAGTAGCTGAATTGCCAAGTGGTCTCAATACCCAGGACCAGGGCCAATTACTGCAGGCCAAACTTAAACTTAGACCAAGCAGCCAGCGCTATTTTTACAGCCAGTTAGAGCATGCTTTTGGCCGTGGCTGGCTGGCCTGTAAAGCAGCAAAACAGCGCACCGATAAACACCGCGACCAGGCCTGTGAAGACTTTATGCGTGAACTGAAAAGCTAGTTCCTGAGCTACTTTTCCTGGCTTCAGACTTCGTCTGAAATGGCTTTTTCACGTCTTAGATGCTTTTCGGGAGCCATGTCCGAAGACAAAACACCGACAATAATGATCTTGTCCGGCTTCCTGACATAGTAGATAACGTGGTTTTTCAGTGGAAAACGATAGGCATCTGGCGAAATCTCATTTAGCGTGATGCCAATGTCTGGACTATTCGCTAGAGTTTGAAAGGTATTGAATAAAGTGTCTTTGTAGGTGAGCCACTGTGCCTGACCCCATTGCTTCATTGTGTATTGGCGAATACTTACCAAATCAGCACGGGCATAACTTTTGAAATAGAAGGGTACTGGTACGTTGGCCACTATTAAAGGGTATCAGCATCAAGCTCTTGGAAAAACGACTTACCATCGACGAGATCACTATCATCTGTATCAGTAAACCGTGCTTTAACCAGTTCCATTTTAAGCGCTTCCAGGCTTTGATATTCGCGTAGTGACATAACAACGGCTACGGGCGTACCGTTTTTCAGAATCTCAACAGGTTCGTTTTGAACGTTGATCAGCATAGTGCCGAACTTGGTTTTGGCTTCATTGGCGGTTAAAGATTGCATGAATAACTCCGCTTTAGTGTTGGCCTCAAGACTAGTCAAATCGAACGATTTGGTCAATTCAGTTAAAAGATGAATTCCCAATCCAAAACCTTATGCATTATAAAAACTAACAAAAACCTAGCCAATTATTTGAAATAGGCTGCAAAGCAAACAAAGTGCGCCGTGGTGAAATCTGCAAGACAGACACTGGCAAACTAACGCAGATTTCACGTAGCGGCACCAAGTAAAAGCTCCACAAAAACTCCCAAAAGCCATTACCAGAATCCGCCACATCGAAACGATTTAAACCAGAAATCAAAAATAGGGGATAAAACTAAGTAAATACCAGCGTTCAACCAAGGGCATATAAAACAACAAATGGTATTTAACATAATATACATTATGTGAATATGCGTATTGTAAGAGTGAAGGGCATTCAGGCCACCATTTTGGTGATTCGTTTGGTTGTATTGTTTGCAACAAGCGTTCGAACAAGATCTATATTGTCATCAGTCAGATGCATGGTCAGTGCGCTTAGATAACCCAGAAAACGCTTGTGCTGCAGAGTTGGAGCTGCGTTACATCACAGCAGGTACTATATTGATTGGATTAAAAAATCTAACCTATGGTGTAAAACCTGGCCGCTTCTAAAACAACAATCCTGGTTTTAGAGTGCGTTATCCCGCGCACCACAAACGGCATGGTAGCGACCAGTTTAGTCGTTAATTGGGATTGGCAATTAATCCGCAGAAAGGCTTACGCCACTCACCATGAAGCAGTTGAGTTCGTTATTGCACTCAACGTCTTTCCAGCAACTTTGTTCTTGAGTGATTGAATATACATCAAGTGTGACATGTCACACTTAAGATATCCGTGCGAAGAGTACTGACTGTACCGCGCGTTGCTCAGCTACATTAAGAACCTTTGAATATGTAAACCTCCGTGGAGCTTTGCATCATTGATTAAATGATCAATCACGTTGCCTGGTAAGAAGGTTCGGTTCAGCAAGCATCAAAGAGGCCCCATGGAAATAAGCAGACGACAGTTTGTTAAGCTAAGCCTGGTGTCAGGAGGTGGGCTGCTATTTGCAGTTACTCTGCCAACCTGTAGCCAGGAGACAGGTACTGATCATCAGTTTGACGTGTATTTTCGCTTAAACATGGATGGTTCCATTACTTATCGGGATACTAAACCTGAAATGGGACAGGGAATTTCGACCGGGCTGGCCATGGTTGCTTGCGATGAACTAGGGGCAGATTGGCAACGTTTGGTTATTGAACGCCCTCCTCTAAACACTGAGATGCCCATTGAGCACTCATTAGAATCCTCTGCAGGTAGTAACGGTATGCTGGCTGCGTATCTTCCGCTTCGTCAGGCTGCAGCCAATGTGCGGCACGTTTTTATCGAATGTGCATGCGATATATGGCGCTGTTCACCTGAAGACTGTTTTGTCTCCCAGGGCAAAGTCCATCGGCTTGCTACTTCGCAAGCCATTGCTTTTAGTGCGTTGTTTCGAGGTGTTATTGGTCGGCCGCTGCCAACCAATGCCGCACTTAAATCCGACAAAGATCTCACGCTCATTGGTGCCCCCGTTTCTATCCTGGAAAATCAGGATATTGTGACTGGCCAGCAAGAATATGCCATTGATGTTGCTTTAGAAGGCATGGTGCACGCCAGTATAGAGCGCAGCCCGACAACAGATGCCAGGCTGGTATCAGTAGACGACCAACTATGCCGGGAACTTAACGGCGTGCTGGAAACCATTGTGTTGCCGGCATTTCCATACAAAACCGACGAGAGTAACCAGTGGCAGGAAAAATACCGCGGCACCAAAAGCGGCGTGGCGGTGATAGCCGTTTCTACCTGGCACGCATTGCAAGGTCTTCGTTTGCTTAAAACAGTATGGGGTGAAAGTCGTTATACAGGACAGGACGATCAGTCAATAAAAGACGCTTTGCTATCAATACCGCAAGAGCGCATTCGCGACGTGGTGTCATCCGGTGATGTCGACAAGGAAATAGCGAAGGCTACGCCGACGTCGCTTTTTGAAAGCCAATATTTTAATCCTTACCAGGAAAACGCCCATATTGAGCCGTTAAGTGCCGTGGCAAAGTATGACGGTAAAACACTGTCACTGTGGGCCGGAAGTCAGTCCCCTACCCTGGCTCTTTACTATGTGGCAGAAGTGACAGGAGTCGCTGTTAGTAACATAAAAATTCATTCTATGCGCTCAGGTGGTGGTTTTGGTCGGCGCTATTTCTTTGATTTCATTGCCGAAGCGGCCTATCTGGCAATTCAAATAAGAAAACCGGTGAAGGTCACATGGCGTCGTGAAGACTGCATGCGCCATGGACGCTATCACCTGGCCCGTTTTGATCAACACAGGTTGGTTTTAGATGCAAAAAACAACCCGGTTGCCTGGGATTGTCTGACCAGAAGTGGCAATAACTACGGTTGGTTGGCGCGTAACAATATGCTGGATTACTACGCAGGCGCTACCATCCATCGGCGTTGTCGGCATGCAGAAAGTGACAGTCTGGTGCTTCTGCCCGGCTCTTGGCGCAGTGTAGATGCGCATCCACAAGGTCTGGCGCGAGAGTGTTTTATCGATGAGGTGGCGGACAAGTTAGGCGTCGATCCTATTGCCATCAGGCGGCAGTGGCTGTCCCAGCAGGCAGCTCACTTTCAGGGTGAAAAACTCAAGCCTGAGATGGTAAAGCAAAGAAACGAGGTGCAAGCGGGTCTTTTAGCAATGCTTAATCTGGCTTCTGACAATCAGGAATGGAATCGGACAATGCAGCCCAATCAAGGTAAAGGGCTGTCTTTAAGCTACTTCTATGGCACCTACGTCTGCCAAATGGCTTTTGTCAGCCAAAGTAATAAAGGGATCAAAGTCGACAAAGTGGTTTGCCTGTTTGATTGCGGCAAGGTTGTAAACCCGCAGCTGGTACATGGCCAAATAGAAGGCTCTATCATCTGGGCTTTATCTGCTGTGCTGAACCCGGCGATTTCGGTGCAAAATGGCGCGGTAGTGCAGTCTAATTTCCATGACTATCCAGTGCTGCGCCTGGCCGAAACACCGGTGATTGATATTCAACTGGTTAACAGCCATCGACCACCAAACCGAGTGGGAGAAGCCGCCGTACCAGATACGGCACCGGCTGTATTGAACGCTGTATTTAACCTAACCGGAATTCGCGTCAGACAGCTGCCACTAAGCGCCACTGTTTTTAACTAACCGCAACTTGTGCGCCAGCGGGAATAGTAGTTACGTTATGAGACTCTGACCTTTTCTTTCTTGTACGCTGACGGCGTACATTGCATAACTTCTTTAAAGGCTTTACTGAACGTCACCCTATTAGTGAAACCAGATTCGTATGCGATTCGCTCCAGGGTCCAGTTCATGGCAGGATTGTCGATTAATTCTATCGCGTGCTGAATTCTGTAGGTATTAATCAGCTTATAAAAGCTGGTTTTCATGGTCAGATTAATCACCTGCGACAGCGTATGGGCTTTAATGCCAGTCGCCTTGGCCAGGTCTGTCAGGCTCAATTTATCGTCCAGATATAGTTGTTTAGCCTGTATATGATGTTCCAGCTCCTTAGCTAAAAGTTCAGCCGTTTCCATCGGCAGTGCTGAGTGAAAATACTTAATATTGTCTGTCTTGTCCTGCGTATTACTGTCAGCCCGTGATTGGGCCAGTGTGTACTCTTCCTTGGTGAAAATAAGATCTGGTTTTTGCAGCCCGATATAGCCAATGCCTAACATCAATGCAGCGACTAACAATAACCAGATTTCACCGACTTTGGTCAAACTATCCAGGCCAAAGTACTGCTGCCCGATAAACAGCCCTGCCCATAGCATTTCTAACACAAAAAAGGCCGCAATCAGGCTTTTGATATTGGCTAAAACCTGCTGACTATTGTCAGAACGCAGATTAGCTGAAGCGTGTTCGAATAAACGTATTTCACGCCAGCTCAAGTATAAATACACACTCAGATGTACTTTCATGCCCAACAATAATATCACCAGGTATATTGGCAGGGGTGCCCCTTCTGAAGATGTCACTACCGTTTCCCACATCGCAATTTTCGCATCAGTACCACGAAATACCGCGGGTGAATTAAACAGCCAGATGGCCAAGGCGGGAATAAAATGACAACTTACCAGCGCGCTCCTGGCGGGTCTTTTACCCACCACTACGATGCTATAGATATATAACAGCGGCCCAATCACCAGTATTTCGCCTGGCAATAAATCCATGCTATGGGCCAGAAACGGATACAACCCGGTATAAAGTGCGCCGCCTTCGAACAACTTATAACTGACAATTAAGGTTAATAATGCCAGCCAACGACCAGAGCTCTGTTTAGCGGACCTATGCCACAGGGAAATGGCCAACATTAAGCTGTGACTAAAGGCCATAAAATAAATGAGCCCCAATAAGGTGTGATTCATTGCGAAATCCATCATGCACGTCTGGTGACAGTGTAAGTAATCGTTTCTAAGTTGCTGTAAATCTCAGGTTAAGTTAACACAATGTGGGCCACCAATCGGTAGGTTGTGTTAAACCAAAACAGCTACGCATGGACCGATGAAGCACACCAGCGAGGTATTCGTTCAGTTCTGCCCCACCCTTGGGCTCTTTTATGCATATAACCGCAAGACAGTGGCGATATGGCTTCCCGTTTGGACATCGCTCATAAACTGTCTGAGTCAGACTCTGCTCTGCTTATGCACTCGCGTATATCAATATTTATCCATGCGGCTTATGGCCTAGCAACCCGTCAAGGAACACTAAAAGGTGCGCTTACTAATTCTTTTATCACTCGGGTTGTCAATGTCGTTGACGTCAGTGACTGCGGCCTGGGCGTTGTCGCGCTCGCCACTTCTGGGTATTGCACCGGCCTCACCGTCAGACGAGCTCGTTGTAGTTGGCAGCGTGGTGTCTAACAGTACTGCCGCTCATCTGGGGTTACAGCAGGGCGATCAATTGGTTAGCCTGAACAAGGTCAATGTTACAGATTTTGACCAGTTGGTATCTCAGATTAGCAAACTGAAAAGCGGTGATGCGCTGACCATCGAGATACTCCGCGATACGAAATTGTTAACACTGCAAGGCCCACTCTATCCCAAACCATACGAAGTAAGCGACGCTGCTTATGTCAGTTATGAAGAAGTTGAGTTTAACCATCATCGTTTGCGCACTATTGTGCATGTGCCCAGATCCCTGAAGCCGGGCGAAAAAGCACCAGCCATTTTTTACATTCAAGGCTATACCTGTGATTCCATCGACATGGGACTGTTCCCGAAGAGCGCTTTATCCCAACTGGTGCGGCAGTTTTCTCAAGCTGGTTTTATCGTCTTTCGTGTCGAAAAGCCTGGCATAGGAGACAGTCGGTCCACAGAGCAGTGCACCAAGATGAATTTCACAGATGAATCAGAAGGTTTTATTCAGGCACTGCGCGCACTGAAAGCGCGGCAAAACGTCAATGCCAATGCAGTTTATCTGTGGGGGCATTCTATTGGAGTGTTACATAGTGCCGTGGTGGCTAATCAGGAGAAGGTGGCGGGTATTATCGGCTATGGTGGCGTGTCCAAGCCCTGGTATGACTATTTACTAGATGTATACCGCCATCAATCGGTCAGCCACTTTGCGGTGCCCGTTAAGCAAGCTGAGCACAATACACGCCTTGTTCAGCCCTTTTTGCACTTATGGTTAAATTCCAACATCACATGGCCCAAAGTACTCGCTGCCCAAGCGTCTAAACCGGCATTAACAGCCAACTTACTACCTGTGCAGAATGAGCAAGTGTTCAACCGTCATTTTAGTTATTTCAGAGACTTGAACCGCTATGACTTTGCCAAGCTATGGCGCCAAAGCGTGACGCCTGTCCTTATGTTGCATGGCAGCCTTGATATCCAGGCCATCAATAGTCACTGGGCATTCGACATTGTAAACACCAATGGCCTAGTGCAAAGCGCAGCCTTTATTATTGATGGGGCCGAACATGCCATGCTGCACTATCAGAATGGTCAACAATACCGTTTAGCCCGGCAACGGGGTGAGTTCAATCCGATGATTGCTGGTGACAATTTTGATCGTCGTATCGCCGAGAAGACGTTGAGTTGGATCCAATCGTTAAGATGGAAAAGAGTTCGCCCCATTATGTAAGAAAGGAAGTGCTTATCCCGAACTGGGATATGTAATCCTCAAGTGAAACTAGCCGCCAGATAAAAGTGTTATGGCTTACTGTGATACATGCTTGCCACCTTAGCCAACGGCACTATGGGCGCTATGTTCAGCTAACAAGGAGATACAGTGAAATATTATCAGCCTTCCATCACATTGGGGTTGTTTACCCTATTACTCTTTATCCCGGTGCTTGCCTATGCTCAGCAACTGTCAGGAGTCAACCAATTAACCTTCCACAATGCTAAATCCAACCATGCATTTATCGGCAACGCGTTCTTGCTTCAATACCGAGATAAAGTCTACGCACTAACAGTCAAACATGTATTGCTGGAAGCGAATGTCCCCGACATGCAAAGTGTGTCAATAAAAGATCATATTGCTCAATGGCAAATCAGTGCCAACAACGCTGACCATGCCCCCATTATACTGGGCAAACTACTCAATGAAGACCGCAGCGAAAAGCTGGATATGGCAGTGTTGGAAAAAGACTGGTTGGTTTTCGAAGTGCCTCAGCAGCCAACGTTCTTAACGCCCTTGTTACTTCGCCGTACGCCAATTGCTGCGGGGGAAATGCTGACCGCGGTCGGCTGCACTTATTTAAACCAGGCCAGTTGCTTGCAAGACACCTACGCTGGCGCATTTCTTAACAAGGAAAACAATAACTTACGCGTAAAAATGGCCAACATGGAGCCAACTAAACTAAGAGGTTTAAGTGGCAGTCCGGTTGTTGACGAACATATGCAATTAGTGGGCATTGTGTCAAATGTGATGAAATCAAAATCCGCCGACGGATTCGACTTCGCTCCTGCATCTACCGACTACCTCGTTGAGGTTCTGGACAGGCTAACAGCAAACACTAAGGAGTAAGCCGAGCATGTGACCTTTGCCCATGTAGGCCTGTACTATCTGCGTACTCTGACTTCGCAGATTCCAGTCACGGTGCTTCAGCTCAAAAAGCGCTACAGATATGAGAATACGCCGAGATATGCCAAGCTGTGACATGTTAGTCTTTTTCCAGCTTATGGCTTAACCGCCAGAATTTTGAGTGAGATATGTCAGCGCAGGATCATACCAATACCTCGCAACAGCCTGAGTGCTATCAATACCAGGAGGTTAGCGACAATCAAAATACCGGGCAGTTTCCCCTCGCTGCAGAAACCGCCCTGGCCATTAGCTACAACGGTATCAGCCATGCGGTGATGATGATATCACCCGGCGATGTAGAGGATTTTGTACTGGGTTTTAGCCTGAGTAATGGCATTATTGATGTCGCCACACAGATTCACGACATGGTTGTTAGCGAATCTGATGGGGCCTGCCTGGCAGATGTTACCTTAAGCAATAAAGCGCTTTGGATTCTTAAGCAAAGCCGCAGGCAACTGGCTGGCACCAGCGGCTGTGGTATCTGCGGCGTGGCAGCCCTTGAGCAAGCTTTGCCAGCCTTAACTCCCCTTATTCCTGCGCCCTTACCAGCACCGGAACTGTTTCTGGCCCTGCGCAGCAAAATCACCGCAGTGCAGCAACAAGCCCGTTGCAGCGGCGCCATGCATGCAGCACTCTATTTAGATGGCGATGGACATATTCAGCTGTGCCGTGAAGATATTGGCCGTCACAATGCCCTGGATAAATTAATTGGCGCACTACTGCGCAAACAGCTTAATCCGCATACCGGCATGGTGGTGCTCACCAGTCGCGGCAGCCTGGAGCTGGTGCAGAAGGCCGTGCGTGCTAAGGTTGGCACCCTGGTTACCTTAGCAGCCCCTACGGCCTTAAGCGTAGATTGGGCACGGCGTTACAACCTCAATCTGCTGCATCTGCCACGGCAAAGTGCGCCCAGGCTATATAGTCCAGCACATGACAAATAAAGTGGGATGGGCGAAAGATGACAGCTGTCACCGCCCTGCTCTACCTTATAATATGGCTGCGGCGATTTGCTTATCCGCTTTGGCCTTTTCCAGTTTGATTGCAATAAATTTTGAGGTGGGCGTAAAAGAGCCATCGCCATAGCTTTCCAGCGGTACCAGGGGATTAGTTTCGGGATAATAGGCGGCGGCCTGTCCGCCAGGCGTGTCATATTCCACCAATTCAAAGCCGCTGATGCGCCGCTCCAGGCCATCTTCCCATAATGAAATAATGTCGACCTTGTCACCGGCGGCAAAACCCAGGCGCTGGATATCCAGTTTGTTGACAAACAGCACTTCGCGCAGCCCAAAAACGCCGCGATAGCGATCATCCAGGCCATATAAGGTAGTGTTGTATTGGTCGTGCGAGCGCAGGGTTTGCAGGATCAAATCAGGCTTTTCGCCGCTGGCCAGGATCTTTTCATTTAGCAGTTGTGTGGGTAATGGGCCGCAGGCAAATTGTGCCTTACCACTGGCAGTGCGCCAGCGTCGCTGTGCCGCAGCATTGCCCAGATAAAAGCCGCCGGGCTGCTGTAATCTGGCATTAAAGTCGGCAAAGCCGGGAATGGTATCGGCAATCAGTTCGCGGATACGACCATAATCGGCAATCAGATCATCCCAGTCCACCGGCTGATTGCCTAGCGTGGCTTTTGCAATGCCCGCCACTATGGCAGGCTCAGAGCGCAGGGCATCTGAACAAGGCGGCAACTGCCCATAGGACAAATGCACCATGGAAAAGGTGTCTTCCACAGTAATGCCTTGCTTGCCTTTGACCTGCACATCTTCTTCACTGCGGCCCAAACAAGGCAAAATCAACGCGTCTTTGCCCAAAGTTAAGTGTGACCGATTGAGCTTAGTGCTGATATGTACGGTTAACTCGCAGTTTTGCAATGCTGCATGGGTACGCAGCGTATCGGGGGTTGCCTGGGCAAAATTACCGCCAAGGCCAATAAAGACTTTGGCCTGTTTTGCTTCCATGGCCTGTATGGCTTGCACGGTATTATGGCCCCGGCTACGTGGTACCTGAAAGGCAAAACGCTGTTCAATGGCATCCAGAAACCAGGCTGGCGGTACTTCATTAATCCCCATAGTGCGATCGCCCTGCACATTGCTGTGCCCGCGCACGGGTGACAACCCCGCCCCAGGTTTGCCAACATTGCCTCGCAGTAATTGCAAATTAACGATTTCCTGCACGGTGGCAACGGAATGCTTGTGCTGGGTAATGCCCATGGCCCAGCACATAATCACCTTATCGGCCCGTCGATACATGCTGGCCGCCAGCTCAATATCAGCCTTAGCAAGCCCGGACTGCTCAACAATCTGCTGCCAGGATGTGTTGTCCACTTCGGCTAAGTAAGCGTCCAGTCCCTGGGTATGGGCCTGGATAAAGTCATGGTCAAATACCGGTGCCAGGCCCTGAGTCTGGGCTTCGCGTTCCCACTGCAGTAAAAATTTGGCCATACCGCGCAGGGCCGCCATATCACCGCCTAGTGCCGGGCAAAAATACGCGGTATTGGTGGGCTGCGAACCATTGCTAAGCATCTCAAAAGGATGCTGCGGATGCTGAAAACGCTGCAACCCGCGTTCTTTCAGTGGATTAAAACACACCACCTGAGCACCACGTGCCACCGCTTCGCGCAGTGGTTCGAGCATGCGCGGGTGGTTCGTGCCGGGGTTTTGGCCAATCACAAAAATGGCATCGGCCTTGGCAAAATCCTCAAACACCACCGTGCCCTTCCCCACCCCTATGGTGCTGACCATGCCCTGGGCACTGGCTTCATGGCACATATTGGAGCAATCCGGGAAATTGTTGGTGCCAAAGGCCCGCACAAACAGCTGGTACAAATAGGCCGCTTCATTGCTGGCCCGGCCGGAGGTATAAAACTCGGCCTGATTGGGCGACTCCAGGCCATTCAGATGTCGGGCAACCAAGGCAAACGCTTCATCCCAACTGGTTTCTACATAGTGATCGGTCAGGGCGTCATAGCGCATCGGGTGGGTAATACGGCCCTGATATTCCAGCCAATAGTCGCTGTGCTTGCGCAATTGCGTGACGCTGTATTGACTGAAAAAGCTTGGCGTGACCAAGCGCCCGCTTGACTCCCAGTTGACCGCCTTGGCGCCGTTTTCACAAAACTTAATTTTGTGCTGATCTGGTGACTCTCCCCAGGCACAGCCCGGGCAGTCAAAACCTTGGTCCTGATTGGTTCTGAGCATAGCACGCAGATTTTTCAGTGGTTTTTCACTATCAATCCAAGCCTTGGTCACACTCTTCAGTGCACCCCAGCCCGCCGCCGGGCCCGAGTAGGGCTTGATATTTTTACTGTTACTCATGGCAGATTCCAGACAAGGAACGGCAAACACTCGGTTAGCTTACGTCGCGGCTGCCATATTCACAACAATCCATGTCGAGTACTGGCCCCCTTGGGCCAGGAAGCCGCCGAAAAATGCGCAACCTTGATATACAGGAGAATCTGGGGAGTATGAATCTATCTGAATAGGCACCGTCCTACAGCTTTTTACATTTTAGCGCAGGAATTTTTACAGACCGATTTGCTAGCATGGCGGTTTACTTCTACGACCTGAATAATATGCAAATCACCCGTCGATTCTTTTCTGCTGTTATTGTTTTAATCCTCGCCCTGACCTTATCAGCCTGTGGTAGTGATAAAAAAGTCACCTTGTCGGATCCTGTCCAAGGGCAAAGTATTGAAGACTACATCGCCTCACAGCCTTTTTCAGGCGCAGTGTTAGTGGCAAAAGACGGCAAAATTCTGCTAAAACGTGGCTTTGATTTGGCCGATCGCGCCCAGAACATCCAGAATCATGCTGACACGACCTTTTTAATCGCGTCGGTGTCCAAACAGTTTACCGCGATGGCCATGTTGATATTACAAGAGCGGGGGCAGCTGTCTCTTGAAGATCCCCTATCCCAATATCTGCCCGACTTTCCCAGTGCCGACAAGATAACCCTGAAGAATCTGCTGAATATGAACAGTGGCATTATTAATTACACATCGCTGAAGAACTTCGCGGAATTGCAGTTTAAACAACTAACGCCCGGTCAGCTCATTGACCAGTTCAGTGGCTACGAACTGGAATTTGAACCTGGTACACAGTACCAATATTCCAACTCAAATTATGTACTTGCAGGTTTTATTATCGAGCAGGTGTCTGGTGTGGCTTATGCCGACTTTATTGAGCAGGAAATTTTCAGGCCGCTGGGTATGTCCAACAGTGGCTATGGTTATGATGCGCCGAATCAGCAGTTTGCGGTGGGGTATGGTGATGGCAAACCAGCACCAATACTGAATATGAGCGTTCCTTATGCGTCTGGTGCACTGGCCTCCACCGTAGAAGATTTGTTTATCTGGCATAATGCCCTGCGCCAACGATGGCTAATCTCAGACCAATCGGCCGAACAAATGTACACTCCGGCTTTAGCCGGTTATGCCCTGGGCTGGAATATCAGCTACAACGTCAATGGCGATCAATTCCACCAGCATGGCGGCGGTATTGAAGGTTTTAGCACCTATATATTGCGCAGTGAATCCATCGATTATGTGGTGGTGGTGTTGTCCAATGAAGAGGATTTTCCCAGTGGTCATCTGGCTAATAAGATCACATCCATGGTGCTGTCCGCCAAATAAGATAACAAGCTGACTATTGGCAGGTCGTGTCGTCATGGGTAAGCTTAGCGGCCCATGTATTCTAGGAGGCTCTATGTCACAACCTGCCAAAATCGGCATTCTGACCGTCAGCGATCGCGCCAGCCGTGGCCAGTACGAAGACTTGTCCGGTCCCGCCATTATCGACACGCTGAACGACTACTTAACCAGCACATGGGAGCCAGTGTATCGTCTGGTAGAAGATGAACAGCCCCTGATTGAACAGGCGCTGAAAGCCTTGGTAGATACAGACGGCTGCGCCCTGGTGGTGACGACAGGCGGTACCGGGCCTGCTAAGCGAGATGTCACTCCGGAAGCAACCGAAGCGGTATGCGATCGTATGATGCCCGGCTTTGGCGAACTGATGCGAATGGAAAGCCTGAAATATGTGCCGACGGCTATCTTGTCGCGCCAGACTGCCGGCTTGCGGGGGCAATCATTAATTATCAACCTGCCCGGTAAGCCAAAGGCGATCCGCCAATGCCTGGACGCCGTGTTCCCAGCCGTGCCCTATTGTCTTGATTTGATGGAGGGTCCTTACTTGCAGTGCAATGAATCCGTCATCAATGCGTTTCGGCCCAAGGCTAAATAACCTACATCGGAATTATAAACGGGCGGCCATCGGTACTGGCTTAATCAAGCCCCTTGTTACATTTTTATGTGTCTTTGGCCTTGGCAGTCGGTGGTGTTGCCAATAGACTGTCGGGCCAAAAAAATCATAACAACAAACGATGAAAATCAATCTCTCCTTGTCTCTTGTCTGTCTGACCGGTTTGCTGTCGGCCTGCAGCAGCAATCACATTACCCGTATCACTGCGGATACTCCGGTGGCTAAATTGCTGGAAGACGGCCGCTACGGCAATCTGTATCCGGGTGACAAGACCTACCCGGTCACCTGCCAGGAAAACTGTTATCCGCCCCACCCTGATGTGCAATGTGAAACATCCGCAGAACATTGCCAGTACATCGGTGCGCAAACACCGCCAGGGCTGAACAGCGGTTTTACTGTACGCTGGTTGGGCCATGCCAGTTTTGTGATCCAGGCACCGGATGGTCAGCAGATTCTACTGGACCCGGTCAGCAAGCAGTTCGACTGGCCGGTAGACTGGGCCGCTGACTGGTTTGCCGATACCCATCGTGAACCTGGCTTGTGGCTGGGGGGTGAGCAGTTAGCCAAGACCAGCGCAGTGCTGTATTCGCACTTGCATTATGATCACTTTAACAAGGCGGATATTGCCGAGATTGGCAATCAGGCTGAGTATTTTGTTGGGCTGGGCAGTGGCGACTACTTTGATCAGGGCGGTTACAAGATAAACGAGATGGACTGGTATGCCAGTAAATCGCTGGGCGAGCTGACTATTCACTCGGTACCGGCTCATCATTTTAACGGTCGCATCTGGGTGCCCTTTTTATACGACGACAATGAGAAAGCCTTGTGGAGTGCCTGGCTGTTAGAGTATCAAGGTAAAACCTTATTTTTTGCAGGTGATACAGGTTATTCGGCGCATTTTAACGATATCCACCAGCGTTTTGGTGATATTGATATCTGTTTGATCCCCATCGCGTCCTATCATCACGAAGAACACAGCAAGTGGTATCGCTATGTGCATACCACGCCAGAGGATGCCCTGACCGCAGCCGCCGAACTAAACTGCAAGGTCATGATCCCCTGGGGTTATGGCAATGCCAGTTGGGGCATGGGGGATCTCAGCTCCCATTCAGCCCTGTTACGATTGCTGGCTATGTACCCGCGCTTAAACTCAGAGGTGCCTTTACTTATCTTAAATGAAGGCGACGAGGTGGCATTATGAGTGACAGTAGCAAGCGAATTCAGGCCATTGAACCTATGTACGAGCAAGCCAGGCAGGCCGCTGGGCGTGCCTATGCGCCTTACAGCCAGTTCCCTGTTGGCGCCGCACTTAAGCTGAAAGACGGTACAATGCTGCAAGGTTGCAATGTAGAAAACGCCAGCTTTGGCCTGTGTAACTGCGCCGAACGTACGGTAATCTTCAGCGCCATTGCCCAGGGTAAGCTGGCCTGCGACTTTGACAGTCTGCTGATTTATATGCCGGGCGATTCACTTTATTCCCCTTGCGGCGCCTGCCGCCAGGTTATTGTGGAGTTTTTTGCCGCAGACGCGCTGATTTATGCCACCTGTGACACAGAACAAATGAAAGTGTGGCGGGTGGATGCATTACTACCCGGAGTATTTAAACTACCCTGATCCAGCGCAAAGGATCCCCCTAAAGAGATATTGTCCACAGGCTTGCTTGCTTTTACACTAAGGTCAGTTTTGCCAATCTGGACGGGCACTTGTTAAAACGCCGCACTCAAACCTGGTTAATGCCGCTGCTGCTGTTGATGTTTATCTTCAACAATCTCAGCCTGGCGTTTGCGGCATCTCAACACCTGGCCCAGGCCCGCGCATACAGTGATGACGATAAAGTCTTGATCTGTACCGGGCGTGATATGAAGTGGGTATCGATGTCCGCTTCCTGGCAAGCGGGCACGTTTGTGTTCGTCGATGCACCAAAAGATCTTCCGCAGGAACTCAAAACCCTAAAATGTGGCGACTTGTTTGCCCAGGATCTCAAGACATGCGGAGTTAGCCATGCGATCACCATCGCCCAGTTAAGCTACCCCGACCTGCTTAACCCGCGTCTCGCTACGCCACATTTACAAGCCCAGTACGCCAAAGCTCTGTCTCGCGCCCCGCCCGCCGTTTGATTCCCTAATTAACAACAAATAGACATTTATGGGTCACAGGTGACTCGCCGTGCCCCTATAGCAAACGGAATCAATACAATGAACAAACACACTGCTTTTCGAGCCAGTGCCCTGAGCCTGGCTCTGCTTAGTGCATTTAGCTATGCCGACAACACCGCGCAGCAGCAAGACAACGCTGTTGAAACGATTGTTGTCAACGGTGAAGCCTTAAGCCTGCCTAATCAGGTGATTACCGATGCCAAGCAAGCTCGTCAGCCATTACCCGCCCATGATGGTGCCGATTATCTGAAAACCATCCCCGGCTTTTCCATGGTGCGTAAAGGTGGCGCCAGTGGCGACCCGGTATTTCGTGGCATGGCCGCGTCGCGTTTAACCATCTTAAATGACGGTAACTTACTCTTTGGTGGTTGCAGCAGCCGCATGGACCCGCCCACCGCCTATTTATCCCCACAGAGCTTTGATCAAATCCGCGTAATTAAAGGGCCGCAATCGGTGTTGCATTTGCCCGCTAACGCTACCGTGCTGTTTGAACGAAACAGCTATCAGCTAAGCGAAAGTGGCTTTAAAACCGACACCAGCCTGACCCTGGCCAGTGCCGGACGGCAGGAGCTGAATACCGACTTAACCTTGGGTAATCAGCGTGGTTTTGTCAGAGTGAATGCGGCTAAGGCCAAGGCGGATAATTATCAAGACGGTGACGGTAACGAAGTTAACAGCCATTACGACAGGTGGAGCGCTAACGCCGAGCTTGCCTGGACAGCGGATGCCGATAGCTTGCTGATGCTCAGCCTGGGGAGCAGTGACGGAGAAGCCGCCTATGCGGATCGCAGCATGGATGGTTCGCTGTTTGACCGCCGCCAGGTTAGTTTGAAAGGCCGCAAAGACAATCTTGCCGACTGGTTGCCCCGTCTGGAAGGCCAGTTGTATTTTAATCATGTTGATCATGTGATGGATAACTACAGTCTGCGTGATTTTATTCCCAGTATGATGATGCCAACTCCTGCCGCCATGAACCCGGACCGCTATAACCGCGGCGGCCGTATTCAGGCTGATCTGGCCTTGGGCAAACTGCAGGCTAAAGTGGGCGTTGATGCCAGTCAGAATACCCATCGCAACCGCATGAGCATGAACCAGCCAATGATGCCTTTTGAGGATATGCCTTATCTGGAAGATGGTCGCTTTGAACAGTGGGGCCTGTTTAGCGAATTGAGCTATGCCTACTCAGACAGCCTAAGCCTGCATGGCGGTGTGCGAGTGGATGACTGGCAAGCCGAAGACAGTCGCAAGAGTTTGCGTAAAAGCATGATGATGACCATACCGAACCCCAGCTTCGGGCAAAAACGTTCTGAGACCCTGACCAGCGGGTTTGTGCGCCTGGAGCAGCAAAGTGATCACCAGACCTGGTATGCCGGTATTGGCCGGGCGGCACGCTTCCCCGACTACTGGGAACTATTGGGTAATAATCGCGGCGGAGAAGATAGCGCCTCAGCTTTTGCTACCGATGCTGAGATTACCCATCAGTTGGACATAGGCTGGATCCGTCACTGGCAGAATGTGCGACTGAGTTTGTCCGGTTACTATGCCGATATCAGCGATTTCATATTGCTCGACAAGCACAATCCAATGCTGCCGGAAACCGTGCGCAATATCGACGCTCACACATTCGGGGGCGAAGCCAGCCTGACCTGGCAGGCCACCACGCAGTGGCGTGTAGAATCAAGTCTGACGGTTAGCCGCGGTAGCAACGATAGCGACGATCTGCCACTTGCTCAGCAACCACCTGTGGAGCTGCGTTTAAGTACTGCCTATCAATGGCAGGACTGGCAGTTTGGCGCCCTGTGGCGCCTGGTGCAAAGCCAGGATAAGGTAGCACAAAATCAGGGCACCATAGTGGGGCTGGACACCCTTCCTACCGCAGGCTTTGGCATTTTGTCAGCCAATGCCATGTGGTCACCGGACAATCAGTGGCAAATCAGTCTAGGGATAGACAATCTGCTGGATAGGCAATATCAGGAGTATCTGAGTAAAAGTGCCGCCGATATCCCCGGGTATATTGTCAGCGGCCGGGTAAATGAGCCAGGCCGTACTTTATGGGCTAAGGTGGATTACCGTTTTTAAAACAGCATTGCATCAATAATCGCCGTGCTGTGGCAGTTAAATCCCGCCACAGCACGGCCTATCGTCTTCTTTAGAGACTCTATTCCTTTTGTTGTATTGGCATCAACGCGTCAACTGGTTACCCTAACCGCAGATTAGTAGAAGGAGTCTTTCATGAGCGAAAACCATAGCAGCCCTTGTGATAACGCACCCACGATGATGCCGGTTGAGCAGGCTATCAACCTGATGCTTGCCTCGCTGCGCTGTGAGCAGGCCAAAATGCCAATACAACTGGACGCTGCCTTAGGTGCAATTCTGGCCGACGATATTCTGGCCGCTTTGGCTATTCCTCCCCATGATAACTCTTCCATGGATGGCTATGCCCTGCGTGCAGAAGACTTGCAAGATAAAGATAGTCTGCAACTGATTGGCAGCAGTTTTGCTGGCGCACCTTTTACCGGACAAGTACAAAAGGGCCAAACCGTACGTATTATGACCGGCGCTGTTATCCCAACAGGGGCCGACGCCGTGGTGATGCAGGAACAAACTAAAGCGAATGGCGAGCAAATTCACTTTTTAAGCCAGCCTGTTAAAGGTCAGAACATTCGCAGGCAAGGTGAAGATATTGCCACGGGGCAGATTCTGTTCAGTGCCGGGCACCGATTGCGCGCAGTGGATCTGGGATTACTGGCATCTTTAGGTATTGCCGAGGTGAATGTATATCAGCCGCTCAAAGTGGCTTTGATGTCTTCTGGCGATGAACTGGTTGCACCAGGGACAGCGCTGGCCGACGGACAGATCTACGACAGCAACCGGGCGGTACTGCGGGCGCAATTGCAGCAACTGGGTATTGATGTACTGGACCTAGGTATTGTCCCGGACAGCAAGCAGGCATTGCGGCTGGCCTTAAGTCAGGCTGCGGCTGAGTGTGATGCGCTGATCAGCTCTGGTGGTGTGTCGGTGGGTGAAGCGGATTTTACCAAAGAGATCCTGGCTGAGCTGGGCGAGATTGGTTTCTGGAAACTGGCGATAAAACCAGGCAAACCTTTTGCATTTGGCAATCTCGGTGGCTGTGTGTTTTTTGGCCTGCCCGGTAACCCGGTCTCAGCTTATGTCACCTTTGATTATCTGGTTCGTCCGGCTTTGGCGGTGATGGCAGGGCAAGAACGGCAAAACTCCAGGCAGTTTAGCGCTGAAACCATTGTCAGCTTAAAAAAGCGCCCAGGCCGCATGGATCTTCAGCGCGGCATTTACTGGCAGAACGAAGACGGCCAGTTACAGGTGAAAAGTACCGGCAATCAGGGTTCCGGGGTGCTGACCAGTATTGGCCAGGCCAATTGCTATATTGTGCTTGAACAGGAGCGCGGCAACGTTGAGCCAGGGGAACGGGTACACATCCAACCCTTTTAGCCTGTGGGTCGAATTTTAATTCGACAGATTTGCCGTCATCAGTTTTGACTTGCGGCTATCTTGTCGCAATTAATTGCGACCCACAGTTCCAATGATCTGCTGGCTGACGGCTGGTATAGCACGCGGCGTTACACCACCTTTGAATAACGCTGCTGGCCCTGCTGCAGATAAGCGTCAAAGCAAGCGCAAATACTGCGCACCCAAAAACGGCCATTAGGCAATACCTGCAGATGCTGGTCTGTAGCGCTGACCAGGCCGTCCTGGATAAAGGGCTGTAGGGCTTGTGTCGCATCGGCAAAGTGTGCCCAAAAGTCAGCCAACTGCCACGTTTGACTAAACGCAGCAATATCCAGGTGAAAGTGACAAATAAGCTGGCTGATCAGCGCAGCTCTTAATTTGT
Organism: Bowmanella denitrificans; assembly: GCF_039522935.1. NCBI lineage: Bacteria > Pseudomonadati > Pseudomonadota > Gammaproteobacteria > Alteromonadales > Alteromonadaceae > Bowmanella > Bowmanella denitrificans. Next base: position 147,889 of record NZ_BAAAEI010000006.1, on the reverse strand, counting down.
CCTCCTGACTCAGGGCAAAACCTTTGTCCAGCGGCAGACGCTGAGCGTCGAGGGCCTGGTAATAAGCCGGCAGTTCTTTGGCATTTTGCCAGAGCACCCCATTTACCTGGCTGATGGACGAGACTCCCAAGCCAATCAAGGCATCCTGTCCATGGGTGGTATAACCCTGGAAATTGCGCTGCAAGCGCCCTTGCTGTTGCGCTTTCGCCAGCGCATCGTCGGGTTTGGCAAAATGATCCATACCAATAAACTGATAACCGGCGGCGTTGAATGCGTCAATTGCCAGCTGCAAAAGCGCCAGCTTGGTTGCTGAGTCTGGCAGACTGTGCGCTGGGATTTTACGCTGCGCGGCAAAACGGGCTGGCAAGTGCGCATAACTGAACAAAGAAATGCGATCCGGACTTAATCTGACAATCTCCGCCAGCGTCTGGGCAAAACTGTCGGGATGCTGAAACGGCAAGCCATAGACCAGATCCAGATTCACGGAGGCAAAACCCAGTTCCCGGCATAGCGCCACCTGATGCTGAATCAGCTCTGTGGCCTGTACCCGATTGATGGCAATCTGCACTTTATTGTCCAGATCCTGCACACCAAAACTCACCCGGTTGAATCCCAGGGCTTTGAGGTGACGAAGTTTATCGTCACTGCAGGAGCGCGGGTCAATCTCAATGCTCAGTTCCACATCTTGTGCGATAGAAAAGTGCTGATGCAGTGCTGAAACTAAGCGGCTTAACTGCGCTTCGGTCAGGAAGGTTGGCGTACCACCGCCAAGGTGAATCTGATGTATGCCTTTTCCGCCCAGCTTACCCTGATATAAGGCCATTTCCGCTTCCAGCGCATCCAGATAACGGTCAGCCTTATGCTGATGACGGGTAATCACCTTATTACAACCGCAGTAGTAACAAAGCTGATGACAAAATGGAATGTGAATATACAGGCTCAGGTCAGCACGGCTGCCTTCCAATGCAAGTTGCATTGTGGCCGGGTCAAAGTCGCTACTGAGTGCCAGCGCGGTGGGGTAAGAGGTATAACGTGGTCCGTTGATATTGTATTTGGCAATAAGTTTGGGATCCCAGCCTGGCATGGTATTTCTCTGTCATCAGCAATACAGCCAGTGTATCGGTGCACAGATGCAGTGGTATTGATCTAACACAATTCTGCTGGCCTTTCAGGTAAAAACTGGCGGCCTGGCCTGTATATTTTCACCTTATCTATCAGGTCATTGTGCACATCGAACGTCATGCTTATCAGTGGCCGGATGATCCGCTACTATTGCGGCCCTTTTCACTTACTACAGGATGTATGTTTTGTCTCAGTCCGATATCAATCAGGCTACGGCCGATGCCCTCAATCATCAGCGAAAAGTTCCTTTGGATAATCAGGAACTTCGTAAAACCGGCTTTTGGCTGAACCAGATCTTTATGATTGTCTCCACCATTGTTGGGGTTTACCTGGCGGCTCAAAGTGGTTTGCAGCAAGCCCTGACGTTCGATACGTATAGCAAGATGGAAGACAACTATTATCTGCGCATGTCTTTGTACGATGAATTGCAGGACAATGTTCGGGATGTGGAAAAGTATGCCACCGAGGTACTGGCCAAAAGTCCGGCGCTGCAAATCATTAAAGACAGTCGTCCGCCCATGGACTTGTATGTCTGGGAAACCATGCGTTTTCATCCTTCAACCCTGGAAACACCCAGTGAGATCCTCACCGAAGTCAGACGCTTTTACAGCCAGTCCCGGGTACTGATGGACAAGGTAGAAAAGCGCAGTCTGGGTTCGGCCTATGGTGCAGAACAGCTACTGAAGCTCAGCAGCCATATTCAACAACAGGTGCTCCCTGCCCTGGCTGGCAGCGCGACTGAACTTAAGCAGGCGCTGGCAGAAGAAGGGGTAAACATCGGTGGGTTAAAGGAGCTTAGTCATGCCCATTAAGCCTTGTCCAAAATGTCAAAACCAGATGCTGACCCCGACCACCTATGGCAGCGACGAAATCGACGTTTGTCAGGCCTGCGGTGGATTGTGGTTTGAAAAAGATGAAGTTAATCGCATGATTGATGAACTTCACCCCGACAGCCCATTGGATAATTATCAGCAATATTTTGGTGAAAAGCTGGGCGACAGTGAGCTGAATTGCCCTGACTGTAAACGGCAATTGCAGCGTTATCATTTACTGGCTGACTATCACACCGAAATCGATCATTGCCATCATTGTGACGGTAGTTGGGTCGATCGCGAAGAATTACAGGGTGTGCAGCAAAGCCCGGCACTGCGCAGCGCACTGGCCGAGCTGAACCAGAAAATTAACTGGAAAACCTATCTGTTCCAGTTTCTTTCGCAAATGCCGGTGGAATACAACCTGAAAAGTAAAAACCGTCCTTGGGTTAACTGGACCCTGATTGCGCTGAATGTGCTGATATTCGCCGGCTACTTTTTCGATGAAGGCCGTTTTATCTGGGTATTCAGCCACTTGGCTGCGGTGCCCAACGAAGTACTGGCCGGCCAGCAAAGCTGGACGCTGCTGACCTGTATTTTCCTGCACGGCTCGGTGCTGCACCTGCTGGGCAATATGTACTTTTTATACGTGGTTGGCGACAACCTGGAAGAGGCGCTTGGTCACTGGCGGTATCTGGGCTTGTACCTGCTGTGCGGCATTGCCGCCAGTCTGGCCGGCGCGTTATTGCGTAGCAGCAGCGATATTCCATCGGTGGGTGCCAGCGGGGCGATTGCTGCGCTGTTTGGTATGTATCTGCTGTGGTTTCGTCATGCCAGTCTGACCTTTATGATTGTGGTCTACCAGAAAAAGCTGTCTGCGCCCTGGTTTTTTGGTATCTGGCTGGCCTTTAATCTGTTTGGCATGCTGATTGGGCAGTCCGAAGTTGATTATGGCGCGCATATTGGAGGCTTTGTCGTTGGTTTGTTGATTGGCGGGTGGCTAAAGACAAAAATTCTGCGCGACAATCCACTGATTGACCTGCTGAATCGCCAGGAAGCGGTGATTCGACGTTAAATATTTTCAGGCCGGTGCAGACCGGCCTTCTCCTTTCCTTGGCGCTGATCCATATCAATCCATGTATGGCCAGAGCGTGATAACGTTAAAAAATCGCGCTACATTTGAGCAATCAACAAGGAATAAACATATGGCCACCATTAGTTTTCTCGGCGCAGCACAGGAAGTGACCGGCAGCTGTCATTTACTCGAATCGGATAGTTTCGGTCGCATTCTACTGGACTGTGGCATGCATCAGGGCGGCGATATTATTGAGCGCCTGGAGTCTGATGACTTTCATTTCAATCCACAAACCATCAATGCGGTGATTTTGTCCCATGCGCATCTGGACCACTCAGGTTTGTTACCCAGGCTGGTGCATCAGGGGTTTGACGGCCCGATTTTCTGTACCAAGGCCACGGTGGACTTGCTCAGGATCATGCTAAAGGACTCAGCCGGGCTGTATGAGCGGGATCTGGAACGGGAAAATCTCAGGCGCAAGCGCCAGGGCAAAAAACTACTCAAGCCTCAGTATCGCCTGCAGGATGTAGAGCAAGCCATACATCAGTGTGAAGGTCTGGATTACCTGCAAAGCAGGCAATTGACTCAGGATGCCGCGTTTACCCTGCATGATGCCGGGCATATTCTTGGCTCTGCCATTGTTGAGCTGAACTTCAAGGAGCGTGGCCGCGATAAATGTCTGGTCTTTAGCGGGGATTTAGGTAAACGCAACGCGGTACTGATGAACGATCCCAGCTATCTGAAACATGCCGATATGGTGCTGATGGAAAGCACCTACGGCGATCGCGAACACCGCAACGAAACTGACACCCTTGCGCAGTTGCAAGATATTCTGGCCGAGACCTGGCAGCGTGGCGGCAACGTGATGATCCCCTCCTTCGCGGTTGGGCGCACCCAGGAACTGTTGTTCTATCTGGGTTGCTTGCATCAGCAGGGCAAATTGGATAACTGGCAAATCTTTCTCGACAGCCCAATGGCCATTGAAGTGACCCGGGTGTATGAAAAATGGGTGGCGCTGTTATCGGAAGAAGATACTGCGCATCTGCAATTAGATCACCGCAAACCGCTGGAAGATTTTCTGCCCAATTTGTTTATGGCGGTCACGCCAGAAGACTCCATGGCTATCAATAAAGTGGCCAGGGGCGCCATTGTTATTGCCGGCAGCGGTATGTGTAACGGTGGCCGTATCCGCCATCATTTTAAGCAGCGTATCTGGAATAAAAACAACACCCTGATATTTGTAGGTTTTCAAGCCCGTGGCACCCTGGGGCGTATTTTGGTAGACGGAGCCAAGCACATCAAACTCTTTGGTGAACCTTATCTGGTTAAGGCCCGCATAGAGACTCTGGGGGGCTTTTCCGCCCATGCCGGTCAATCTGGTTTAGTTAAATGGATTGGTCAGTTCAAACCTCAGCCCAAGGTGATTCTGGTACATGGTGAGCCACAGGCCCAGCAGGCCCTGGCGCAACGACTCTGGCAAGAACAGACCTTAGCGGTTGAGATGCCGTCACAACATCAATCCATGGTGTTTTAGGAAAACCAAACATGCAGTTATTAGGTGCGCTGGGACTCTTCTTGCTGGGCATGTGGCTGATGACCGAAGGCTTAAAAATAGCTGGTGGTAAAGCCCTGGAACATATGCTGGGAAAATGGATCAGCAGTCGCTGGCGCGGCTTTGTGGCCGGGGTGGTGGTAACCGGGCTGGTGCAATCTTCCAGTGCTGTGACGGTTGCCACTATTGGATTTGTCAATGCTGGCCTGATGAGTTTTGCCCAGTCGGTGTGGGTGATTTTCGGCAGCAACGTCGGCACTACCCTTACCGCCTGGTTGGTAACGCTCATCGGCTTTAAGCTGGATATGGCCGCATTCACCTACCCCCTTATCGGCATTGGTGCGCTGCTTAAGGTGTTTTCGCCAAAGGTACGGGGACAATCCCTGGGTATGGCGCTGGCAGGCTTTGGCCTGCTGTTTATGGGCATCAGTGCGCTGCAAAGCAGCTTTTCCGCCGTACAGTTTGACCCCGCCAGCCTGACCCAATGGATAAACAGCCCTTTACTGGTGGGCCTGGGGTTGGGGGTGATTCTTACCATCCTAACGCAATCATCCAGCGCTGCCATCGCGATAATCTTAACGGCATCGGCGTCAGGCATGGGTGACTGGGAATTAGCTGCAGCGGCAGTGATTGGTGCCAATATCGGTACAACGTCCACGGCGTTACTTGCCAGTTTGGGCGCCTCAGCAGGTGCTAAACGCCTGGTTATGGCCCATGTACTGTTTAATCTTCTGACCGGACTGGTGGCGTTGTGTCTGCTTCCGCTGCTGACCTGGGGGCTGGCAGACTGGTTGGGCACGGCCAGTCATATGCCATTGTTTCTGGCCCTTTTTCACAGTGGCTTTAACTTACTGGGCGTACTGCTGATGTTACCGGTGGAGCCGAAAATGTCCGCCTGGCTATTAAGCCGTTTTCGCCGGGTTAACCGCTATACCCAATTGGATACCAACCTGGCAGCCATACCCGATTTGGCCCTGGGCGCGGTGCAAAGAGAGACAGCCTTGCTGCGATTAGCCATTCTGGAATTGCCGCAAGCACAACAAACAGACGTCAAACTGGACAGGTTGCAGGGCCGGGTGGGTGAGATCCGCGAATTTATCAGCAAAGCCAGCCGCAACCCGCTTACCGAGCAACAAGGACAAGCTTTTGAGCAGGCCATGGCTGACCTGCATGGCTTTTCATCTGCCCTTGAAGCGTATCTGGATTTTATTGCACAGGCCGATGCCTTGACCGCCACGCCTTTTGCACAAGATGTGCAGGACTGGCTTGCACAGGTACAGCATTTTGCTGACTTGCAGCGCCAGATGAGCGAAGGTTTGGATACGCCATGGCAGGCATTAAATCAACGCTATAAACAACTGCGTCACCGTCTGATACGCATCAGTATGAGCCAGCATCTGGATGCCGCCATACTGGAAAAAGCCCTGCAGGGCCTGAGCGCCTGTCTGCGCTGCCAGCGCCGTATTCTGGAGAGTGGCCAGCACCCGCCAATATTGGCAAGCTAACAGTCGTTACTTTTAAGCCACTCGTTTAACAGCTTAATCTGTCCACAGCGATAGGCAGCATAGGTTATGCGTAACGCATTATTCAGTAATTCACCGTCTGTCCAGCCACTTTTCTCCGACAGTTCCTTGTAACACTGCATGCCTTTGGGAGTCACATAGCCACGTACTTCTTTGTTACCTTTGGCGCGCTGCCTTTCACGAAAGCGCTTCTGTTTATCTGCGTTGGGGTTACTGCTGTTTGGCATGATGAAACTTTTGTGAACAGGTCCTGCCAACAGTATCTGATATTCAGGTTTGTGGGTAAACTCCAATCATGAATGAAAAATTCGGCTAAATCTTACTGTTCAGAGTTGTTTAGCGTACGACTGTTCGCTAAATTAAGCCGCTGATTTTGCACCAACCTTCAAGAGAATTATGACAAGCAGAAAAAACAGTTTCTCCAGAGAAGACCTGCTGGCCTGTAGCCGTGGCGAACTATTCGGACCAGGTAACAGCCAGCTCCCCGCTCCAAACATGTTGATGATGGACAGGATCGTCAGTATTGGTGAGGAAGGTGGTGCCTTTGACAAGGGTCATATTGTGGCTGAACTGGATATCTCGCCGGACCTGTGGTTCTTTGACTGCCACTTCCCTGGCGACCCGGTTATGCCTGGCTGTCTGGGGCTGGATGCCATGTGGCAGTTAGTAGGCTTTTTCCTGGGCTGGTCGGATGGCCCCGGCAAAGGCAGGGCACTGGGAGTGGGTGAAGTCAAATTTACCGGGCAAATTTTGCCTACCGCAAAAAAAGTGACTTACCGTATTGATATGAAACGCGTCATCAAGCGTAAGCTGTTTATGGGGTTGGCGGACGGCTGTGTTGAAGTCGATGGCCGTAAGATATATGAAGCAAAAGACTTAAAAGTTGGCCTGTTTCAGGATACCAGTAACTTCTGAGGCCCCTGCTTTACTAAAACGTCAAAAGCCCCGTCCGGGGCTTTTTTTATCTGGTTGAGGCCGTGCTAAACGGCAAAGTTAAACCATGTCAGCGATTCGCCAACCCAGTACTTCTATCTTCCTGAGCCGCTCGCCAACCCCCTAACCATTGGGAACGGGAATCTGTAGTTTGATAAGGACAATTTTCTTTGGAACGACCTGAGATGCCGGCTTGATAACCCTTTGCATGGGCACGGGAAAGTTTATCTCTCTTCTGTCTTTTCATTAGATACCTCATCCGTAATTTAACAATGTGATCTTGCGACCACTTGTATGTGATATCGAATTCGGCCTGATGGTTCAACCATACTTAGTGCACTCATCCACTTGAAATTTTTAAGCGCATGAAATCAGTTGAAATTTTTCTTACATCATTTTGTCATATTAAGAAGATATTCTGGCCTGTCTTGCATAAAGGCCTGTCTGCGGGCAGCTCGGGGGAGCATCAAGTGAAAAGCCTTGAGCGAGAATGTTTGGCAGGAACACAGTGCCAGTACAACAGACTGTGCATTCAATGAGCCATCAACGCCCATTGAATGCACTAAATCAGGATTAACGTCTGCGGATCAGACCGCCCAACCCAAGCAGACCTAGCATCCACCAGCCAAAGCTGGCGCCCTGACGCTCAATCTTATCGTCATCTGAACTGCAGTCATCGATATTGCCGCCCGGAATAGGCACCAGTTTCACCGCTACCGCGGCTTCTTCCATAATCTGGTTACCGGCATCGTCCAGCAAGGGTTCACCGACAATGTCCAGTTTCGCACGTTTGTATGTGGCGGTGGCGGCAATTTCGCCATTTTCGTTAATGGCATTGCCCTGTACCAGAGTATAAGGACTGTCACAGGCGACTAAATCATTCAGATTGCGGAACTGTTTATCGTTCAGATCATATAAAAACGCAGCACGTCGGCGGTTGGCGCTGCCAATCGTAGTTTCAACTTCACCGTCACCTACCACCAAGCCGGCATCGTTAATATCTCTGGCGACACTGGATGAACCCGGAAAGAAGTCATCTGGGTATTCCAAGGTTTGTTCATCCAGGTCATACACAAAGAATTTGGTACGTTCAAAACCGTTCACTAACTTCAGAGTCTGACCTACCACCTGATTGTGGTTATTAATCGCAGCAGTCCAACTTAGATAAGAGTTATTTCTTAGGGTTTGATTAGTATAATCTTCGTTGTTGGCAAAAACAGTGGTTTTACCGTCCGCAAACACGGCGGCAAAGCCGCGAGTGGCATCATTGTTTTGCGGGTAGCGGTCAAAACTGGTGCCAACGGCAATACCAGCATTATTTACATCCACCGCCCGGGATGGGTAAAAATTGGTGTCATCTTCTGCGGGAGTAAAAGGAAGATCAAAGGTTTTGCTATCCAGCATATTACCCTGATTATCCAGTTTCCATAGTGTTGCCTTGTTCATATAACCAATGCTTCTGGCATTGCTGTAACAATACTCCACTGGTACATCCGGACGTTTTTCATCGTCATCGCAGTTTGCAATGGCGGTGTCCATGCCCTCGGGCTTATCTACCGAGCTAATCCCCGCCACCCATAGATTATCAGAAATCCCCAGCGCTTCGCTGTAGCCGCCTAATGTCACTTCCTGCGGTACCAGTGCGACGGTCTGACCGTTAATCCTGACAAAACCACGACTGGCAAAGTCACGAATAAGATAGGTGAGCTCGTCATCGGATTCATTGGTGTAGGCTAATTTCAGGTAAGGCGCAGAACTGGTCCCCACCACTACGCCGTCTGTATTAACCTTGCCTGGCGAAACGGTGACACTATTAGTTAAATCACCCAGATCACTGTCTGTGACATCAAAACCAGTGAGTTTTTCACTGCCGTCGTTATCTGACAGATAAGCAACATACCGGGCAATTCTTTGAACCAACGGGCTGCTATCGGCCTGGCTGTTGACGTAAGCAAACAAAACCGCCAGGTCTTTCTTGCTGATAACACCATTTTTCACATCATCAGGTGATTCAAGCAGATTGCTTAGTGCTTCGTTATTGTCCAGATCCAGCAAACTGATATCAATCAATGGGCTGTAAGGCGTATCCAACGTCAGCAATACATCCCCATCGCCGCTTATCCCGCTGGCAAAAGTGTATTGCCCCTTGTCGGTGGCATCCAGCGGCACAACCTGGTAGCTGGCGGCAAAAGCGCCGGAAGCGAAAATAGCCAGACTCAAGGCGGAAAGTGGCAATAAGCTGTTTTTATTCATCTGAAATCCTGTTTTACTTCAAGCACTTGTCTGATGTGCTACGACATACTATCTAATTCTTCCCATCTGGCAAACGCCTGCTCCAGGTCCTGTTGGGCCTGGGCAAGCTGATCCAGCATGGTGGCGGTATTCTTGGGATCCTGTTTAAAAAAGTCCGGATCACTGACCTGGGTTTCCAGCGCCTGGATTTGTTCCTCTAGGGCCTCTATCTTGGCGGGTAACTGCTCAAGTTCCAACTGCAACTTGTATGATAACTTTTTGCTTTTCTGTGCAGAAGTCTTTGCTGCAGCAGTTTGACTGGTGTTTTGTCCTTTAGTTTCCTGCTTGACCTGATTTTGTTGCGCATACCAGGCCATTACATCGGCATAACCGCCGACAAATTCGTGGATTTTACCCTGGCCTTCAAAAAACAGACTGGAAGTGACCACGTTATCGACAAATTCCCGGTCGTGGCTGACCAGAATCACTGTGCCCGGATACTGGCTCAGGGTCTCTTCCAGCAATTCCAGGGTTTCCACGTCCAGGTCGTTGGTCGGTTCATCCAGAATCAGTAAATTGCTGGGCTTAGCCAACAGCTTGGCCAGCAGCAAACGGTTGCGCTCTCCACCAGACAGCGAACTGACCGGTGCCAGGATGCGATCCGGAGTAAACAGATAGTCCTGCAGATAACTGATAGCATGACGGGTACGACCATTGATGGTGATATCTTTCTTACCATCGGCCACGGCATCTATCACGGTGGCGTTCTGATCCAGCGCCTGGCGGTGCTGGTCAAAATACGCCAGTTCCAGCGCGGTACCCATGCGTACCGAGCCACTATCAGGTTTAAGTTGCCCCAGCAATAATTTTAATAAGGTACTTTTACCACAGCCATTAGGACCAATCAGCGCCAGCTTGTCGCCGCGAAACACACTAAGGTCGAGATTATCCACGATACGATGGCCGTCGATAGCATAGGATAATTGCTGGGCTTCAAACACCAGTTTACCCGAGGCCTGACTATCGGCCAGACTGACCTTAGCCGTGCCCTGGCGATTGCGACGTTCGGAATGTTCTTTGCGCAGCGCTTTGAGTGCTCTGACTCTGCCCTCATTTCGGGTACGGCGGGCCTTAATGCCCTGGCGGATCCAAGTCTCTTCTTCTGACAAGCGCTTATCGAACAGGGCATTTTGGGTTTCTTCTATCTGTAGATCTTCGGCTTTCTTATCCAGATACTGCTGATAGTTGCCCGGGTAGCTGGTGAGGTTACCGCGGTCCAAATCGATAATACGGGTGGCAATGGCACGGATAAAGGCCCGGTCATGGCTGACAAACACCACAGTGCCTTTAAAATCCAACAGTACCTTCTCCAGCCATTGAATACTGGCGACGTCCAGGTGGTTGGTGGGCTCATCCAACAGCAGAATGTCCGGGTCGGTCACCAGAGCGCGCGCCAGCGCGGCTTTTCTGCGCCAGCCGCCAGACAGCGAAGCCAGGGATTGTTCAGCCGGCAATGACAGTTGGTTGAGCACCTGCTCAATACGCTGCTCCAGTCGCCAGGCATCCAGACTTTCAAGCTCTGCCTGCAAACGCTCCAGTTTATTCAGATTCGCTTCAGACGGGTCGCTGGCAATCAGATGGGTGTGGTGAAAATAGGCTTTGAGCACTTCACCGGATTCAGCCAGGCCTTCGGCCACATAATCAAATATGCTCTGGTCGGCTAATAGCGGTGGGTCCTGCTCCAGTCTGGCGATCACCGTGCCACCAGTGACAATACGCTGACCGTCATCCAGTTGCATCTCGTCGTTGATAATTTTCAGCAGGGTCGATTTACCGCAGCCATTGCGACCGACCAGACACAAACGTTCAGCACTTTGAATGACCAGTTCGGCTTTATCCAACAAGGTATGCGTGCCAAACGCCAGTTGGGCGTTTTTTAGTTGTAACAAACTCAAGACAAAAACTCGTTTAATTGGGTGGCATCAAAGGGCCAGCACAGTTCCCTGCCCTGACTGTCTTTCAGCACCGGAATACTGTAACGGTATTGGGAAAACACGGCATCATCATCCATGATATCCACTTTTTGCAGGGCGCACTCTGGTGCATGGGTCTTCACCAGTGCTTCGGCTTCTTCGCATAAATGACAGGCCACCGTGCCGTATAGCACTAAATTACTGTGCATGGGTCAGCAGCCAGCAGTGGTGAATTTTCGGATTGCGTTTAAAGTCTTCCGGCAAGGTATCGGCACTGATGTTTTCAAAGCGCAGTCCCAGTTCGGCAACACCTTGCTCATCCAGCTTAAACTGGCGCAGATTGTTGGAAAACACCAGTTTACCACCTTTACGCAGGCAGCGCTTGGCGTCTGCCAGCATGGCCAGATGGTCGCGTTGCACATCCCAGGTGCTCTGCATACGCTTGGAATTGGAAAACGACGGTGGATCAATAAATATCAGGTCATATTGCTGGTGATGCCCTTTGAGCCACTCCAGGCAGTTTTCCTGCAAAAAACGATACTGATAAACATTGTTAAACTTGTTCAGCTCGAAGTTACGTTTGGCCCAGTCCAGATAGGTTCGTGACATATCCACCGTGGTAACTGTTTTTGCGCCCCCAAGGGCAGCGTGCACAGACACCGAACCTGTGTAGGCAAACAGGTTAAGCACATCAGCGTTTTTACTCCACTGACGAACCATTTGGCGGGTGCTGCGGTGATCCAGGAATAAGCCGGTATCCAGGTAATCTTTCAGATTAACCCAGAAGCGTGCGCCATTTTCCCAGACCTGGATAAATTCCTTTTCGCTGGCAAACTTTTCATACTGTTCCTTACCCTTTTGCTGCTGACGCACCTTGAGCACAATCTTATCGTGCTCCACGCCAAGTACTTTGGGTAACTGCAGCATGGCATCCATCAACCGTTTACGGGTTTTGCCTTCGGGAATATTCTTAGGTGCCGCATATTCCTGCACTACCACCCAATCGCCATAGCGATCAATGGCCAGGTTATACTCTGGCAGGTCGGCGTCATAGATACGGTAACAATTGCTGTCCAGTTGCTTGATCCAGCCTTTGAGTTTCTGCAGGTTCTTGCTCAGACGATTGGCAAAATCCTGCCCGGCCTGACTGGATTCGCGAATTTCGCAGTTCTTTTCATCCAGTACAAAGTTAACCAACTGGCATTCCAGCTTGCCGTTTAATATCTGGTATTCCTTGCCCGCCACTAACTTCATCTGTCGCAGCAAATCACGATTAGAGGTCAGCACTGACAAATGCCAGCCGGCAAACTGTTGTTTTAGTTGCAGCCCCCAGTCATTAAACAGCGGCAGCAACTCGGTCAGCTCACCCAGCCTTTCACCGTAGGGTGGATTGGTGACCAGATAACCAGGGGCAGAGGAGCACTGCCATTTACTGGCATCTGCATTGGAAAACTGAATCAGATCTGCGACGCCGGCTGCACCGGCGTTTTGCCGTGCCAGTTGCACCATGGCAGGGTCAATATCATTGGCGTAAAACTGTCTGGCCGGGCTGACCACCGCTTGTTCGGCTTCATTTAGCAAGGTTTCCCAGATGTCACTCTGGTGCTTTTTCCAGTGACTGAAACCCCATTGGCTGCGCAGCAGCGCGGGGGCCTGATTGGCAGCCATCAGGGCCGCTTCAATCACAATAGTGCCCGCCCCGCACATAGGATCGGCCAGTGGCTGGTGCATATCGGCCGTCCAGCCACTGCGATACAGCATGGCTGCCGCTATATGTTCTTTTACCGGCGCCTGACCGGCTTTTAATCTGTAGTGTCGCTGGTGCAGGCTGCCACCGGAAAGATCCAGGTAAATACCCAGTTTATCGCGCCATAAGCGGCACTGAATACGAATGGCAGGATTGTCCTTACTGACGTTAGGGCGTCGTTCATACAATTCCTGGAACTGATCGACCACCGCGTCTTTGACTTTTAAGGCACCAAACTGGCTGTTATTGATACTTTTGCTGGTTCCGATAAAGTCCACCACAAAACTGTCGGTAACATTAAACTGGGCCGCCCAGTTAATACTGGAAGCCAGTTGGTACAACTGTTCGGCGTCCTGGCAATCTCCTTCAGCCAGTTTGACCAGTACACGGTTGGCCAGTCTGGACCACAAACAAAGGTAATAAGCGTCTTTCAGCTCACCTTCAAACAGTACCTGCCCCGGCTTGTTTTTTAACTGCAAATGAGGACAAAGCCGACCAATCTCCTGCATCAGGAGATCGTCCAGGCCTTTAGAAGTGGTTATAACGAATGCGTACATGCCAAGCCAGACAAAAATGAAAGGCTGGGATTATAAGGGAAAAGCACTGATTTGTATGGATCAATTTGTCAAATTAGGGCGTAAAGAGGCAATCAGTCAAGCCAGCTTGCGCAATGGCTGCTGCTCAAAACAGGGTTCCAGGCAATCCGGCATTACCCTGATGGCCTCAAATTGTCCCATGGCTTTACCGGTTCCCAGCGGCAGTTGGTCATCCAGCAGCAGGCATAGACAACTGCTGTGATTGTCTTCCACCACCCATACCTTGGCACGGTATTCTCCAGTACTTAACCAGGCCAGGCGATGATGATGACCACCTGTTTCACTGCGGGTAAAAAACCAACTTTTGGGCATCAGTGGTTTATGAAAGCGCTGCACGGCGCAGACATTGATGGCAAGCTGGGTTTGCTGTGCGGCACTTAATGGCAGGCAGCAGTGTTCAAGCTGATTGGCAATCTGGCTATAAACTTCCAGGTCCTGCAAATCAAATGATTCTTCACCGCTGACAGTATAGACCAAATGCTTGGTGCGATAGGGTGTCAGAAACAACATGTCGCCTAACAGCAGAGCCAGGCGGTCATGCTGATGGTCATAATACCAGCGCCAGTTGCTATCAGGTTGTAACATACTAAACATCCTTATGGAAAACACAAATGGGGCCGGTAAAATGCCCCGCTCCATTTCTATACACTATACCCAAGCGATTCTTTTTATTAATAATTTTTCCGCATAGCGGACTGCGATCCGGCCAGGATCTTTATAAGGATTCTAGGATCTCTTTGATCAAATCCGGCCCCTGGTAGATCAGCGAGGAGTAGATCTGGATCAGACTCGATCCTGCCGCGATCCGCGCCTTGGCAGCATGGGGAGAATCTATTCCGCCTACGCCAATAATTGGCATGGCCCCGTCCAGGGCCTTACTCAGTTTCTCCACCACATTCTGGCTAACCTGAGTAAGTGGCGAGCCACTCAACCCCCCTGCCTCATTGGCATATTGCTGGCCTTGCACCAGTTTGCGATCCAAGGTGGTGTTGGTGGCAATCACGCCATCCATACCGGTTTGCACTAAAGACCTGGCAATGTCGACAATCTCTTCGTCACTCAAATCCGGGGCAATCTTCACCAGCACCGGTACATACTTGCCATGTTGCTCGCTAAGTTGCTGCTGGCGCTGCTTTAAGCCCCTGAGCAGATTGTCAAGAGCTTCCCCGTACTGCAAATTACGTAATCCAGGTGTATTGGGAGAGGAAATATTGATAGTGACATAACTGGCGTGGGCGTAGACTTTATCCAGGCAGTGCAAATAATCATCCAGCGCCTGCTCTTCCGGCGTAATTTTGTTTTTGCCGATATTAATCCCTAACACGCCTTTGTATTCGGCACGTTTTACCTGCTCAACCAGATAATCGACGCCTTTGTTGTTAAAGCCCATGCGATTGATAATGGCCTGAGACTGAGGCAAGCGGAATAATCTGGGTTTGTCATTGCCGCCTTGTGGCTTAGGTGTCACCGTCCCCACTTCAATAAAACCAAAGCCCATGGCCGCAAAGGCGTCAATGCACTCGCCATTTTTATCCAGCCCGGCCGCCAGGCCAATTGGATTGCGAAACTGCATACCCAACACCTCAACGGGTTTGTCTGGTAGCGATTGCCCATATAAGCGGTTTAAGACATTGCGCTGGCTGGCTTTTAAGAAGGCCAGGCTGAGATCATGAGAACGTTCTGCATCCAGTGTGAATAGCAAATCTCTTAATAACGAATACATGGTGGCGAAATTTCCTTTGTGGCAGCTAATTAACAGGCGATTGCCAATGCATTTCCCTGCAATCCTGGCAGATATTTTTCCATAAACATAAAAAAGCCCCGGCTAAACCGGGGCATTATAGAGGATGCTCAGTACCCTGTCCCGCTCATCGGCGGGGAGGATGTCAGTGAACCGCTGAATTACTACAGTTCAGGCTTAACAGCATCAGCTCACGCAGCGCCACCGAGAACTTGGCAAACTCGTGGGTTCCGCTGGTCTTAAACTCTGACATCATGTGATACCAACGCTCCAGCAACTCGTTATGCGTCTCGATCCAGCTGTCCAGAATTGCCTGGGCATCCTGACTCTTAGGATCGAACTTCAGCAGCACTGATGTCAGTGAACGCTGTTGCCAATCCAGTTCCTCACGGTAAGACGCGCGGGCCAGTGCCTGCCAATGGTTGCTAACGGACTGGCGGTTGATTTGGTCCAGGAACCAGTGCAGTTGCAGTTTATTACCGAGTTTGTAGTACAAACTGGCCACCAGGGCGACTTTCTTGCCTTCCTGGGTGGAAATCTGTGCCAAATCCAAACAGGAGAACAAGTTGCTCAGGCTCGCCACTTTGTAAGCAATGTCTTTGGCAACACCGGCTTCTGTCAGCACACGGGTTTTCTCTTCCAGTTCCTTATACTCGGCTTCGACCAGATAATCCTGCAGGTTTTTGCTCAGATCATCCATGGTCGGACGATAGAAGGCAATGGCCTCATCAATGGACAACGACTTGTTACCATGACGCAGATACCAACGCGACGCGCGACGCAAAGAACGGCGCATATCATCCAGCATGGCTAACTGCATATTGGCGTCAATCTTATTGTCCAGCTTCTCGATATCACGCCACACCGACTCCATACCGAAGATCCCTTTTACCACTGAATAGGCATTGACCACTTCTGATACATTGGCACCGGTCTCTTCCTGCAGACGATGCATAAAGTTCAGGCCCATGTCGTTGATCATATTGTTGGTCAACTTGGTGGCAATGATTTCCCCTTTCAGCGGGTGCTGGGTCATTTGCTCAGCAAACTTGTCCTGCAGCATTTTCGGGAAGGCGGTGATCAGCAATCTGGCATGATACGGGTTCTCGGTTACTTCCGGGATATTCAGCTTGTCTTTCAGGACCATTTTGCCGTAAGCCATCAGCACCGCCAGTTCAGGGCGGGTCAAACCACGGTCAGATGCCTGACGTTCAGACAGTTCGTCGTCGCTGGGAATAAATTCCAGCTCCCGGTTCAATCGCCCTTCGCGTTCCAGACCATGAATAAAGCGCAACTGCTCTTTCAGCCTGGAACCACCACCGATCTCGGTAATAGAAATAGACTGGGTTTGACGATAACAATCCTGCAGAACGATTTGTGCCACGTCATCGGTCATATCGTAGAGCAGTTTATTACGTTGCTTAATCGTCAGGTCACCATTTTGTACCAGGGTATTAAGCAAGATCTTGATGTTAACTTCGTTGTCTGAGCAGTCCACCCCACCGACGTTATCAATAAAGTCGGTGTTCATGCGACCGCCAGCAGCACAGTATTCCACGCGGCCTAGCTGAGTGCACCCCAGGTTGCCCCCTTCACCGATAATTCTGGCTTTAACATCCTTACCGTTAACGCGTAAGTCGTCATTGGCACGGTCACCTACATCTGCATGAGTTTCCTTACTGCCTTTCACATAGGTACCAATGCCGCCGTTCCACAGCAAATCCACCGGCATCTTAAGAATATTCTTAATCAGCTCGCTTGGGGTCATGGTCAGTTGCTTAGTGCCCAGCCATTTCTTCATCTCGGTAGTCAGCTTAATGGCCTTATCAGAACGAGAGAAAATACCGCCGCCCTTGGAAATCAAGTCTTTGTTGTAATCGGCCCAGTTCAGGCTTGGGTCTTTAAACAAACGCAAGCGTTCTTCGTAGGTCTTGGCCGCATCCGGATCAGGATCGAAGAAAATATGCATGTGGTTAAAGGCCGCTATCAAACGGGTATGTTTGGACAACAACATACCGTTACCGAAAACGTCACCGGCCATGTCACCAATACCGATACAGGTAAAATCCGTGCTTTGACAGTCTATGCCCATTTCACGGAAATGGCGTTTAACCGACTCCCAGCCGCCACGGGCGGTAATGCCCATGCCCTTGTGGTCATAACCAACGCTGCCACCAGACGCAAACGCATCGCCCATCCAGAAGTTATACTCTTCGGAAATACCGTTCGCGATGTCAGAGAAGGTTGCGGTACCTTTGTCTGCTGCCACCACCAGATAGGGATCATCCTCATCCAGACGCACCACGTCTTTGGGCGGGACAATTTCACCCTGCACAATATTGTCAGTGATATCCAGCAAAGAACGGATAAAGATGCGGTAGCACTCTTTGCCTTCTTCCAGGAAAGCTTGACGTCCACCGGTCGTGGGCAGATTTTTACAGATAAAACCACCTTTGGCCCCAACCGGAACAATCACGGTGTTTTTTACCTGTTGGGCTTTTACCAGGCCGAGTACTTCGGTACGGAAATCTTCCTGACGGTCTGACCAGCGTAATCCACCGCGGGCGACGCGACCACCACGCAAATGCACGCCTTCCACTCGTGGCGAGTAAACAAAAATCTCAAACTTAGGCAGTGGCAGCGGCATTTCAGGGATCAGCTCAGGCAGCATCTTGAATGAGATATACGGCTTGTCGTTACCCTGGTCGTCTTTCTGGTAGAAGTTGGTACGCAAAGTGGCCATGACCATATCCAGATAGCGGCGAATAATTCGGTCGTCATCCAGGTTGGACACGTTGTCCAGGCTCTCTTTAACTTGCGCCAGCAGTGCTTGCTCTTTTTTCTCAGAACGCTTAACCGCCGGGTCAAAACGCTGCTCAAACAATTGCACCAGTAAAATGGCAATATGCGGGTACTTATCCAGTGTTCTGGCGATGTAATCCTGACTGAAAGAACTACCGGTCTGGCGCATATATTTGGCATAAGCACGTAAAATCGTCACTTTGCGGCCAGGCATTCCGGCTCCCAGCACCAGACGGTTGAAAGAATCATCTTCCAGTTGCTGATACCAGACTTTAGAGAAGGCATCCTGGAACAGCTCCTGGGCTTTTTCCAGACTCATTTTGTTGCTGGAACTGTGCAACATGGAGAAGTCCATGATCCAGTTAACAGTTCCGTCGCTGGCCTTGACCTGATAGGGGCTTTCATCGATTACGCGTAACCCGAAGTGCTCCAGCATCGGTAATACCGCAGACAAGTGAATGGGTTGGTTGCGATGGAACAGCTTCAGTTTAACTACCGCGCTGTCATCAGACTCTTCCTGTGGACGGTAGAACAACATATCCAGGGTACGAACATCATCCAGGCTTTCCAGCTTCTCAATATCCACCACCGTGGTGGTGGGCAGATTCTGCTCTTTATAGCTGCGGGTAAAGGCGTTGTCGTACTTCTGATCAAGCTTCTTACCCTGAGCTTCACCGTGGCTGGCACGCAACGCGCTGCTGAGCTTGTCATTCCAGCTCTTGGACAGCTCGATAATGTTCTTTTCAATTTCCTTCACGTCGATTTCCACGTTGTTATTCTTAACCCGGACCATATAGTGGGTGCGGGCATAAACAGATTCGGAGAAGAAAGTGGTGAATTCCACATCCTGCTCGCTGCCGAAGGACTTTTTCAGCAAGGCCTGGGTGTCTTTACGCAACTGGGTGTTGTAACGCTCTCTGGGAACAAACACCATACAGGAATAGAAGCGGCCGAATACGTCGCGACGCATAAACAAACGGGAAATACCGCGTTCCTGCATCTGGAAAATACCCAGAGCAATCTGACCTAATTCCTGCTCACTGGCCTGTAGCAACTCATCACGTGGATAGGTTTCCAGAATATTCAGGAAGGCCTTGTAGGCATGTGAAGACTTGTCGAACCCGGAGTTATCACACATACGGGCAATTTTTTCTTTCAGTACCGGTACATCACCTGCACCTGCGTTATAAAACGCAGAAGAGAACAAACCGATAAAGCGATGTTCCCCTATGACATTCCCATCTTTGTCGAATTCTTTAACACCGATATAGTCCATATAGGCTGGACGGTGTACCCGGGATTTACTGTTGGTTTTTGTCAGGATCAGTGGATTCTGGCTAAGTGTTTCCTGGCGCGCCGATAATGGCAGACGGGACAACAGCCTGTCGCGGTTGCTTTTGGAGTTTTTCATCAGCCCCAGGCTGGAGTCGTTATCAGCAATCCAACGATGGTCGCCTTCTACGGCTTTAGCCTGATAATGGCGATAACCCATCAGGGTGAAGTTGTTGTTGCGGATCCAACGCAGGAAGGTGTGTACTTCTTTTTTAGCTGCATCGCCTGCCGGACAAGGTTGCTTGTCATACCCGGCAATAATGGCATCCAACCGTTCATTCATCGGCATCCAGTCAGACACTGCCAACTGCACTTCATCCAGAACAGAGTGCAACTCTTTTTCAATGTCTTCCAGGGCTTTTTTACTGGTCTGACGGTCGATTTCCACCAGGAACACGGTTTGCTTGCTGGGCCCTTTAGCCTTAGCATCCTGCATGGTTTCAAGCTTGTGATCTTTACCACGTTTCACCGCGATGGGGCTGTGTAACAGCAGATGGGCGGTAATACTCAGGCGGTTAATCGCCATGCGCACGGAGTCCACCAAAAACGGCATATCATCCACAATAATTTCAATAATGGTATGAGATGACTGCCAACCATGTTTGGCTATTTCCGGGTTGAATACCCGGATAAAAGGTTCCGAGTCATGATAGTCCACAAACTCATTCCACAGGCTTAAGGTAGCGCCGTACAGGTCGCTGTCCACCCGGTTTTGTAAGTCGTCTTTGGAAATATTCTTAAATAGGATCTGGGCAAATTGTTCGACTAACGGGGCCTGAACCTTGTCGACCTTTTTGCGGATCAATGTATACACATTTTCGAGGAGTACAGAGTGCTGGCTATTTGCAACCGTCATTTTTATACCTTGTCATGCGGGCTTTTGTAGGGCGAATTTTAGTATACCAATTCACTTTTCGTTTTATTTTCGCTCAGCGGAATCAGTAATAAAGAACTGAGTTCTATACAAATTCCGCGTATTTTCGCTGATTCCGCCAACCTTTGAAAGGGCTAAATAGGCTGGTATGACCCGCCTTTGGGATACATATTCATACTGGTTTAATAAAAATTTCTAATGACAAACCTGACCAGTCTGTCAGGGCGATAATCATGTAGCTACAACATGAATGAACTGCAAGGAAAAAACAGCGAAAAGCAGCTAACTACCCGTAACAAGCAAAAACGCCATAAAACTCCTGTTGGAATTTTATGGCGCTATTTCATGCCCGGAGGTTATTAACTATGCAAGAAATTATTTTTGCTTGTACCAGAATACTGCTGCTAAAGCAGGCAATACTACGACCGCCCCCAGCATATTGACGACAAACATAAAGGTTAGCAGGATGCCCATGTCCATTTGGAACTTCAGGCTGGAGAACACCCAGGTGCTGACCCCAATAGCCAGAGTAATACCGGTGAACAGTACCGCACTACCCCGTTCTTTCAGCGCATCAAAATACGCCTGGCGCACGGCCATTCCGGATTTAAGCTTCTGACTCATGGTCGACAGGATATAAATTCCATAGTCCACCCCAATGCCCACCCCCAGTGCGATAACTGGTAAGGTAGAAACCGTCAGGCCAATTTGCAGCTTCGTCATCAGCGCTTGTGCCAATACAGATACCACATACAAGGGTAATACCACCGCCAGCGTAGCGCGCAGTGAGCGGAAGCTCAGCAAACACAGCAGAATCACTGCGCCAAACACGTATAACATCATGGGAGCTTGCGCCGCTTTGACCGCTTCGTTGGTAGCCGCCATCACTCCTACTGGGCCTGATGCCAGCTTGAATTGCAGGTCTTCACGTTCATATTGCTGACGATATGCTTTGACCGCTTCCACCACCCGATTAATGGTTTCAGCCTTATGGTCGGCCATAAACAGGATCACCGGCATTACTGAACAGTCACCGTTAAGTAGACCCGAAGAGGTGTCTACCCTGGAGATATTCTGTACCAGAGATTGCTGATTGCGTGGCAGCACCCGCCACTTAGGATTACCTTCGTTATAACCTGCGTTGATCAGCTTAGCAACGGAGGCCAAACTGACCGCAGACTGCACCCCTTCAACGTTTTCCATCTTCCATTGGAACTCATCAATGGCATTCATCACCTCAAATGAGGTACAGGCCGAAGGCGTGGTTTCTACCAATACCGACATGTAATCGACACTAATGGCATACTTGTCGGTAATAAGGAAGGTATCCTGATTGTATCTGGAGCTTTCATGCAGGGCCGGTGCGCCAGCATGCAAATCGCCAATCTTCATCTTTTCAGATTCATACCAGCCAAAGGCAAACAGCAGCGCCACCACCACCAGAATGACCTTGGCAACCCCAGGGTTTGAACAATGCGCAATGCGATTCCAGAAACGATCAGATCGCTGTTCTTTGTTGGCAAAACGGGATTTGTAGCCGTCACCCAGCTTAACGTATGACATCAGTACCGGTAGCAACACCAGGTTAGTCAGAATAATAACCGCGACCCCCATACTGGCGGTGATAGCCAGTTCGCGGATAATGCCGATGTCGATTACCAGCAAGGTCATAAAGCCCACGGTGTCAGACAACAAGGCAATCCCACCAGGAACCAGTAAGGTTCTGAAAGCCTTTTGTGCTCCCTGCTTTGCGGTATTACCGGCAATCACTTCCTTGCCTACCGAGTTAATCATTTGCACACCATGGCTGACGCCGATGGCAAAGACTAAAAACGGAACCAAAATCGACATGGGATCGAGACCGAACCCAAGCAGGGTGAGCAAACCCATTTGCCAGATAACCGCAATAATAGAACAAAGCAGTGGCAACACCGTCAGCAAAGCGGACTTACAGAACAGATATACCATGACGGCGGTGATGGCGATGGCAATGGCGAAGAACAGCAGCACATCTTTTGCGCCGTCAGCCACATCACCTACCATTTTTGAGAAGCCGATAATGTGCACACTGATTTTATCGTCTTCGTACTGACCTCTTAATTGTGTTTCCAGGTTGGCAGCAAAGGCCAGCGTATCGAGTTTTTCACCTGTTTGTGGATCCAACTCCAGTAGTTGCGCGGTCACCATGGCACATTTGAAATCATCGGATACCATACGACCGACAATGCCGGCTTTTACGATATTCTCTGACACCAATTTAAGGGCCGCCGGATTGGCTGAATTAAAATCGGCCGGGATCACCGGTCCACCAGAAAACCCTTCCTCTACGACTTCAGTAAAACGGGTGGAAGCACTGTAAAGCGATTTAACCTGAGAACGATCCACGCCGGGAATAAAAAATAGCTGGTCATGAACATCTTTAAGACGGTCAAAAAATGTCTGATTAAATATACTTCCGTCACGCTGACAGACCGACACCAGAATACTATTGGCACCACCAAAGTTTTTCTGGTGCTTCATATAGTTCTGCATATACGGGTGATTAAGCGGAATATTCTTGGTAAAGGCTGCATCTAGCTTTAATTGAGTGGCTTGCCAAAGCAAAAAACCACTGAGCAGACCAAACAGAATGATGACCCACTTTCGGTGCCGGAAAAACACTAATTCGAGAATATCTATTAACCTGGTCATAGTCCCATCTACTTCTGTAAAAATCTGATGCCGGTTTCGGTCACTGCAATGACTTTGTCAGCCACAGGCAATGCATTAAGCACCGCTTTTTCTTCCTCGGTCTGTTGCACCTGCAGCTCATCATTCAGCCAGATTAAATAGCCATTATTGCCCACCACCAAAGTGTGTCCGTCGGCAAGCGGCACAATGCTGTTAAGCGAAGACTTCATATTGGTGGGCAGTTCTTGCCAGCCGTCCTGCGCTTGATACTCAAATAAATGACCGCGCAATCCGGCCGCCAGCAAGCGATTATCTGTGGTCTGACGAATATCAAAGAACGAACCGTAGTAATCGATTTCCATTCGTTGCCAGGTACGCCCCTGATCCTGACTAACAGCCAGTAAGCCAGCCTCACCAGCTAAATACAAGGTCTCGCCCGCACGGGACAGGCGGTTGAAATGTGGCAAGATAGATGACAGCTCCTGTTCGTACAAAGACTCATCTTCCTGCTTTAAGTCCTGCAGATACTGAATGTCGTCTTCGTCCAACAATTCAATATGAGGCTCGCGTAGCCAATTCGCACCGCCATCAGTGGTTCGGTAAAATAGTCCATAAGCGCCAATAGCAATTCCCTGATTCTCATCCAGAAACAGCACGTCCATTAACGGCTTTTCCAATTCCGGCTGATAGTTTTGTATTTGCCAGCTATGACCGTTGTCGACACTGGCTATAATCACAGCATCGTGGCCGACCGCCCAGATCCGCTGTCCTTGCACGGTAACCGCGGTCAAAGTTGAGGAAACGGGTACGGTCTGCTGTTGCCAATTGGTAGCGTCGGAAGAAAGCAGTATATGGCCACGTTCACCGACAGCAATAATACCTTCGGCGGTGGCTGCCACATCCAGTAACAAAGATTGATCGGCCAGCGGTGCCACAAAAGCCGGTGTGGAATGAGCCTTTGTCGGGCCTACCAACAAGGCCAGCATCAGGAAAACAGGCAACTTCATGTGGTTACTATCTCAAGGTTTGATGTATTAGTTAGGGCATGCTTTAGGGTGCAAAAGAAAACGGCTGGCAGTGCCAACCGTTTTACTGCTCTTATCTCAGGCCTTCCCGCCGCAGCGCCTGAGAAGTGAACTCGCTGTCGTCCGGTTTAATGGTAAAATCGTACATCTTTGTCTCGTTATCCAGGCCCAGTGCCAGATAACGACGCGAGTTCAAATCATAGTAAACATCCAGTGTAGACCAAAGCGTTGGTACGTCGTAATAATTCACCGCATACGCCATCGCAACTCGATACAGCTCATTGCGGTTGTCGTACATATCCGCAACCAGGATCTGCCAGCTGTCTTCATCAATATAGAACACACGCTTCTGATAAATATGACGATATTCCGGTTTCAGGTTGGCTTCTACCACCCATACACGGTGTTTCTCAAAACGGGTTAAATCCGGGTTAATATGACCAGGTTTGAGGATATCGTCATATTTGACCTGATCACTGTGCAGTTTGTAGTTGTTATATGGAACATACAATTCCTGTTTACCTTTTAAGGTCCAGTTGTAGCGATCCGGTGCACCATTGAACATGTCGAAATCATCTGTGGTACGCAGACCATCTGCCGCCGTACCTGGTGCGTCATATGCAATATTTGGCGCTTTGCGCACACGACGCTGCCCGGTGTTGTAGGTCCAGGCCTGACGAGGCTCTTTTACCTGATCCATGGTTTCATGCACAAGCAAAGCAGTCCCCGCCAAACGGGCAGGTTCAGTGATGCTCTGCTTGAACTTCATCAGCACATTTTCCTGCTCAAGCTTTTCGGGTGTTACACCGTCTTCTGCATACTTGATCATCAGGATGTCATCAAAACCGATAACGTTAAAATCACCGGACGCTGTAGGTGCCGCCTGACCACCATAGCGTTGAATGGCCTGACCACGATAGCGCAGGATATGGTTCCATATGGCTTCCAAACCATTTTGTGCAATTGGGAAAGGCACGCCCATTGCCGCATTTTTAATCCCGTTACCCCCTTCTACCAGTTCAGCCCGGGTGGCATTGGTTTTGGTGGCATCGTAAACAAACTGCGGATTTGAGGCCGTACGACGCGTTTGGTAAACAGGGATCCTGAAGGTATCCGGATAGGTTTCAAACAGCTTCTTTTGCCCATCTGAAAGCAGATTGGCATATTGGCTCATGTTGGCGGCAGTAATTTCAAATAACACTTTATCCTGCGGGAATGGATCGGGATGGTGATCCCCAACCTTATAACCAGCAGGTGGTGCGGTAATACCGCCATCCCAGGCAGGGATACTGCCGTCGGCATTTCCCGCTTTCAGGCCACCCAACGGAGTGAGCTCAGTGCCCAACTTGGCCGCTTCGGCCTCTGATACTTTAGCCTGTACTAATGCCGTCGACAGACTTAAACCTATAGCTGCTGCGACTAGGGTTAATTTTTTCATTAATCACTACTCCCTAGATTGAATACTTAATGTTAAAGGATACAAAGTCTCTGTCCGACAATGCGTTCGTTGTACCTACACCGCCCCAGAAGGAATTCAGGGAAACACTGGCAGACCACTTGCTCAGATAATCGAAATCTACGGACAAACTTGAAGACTTACGGTCTTCAATAAACAAAAACAGAGGGTCCGGGGTAATGCCATCTACGTCATGAGCAAAGGTCGCCCTGACTGACATATTGATGCCCGCATACACGTTGTTAAAGTCGGCCTTAGCCAACAGCCTGTAGCCCCAGGCGTCATCGGTGGGAAACGGATTGGTTTCCGGACCATTGGAAATAAATGTGTGCAGCCCTTCTTTACCGGGTAATGGGCCACTTCTGGAGGTACCGGGACCATTCAGCCTGAGCAAATTAGGATCTGGCATATCATGAATTTTCACATAGCCCACTTCACCAAGAATTGTCAGGTTATCGGTACCCAGTACCGGGCCAAACAAATGGGTAGCAGAGACCTGCACCTGTGACGTATCGCTTAATACATGGCCAACGGCCGTTCCACCGGGACCGACAACATAGCCAAGATAATCATTAAACTGAGAAATATCCTCTAAGCCCGCATATCGGGCCGCCAAGGCAGGAATATCTGACCTGGCCCCCTGTTGCGGAGTCGCAGCATATAACAATTCGATATCATCTATTTGCAGAGGCTCATCCTGCCGGAAGGCAAATTCACCGGCAACGGCTGTTTCACCAATATTGGTATTAAAACTCAGGCCGTATAACTTAATGTCTTCCGGATAGACAAATCTGGCTTCGGTAAAAGCCACTAAATCCGTGACATTGTGTTTGG
Organism: Bowmanella denitrificans; assembly: GCF_039522935.1. Classification (NCBI taxonomy): domain Bacteria; kingdom Pseudomonadati; phylum Pseudomonadota; class Gammaproteobacteria; order Alteromonadales; family Alteromonadaceae; genus Bowmanella; species Bowmanella denitrificans. Next base: position 121,590 of record NZ_BAAAEI010000006.1, on the reverse strand, counting down.
TAATCTCACTGGCAGTTGCCAGATAGGCGATATCTTTCCCTACACCAGCTTGCGTGAGGTTTGCGGTACGACCGGAAATCAGTGGCCTCTGGCTATGGTAGTTGAGGTGATAGAAGCCAAACTCCGTATCATTTAACGCTTCTGAATAATATGACAACTTGATCCCGTATTGACCCTGATCATCGGCATCGTCATGGGCTGAATCACTGTAAGCCCGCAGCGCCACCTTAGTGGGGTAAGCCAGGTAAGCAGTACTGATGGTTGCGGGATTAGCGCCGGCTTTGAGGGCAGAACTTAACTCGTTCAGTTTCAGCAGTAAGAAATCCAAATCCAGGTCGGCCGCACCGCCAAACCCATACTGAATGTTGGCTGATTGCCCCCCTTCCCCGGCAAAGTCATTGGTGGAGAAGTAGCTGCCATTTTGCGGCAGGCGGCTTTTTTCCCACTCGTATTGGTAGTACATCGCCAAACCGAGGGTTTCGCTTAAACCAAACTGGGCATATACCATACCGACAGGAATAAAGACTTCTTTTAATTCAGCACCTGGTGCTTGGGAGCGGGTAACATCAACAGGGTTGGTGGTATTAATACCATGTTGAATAAAGGTGCTTTCACCCCAGCTGACCACCTGGTCACCAATTCGAATGGAAACAGGCACAGACCCCAAATCAAAGTCAGCGTAAAAGAATGCATCGAGCAGGCGAATATCGGCACAAAGCTCTTGCTTGGCGTATTTATCCTCACAAGGATCGAATGGCTTATCAAAGCCTGCTTGTGAAGATACTGGATTGCGCCAGGGGCGATCGCCATCCATCATTTCAAAATCGTAAAAGTACATGCCCCGGGCAAAAAAGCCCATGTTCTTATAACGAATATCCAGGTCGTGTGTGCCTTTGAACTGGGTGGAAAACGCTTTACCCGGGTCGTAGTTCAGATTGCCGTTGTCCACGTTGGCAGAATAACCACCATTAATCTGGCCCCACAGGGACAGCGGATCTATACCGGTATTAGTTGTACCGTTATAACCATTCCAATTCAAAGAGGGATAATTACTGGCACTGATAAGTTCCCAGTTTCTGTCTTCAATGCGGTAGCTAGTGCCCAGAGAGAAACTGGAGTCAAAACTGATAGACCAATCCCCCTCTTCCCAGTTTACAGCTTGCGCCGGGGCACTCGCGCCCCCCAGCAGTGCCGCAATCCCTATGGCCAAGGCTGACTTTTTATAAATGCGAGGCCCGTTATTCATCGTTTTTATACTCCTCTGTATCCGCAGTGAGGTTGAGTGTCCGCAGATCGTAAGCTGGTTGTCAGTTTGGTTACCGACATTTTACAAAATGATTACATCATTTCAGCTCATTATCAAGAACTAATCGTACCAGTTGAGAGTAGTCTACATCCCTTTATTTATCAAAACGTTGCAAACAAAAAATCGAGCAAAAATTCAACTTACACGTTCAAATGATCGTATTTTGTTATGCTCATTTGTTATGAGCCTGAAACGCCCATGAATGCCAAGATGATTAATAAAGGGGCGCAAGTTACCAGCCGGCAACTGCACCCTTTCACCACTCTCAGCGTACATAATCAGCTTTTGCACGGAACCGTCATACAGTGCTCGGCACTCTTCGTAGCTTAGTCGAAGATTAAAAAAATAGGTTTTCAACCTGCATTTTCCTAACTGCTCAGCTTGAGGGCCTTACTGACTTTTTCGAACAAGTCACGGCTTAAGGATTTGTTATCAAGTAATCTGGCTAACTGCTGAGTCAGCAAATCCTGCCGACGGTCATCCAGATGGGCAAAACCCAGCATCGGCGTAATCAATCGCGAGGCCACCTGCGGATTGACCGCATCCAGCTTCAGCAAGTAGTCCGTAACGAAGCGATAACCACCGCCATCAAGCGCGTGAAAGCCTGCCGTATTGTAAAAGGCAAAGCTACCAATCAATGCCCTGACTTTGTTAGGGTTGTTAATACTGTACATAGCATGGCTGGTCAGCAGTTGCAGTTTTGCCAGGCTGTCTTTGTGCTGATGACTGCCGTGTAAGGCAAACCATTTGTCCATCACCAGACTGTCTGCCTGCCAACGGCTTTCAAAGTCCTGCATTAACCCCGAAAACAGCGGATGGTCGGCCTGCTGGCAAGCTTTGAGTACGGCCAGGGTATCGGTCATATTGTCACTGGTGGTATAGGCGCTCTGAAGCAAGGTGCTTTGGTCTTGTCTGTGCGCCAGATAGCCCAGACACACAGCGCGCAGGCGGCGTTTTTGCACCTGGTCAGCTTCGTAGATATAAGACTGTGAAGACGATGCGCTTAATGCCTGCCATTGTGGATGGAACCTGTCGGCCAGTAACCGCTTTAACGCGTTTCTGGCATTTAGCAAAGCATCCACATCAATACGTTGACGCTGCTGAGCTAAGGTTTCAAAGCTGGGCAGTTCAAGCATTTCGGCGGCCAGCGCCCGCTGTTCAGGAGCGAATTCCAACACACCTTCAAACAGACCTTGCAGGTTGTCTGATAGTACCGTTTGCCCTTGTTCTGCCGCCCGATGCAGCGCTTCACTGATAAGCTGCTGACTGGCATCCCAGCGTAAGAATGGGTCCTGTGCATAGAGTACGGTATTCAGCAGCCCTTGCTCATCTTGCTTAAAATCCAGTTTCACTGGTGCGCTAAAGCCTGCCAGTACAGCCAATTGCGGCTTTGTTTCAAACTGCCCAAGTGGAAATGTCTGACTTTCTTTAGTTAATGACAGCACCTGACTTTTGCTGCCATGCGTACCTAACACTTCAAGGGCGATGGGTAGATGCAATGCCTGTTTATGCGGCTGATCCGCGGTTGGCGGAGTGTGCTGATGCAGGGCAACTGTAAACTGCCCACTTTGCTGGTCGTACTGTTCTTTTACGCTTAACACTGGCGTGCCGGATTGGCTGTACCAGCGTTTGAATAGTTCAAGGTTGACGTTATTGGCATCCTGCATGGCCTGCACAAAATCGTCGCAGGTCACCGCCTGACCATCATGCCGGGAAATATACAGATCCATACCCCGCCGAAAGCCTTGCTCGCCCAGCAAAGTATGCAGCATACGTATCACCTCAGCGCCTTTGTCATACACAGTCACGGAGTAAAAATTGTTCATTTCCATGACTTCTGCCGGGCGAATCGGATGTGACATCGGTCCTGCATCTTCGGCAAACTGATGCTCACGCATGACCTTAACCTGCTTGATTCGCACAATTGCCGGGTCAGCCATATCCGCGCTGAATTGTTGATCGCGAAATACCGTCAGCCCCTCTTTCAGACTGAGCTGAAACCAGTCCCGGCAGGTAACTCTGTTGCCGGTCCAGTTATGAAAATATTCATGGGCAATCACCGATTCAATATTAAAGTAATCCTCGTCGGTGGCCGCTGCGGCGTCAGCCAACACAAACTTGCTGTTGAACAGATTCAGTCCTTTGTTTTCCATGGCCCCCATATTAAAAAAGTCCACGGCGACGATCATGTATATATCCAGATCATATTCCAGACCATACTTTTGTTCATCCCAGGCCATGGCTTTTTTCAATGACCTCATGGCATGTCCGGCCCGATGCAGATTGCCTTTATCAACGAAGATTTGTAATGCTACCTTTCGCCCACTTTGCGTAATAAATTCATCTTCCAGCAAGTCGAAGTCGCCTGCGACCAGGGCAAACAGGTAGCTGGGTTTGAAAAAGGGATCGTCCCAACGTACCCAGTGACGACCGTCTGGTAGCTCACCAGCATCCACTTTATTGCCGTTGGACAACAAATAAGGGTAACGGGCTTTATCCGCGGTAATCTTGACCTGGTATCGGGCCATTACATCTGGCCGGTCAAGAAAGTAGGTGATTTTGCGGAAACCCTCAGCCTCACATTGAGTACAAAATGCCTGACCTGATTTATACAACCCTTCCAACGAGGTGTTATTGGCCGGGTCAATACGGGTCACAATACGCAAGGTGAATTCGTCAGGCACTGACGCAAACGTCAAATCCGTGTCGCTACCCTGTGGCTGCACAGCCTGGCCATTAATCTGTACCTCCGTCAGCTCGAGCTTCTCACCATGTAGCACCAATGGCCTGTCATGATCTCCCTGGCGAACAATCTTGCTGGTGGCAATTACCTGTGTTTGATGGTCATCCAACTCAAACTCCAGAGACAATTCAGGAATCAAAAAATCTGGTTGTTGATAATCAGCCAGTCTCATGGCCTTTGCACGGGACTCAGACATAACGCCTCCTTGGAACGGTGTATTTTGATACTGAGAATAGCAAACCACCGCCAGGCGAGGCGGAGGTTTAGAGGATGGAATAAATTTAAGCCTTATTTTCCTGTGGTACTGGAATACGCAGAATCTTGATACCTAGGTAAGCATAAATAATCGCCAGTACCGGACTAATGAGGTTGAAAAAGGCATAGAACAGATAATTCAATGGGTCAACTTTTAGCACAGAATGCATATAAGCACCGCAGGTATTCCAGGGGATCAAGGGCGACGTAATGGTGCCACCGTCTTCCAGACTGCGGGACAAATTCAACTGATGCAGGCCGCGTTTGGCAAACTCATCTTTATACATACGTCCCGGCATCACAATGGACATATATTGGTCCGCAGAAATCAGGTTAGTGCCAAAACATGTCAGGATGGTTCTGGACACCATGCCTCCGGCAGTTTTTGCGCCATGTAACAAGGTAGCGACGGCACGCTTGAGTAATCCGGTTTTTTCCAATACTGCGCCAAAGGATAAGGCACACATAATCAGCCAAATGGTATTGAGCATACTGGACATACCGCCACCACTGAGCAGGTCGTTAAGGTCAGCATTGCCGGTATCCAGGCTCACACCGTCATATAGTGCGTGCCAGACAACGGTGACACTGGCCAGCCACCCTTCTCTGCCTTCGCTGGCCAGTTTTGTAATCAGCTCAGGTTGGAATATGACTGCCCATATACCCCCCAGTAAGGCACCGATAGAAACCGCCGGAAACGCCGGCATTTTGCGAATAGCCAACGCCAGTAACACCACCAGTGGCACCAAAAGCAGCGGACCCAAATTAAAATTCTCTGCCAGTAACGTCTGCATCTGCTGAATTTTATCCATGGATGCATCGCCGGACGCATTCAGACCAATCACCAGGAATAGAATCAAAGCCAGCACAAAACTGGGAATGGTAGTCCATAGCATATAGCGAATATGCTCAAACAGCTCAGTACCGGCAACTGCAGGCGCCAGGTTGGTGGTTTCAGACAAAGGCGATATTTTATCACCAAAGTATGCGCCGGATACCACCGCACCGGCGGTAACCGCTTCTGACATACCCATACCATTGGATACACCCATTAGCGCCACGCCTACGGTGGCGGCAGTAGTCCATGAACTACCGATGCTCATAGCAACGACTGCACAAATGACACAAGTGGCCGCATAGAATACCGATGGATTAAGCAGTTCAAGACCATAGTAAATCAAGGTTGGTACGGTACCTGCCAGTAACCAGGTGCCGATCAATGAGCCCACAGCCAGCAGAATCAACACGGCTCCCAATGACAGTGAGATACCATGCACTATCCCTTCTTCAATTTCTTTCCAGGTAAAACCGTTTTTGATCCCAATCAAAGCGGCAATGCCCATGGCGATCAATAATGCAATCTGATTCGGGCCATAGGATGAATTATCCGAAAACAGAATGACGGACGACGATAACAGGGCAACTAATACCACTATAGGGATCATGGCATCGAGTAAGGAGGGTTGTCTTGGCTTTGACATTCTAATTATTACTCCAGGCACCTGACCTTGCTGCAAAACTGGTTAAAACAACAAAATCGGGTATGCAGGCGGCGTTTCGCCGCCCAGATTAACGAAAAGGTTAAAAGGTGATTATTGCACCGAGCGATAGAACATCAAAATGATGATCACGGGGCAGACAAAACGCACGTACCAGGGCCATACTTTCCAGAACAGGCCTTGATGAGCATCAGGATCACTGCTTTGCAGCTCTTTGAGGATTTCATTGCGCTTCCACACCCAACCAGCAAAGATGCACAATGCCATGCCAAGCAATGGCTGGCTGTACTCAGTGGTAAGTGAGATCACCAGACCGAACAAACTGCCAAAGTTAAACGCAATAATGGCACTACACAGGAATATCACTGCAGCAATCATCCATACCGCCTTTCTACGCGCAATCCCTTTATTTTCCACTACATAGGCCACCGGTACTTCCAGCATGGAGATGGAAGAGGTTAAAGCGGCAATAATCATCAAAGCAAAAAAGGCCATAGCGACCAGGTTACCTGCCCCGCCCATAGTATCGAACAAGGCCGGTAATACGGTGAAGATCAGGGTGTCGCCGTCTATCAGCTCACCGGCGTCGGAAAAGATCTGAACACCATTATGCAGTGCCACATACATAGCCGGAATAATCAACAAACCGGCCAGTATGGCCACGCCAATATCCACTAGCGCAACCGAAGCCCCCAGACTTGGCAGCTTCTCCTGCTGGCTGACATAGGAGCCGTAAACCAGCATAGTTCCTACCCCAAGCGACATTGAAAAGAATGCCTGGCCCATAGCACTGATTAATAAATCCGGGCTCAATACCTTGGAAAAATCCGGCACCAGATAAACTTTCAGACCTTGCATAGCGCCGTCCAGGGTCATCACATAGGCGATAAGCAACAGGATAATCACGAATAAGGTTGGCATCAGTCGCACTGACCATTTTTCTATGCCTTTACTGACGCCGCCTGTAACAATACCCGCAGTTAACAGCATAAACAAGCCACAACAGATCAGGTTTCGCACCACCGAAAACTCAGTCAGCCAAGTGGCAAAAGCGGTCATCCCGGCAATAGTGGCCAGAGCCTCCACGCCATACGCCAGCATCCAACCGCCAACAATGGCGTAAAACGCCAGAATAAGTGAAACCGTGACAATGCCCCACAAACCCGTGGCTCGTCCCAACCAGTGCCCGGAGATCTGACCTAGCGCATCCACCATATTGGAACGGGTGGCCCGGCCAATAAGAAGCTCGGCCATCAACACCGGATATGCCAGCACAAAGGCCAACAACATGTACATCAGGACAAAAGCTGCACCACCATTACTGGCAACCTGAGTCGGAAAGCCCCAGATATTCCCCAGTCCCACTGCCGACCCTGCGGCGGCCAGAATAAATCCCAGCCTGGAAGAAAATTCCCCTCTTACACTCATCTTTCAACCTTAGTTATTGTTATAGTGTTCTTATCAATCTCATCCACCTGGGACAAGTTGGCCAGTCTATGCTGACTTTTTGCCGTCCTGGCACGCTTTCTAAACGCCAGATACAAACAGGGCTATGATGTCATAGCCCTGTTGGTGCAACGGTGAGTTACGTTACTTACTGTGGATGGCGTATTTACCTGTTCCCACCACGTCGTAAGTAATGGCGGCAGCTTCATCCAGCAGTGGGTCGAGATTTTCCAGTGCTTCAGGCAGGTCGTCAAGGTTTTCAACCTTTTCCAGGCCCATACGGGCTAAACGTTCATTGGCACGCTGCAGTGCTTGCTGTTCGTTTTCCTGCTTTTCCTTGCGTCTTTCTGACTCTACCAAAGAAATGGTTTTATCATCCTTACGCGCCTTGTATTCACTGATATCCTGCATGATGTAAGCAAACTCAGGATCTTGCATGATACGGCTGTCATGGCGACCGGCGACATCCCTGACGGTGGCACTGGTGTCACCAAAAGTGGTGTAGTTGGCTCTGGGAATGCTGTCCCATGGCAATGCATTCTCTTCGCGGCTTTCGCCCCACTCAGCAGGATCAATAGGCGACGGGAACAGAATGTCTGGCACTACGCCTTTATGCTGGGTACTGCCACCATTTATGCGATAGAACTTAGCTATGGTGAATTGCACACTACCCAGCGGGTTGTCATACAAATCATAAATCCGCCCAAGACCACGATGCTGTTGAACCGTGCCTTTACCGAATGTTTGTTCACCAACAATCAGCGCTCGCCCATAGTCCTGCATGGCCGCGGCAAAAATTTCAGAAGCAGATGCGCTATACCGGTCAACCAACACCGTCAGGGGACCTTCATAAAACACCACGCCGTCGGTGTCCCGCTCTTCGCGGATTCGTCCGGCGTTGTCACGAATTTGTACCACAGGACCTTTGTCTATAAACAATCCTGTCAGCAATGTGGCTTCCGTTAACGAACCGCCGCCATTACCTCGTAAATCAATGATGATGCCCTGGACTTTCTCTTCTTTGAGTTTATCCAGTTCCTTTTTTACATCATCGTGCAAGTTATTATAGAAAGACGGGATGGTAATGACCCCTAGCTTGTCCCCTTGATTCGGGCCTTTTTCGGGAACATACACCTTAGACTTGGCCGCTCTGTCTTCCAGCTTGATCTTATCGCGGGTCAGGCTAACGACGTCAGGTGTGCCACTGTCCGATGCAGACCCTTTAAGTACCTGCAAACGCACGATGCTGCCTTTAGGGCCTTTAATCAGGTCAACGACTTCGTCCAGTCGCCAACCCACCACATCAACAAATTCTTCGTCATCCTGAGCCACACCAATAATGCGATCTTCGGGCTTAATCTGTTTAGACAGGTCAGCCGGACCACCGGGCACGATGGAGCGGATCACTGTGTGATCATCCTGAGATTGTAATACCGCGCCGATCCCTTCAAATGACAGGTTCATTTCCATCTGGAAACGCTCAGCATTTCGTGGTGACAGGTAGCTGGTATGCGCTTCAATAGTGCGGGCAAAGGAGTTCATCAGCGTCTGAAAAACGTCTTCGCTTTCAGTTTGTTGCAAGCGCTTAATGGCGCGCTCGTACCTTTTGGTCAGCAGCTCTTTAATGCCAGCGTCGTCTTTACCGGCAAGTTTCAGGTTAAGCGCGTCATACTTGACACGCTGACGCCATAGCTCATCCAACTCTGCATCGTCTTTTGGCCAGGCCGCATCTTCACGGTCATACTGAAATGCATCGCCAGCCTTCTCGAAATCAAAGCCTTTATCCAACAGAGACAATGCAAACTCATACCGTTCAACACGACGTTTCAGGTTGGTTGTGAAAATGTCGTAAGCACCTGCCAAATTGCCCCGTTCAAGTGCATCATCAAAGCTTTGGCGGTACTTCTCCATGGCTTTGATATCCGCGGCAATAAACAGATTTTTATTGGGATCCAAGGACTTAATAAAGCGGTCATACACTTGACCGGACAGCGCATCATTTAATTCGATCTCTTTATAATGCGCCCGGCTGAACAACGACGATATTCGTTTGGTGGCTACAGCATGCTGCGATTCTTGTTCCAGATTGGGTAAATCGTGAGCGCTGGGTGCGGTGGCAACCGCACTTGCACCGAATGTAGCAGCAAGCAATGCCGCGGCAACTGAGACTTGAATCGCATTCTTCATGTTTTACCTCTTGGGACGGGCTAACCTCAGGCTTTCTGCTGGTACTTTTACCACCATGCCTGTGTTCAATTGAACGTGCACCCCTTCTTTACCTACTTCATTGATGGTGCCTGGCATTGGCATTTTGCCAATTTTGACGGTCACTAAGGTACCGGCTACCAGATCAGTATCGCTCAATTTTTCCGGTGGGGGTCTCTTTATTGGTTTAGGCTTTTGGAAATTAGTTCCATCGCCAGCCGCTTTACCTCCACTTTTGGGCCTTTCAGCCCCGTTACTGTCAACTTTAGCAGGGCCCGCGTTTGCTGCAGACTTTTTGTAACGATTCTTTGCATCGGGGCGATTTTTAGCCTGCTCTTTGCGCTTTTCAGCCACACGCTGCTTGCTTTCGGCCAACTGTTGCTGGGCATGCTCGGCATGTTGTTTTTCAATTACTGCATCGTCTTTGCCATCCAGGTCGACACGATGCGCCCCTTCAACTACAGCATGCAAATATCGCCAGCTACTGGTGTAATGACGCAACGATGCGCGCAGCAGGGTTTTACTAACCCGCTCTTCATTCTCCAGGCGTTCGACCAGATCCTGAAATATACCAACTTTAAGGGGCTTTGCCTGACCTTCAATACTGAAGCAGGCGGGAAAGGTTTCAGCTAAAAAAGCAATCACTTCTTTGCTGTTTGAAAACTTCTGTGGGCTATCCATTCGCTTACGTTCTAAGGGTTAATCTAAGTGTGCACCAGAATGCTCATCATCCCAAGTTGCCACTAGTTGGTCAACCCAGTCATAGAGCTCCGGCTCGTCAATATCCAATAAATATTGGTCCTGATGCCAAGTTTCCCAGATATGTTGCAGCATCAGCTCTAACTGATGGCTGTCAATATCATCGTCAACACGGCTGTACAGATAATGTAAAAGTTCGTTGAGGCGATCTGCGGCATCCACCGCCTGATCTTCCCAAAATTCCATATCGGCTGGCGTCGCCAGTACAACATGGATATCAATACTGGACTTCACGCTAACGCTTCCTGAAGTACCGATATTAAATTTTGCAGTCCCTGCAGGTCTTCCTGATCGAAACGGGCCAGGCTTGGGCTGTCAATATCCAACACCCCCATTAATTGAGCCCCCTGATAAAACGGCAACACAATTTCAGAATTGGATGCAGCATCACAGGCAATATGCCCTTCAAACTGGTGTACATCCTCGACTAATTGCGGCTGTCCCAGCTTCGCGGCAGTGCCACACACGCCACGGCCCATCGGGATACGCACACAGGCTGGTTTACCCTGGAAGGGCCCCAGTACCAATTCTTCGTCCTTCAGCAGATAGAAGCCAGCCCAATTAATATCGGGTAAGTGCATCCACAACAACGCACTGATATTGGCCAGATTGGCAATCAAATCCTTTTCCCCTTCCATCAGCGCACTGGCTTGCTGAACGACTTCCCGGTAGAGCTCTGATTTGACTTTCGGCATGTAGGCTTGAAATCCTGTTACTAAAGGCGCACAAGGTACTGCTATTCCAGAAAAAATAAAACCCCTTTATGGGGTCATTTGTCTCATCAACTCAAATGGGCAAGGGTTTTGGTTATAAGTGGCCAGATTTTGTGCAAACCCAGCCACTTTATACATGATTACTGAACCAACTCAAACGTCACTTGCACTTGAGCATCAATATTCATTTGGCCAGCCATACTGCCAGATGCATCTTTCATCAGCATTCTCGATTCCATCGCCATGGCCATTGGACGATAGGCGGAGGATTCACTAACCGACACCACTTTGCCCACTTTTGCGCCCAAACTGCTGGCCAGCTTTTCTGCCCGAAGCTGCGCGTTCTTTACCGCCAATTCCAGCGCACTTAGATATAAATCCTGTTGATTCTCAACATTGTGTTGGAAACCGTCGATGCGCGTGGCACCAAGTTTCAATACGCCATCCAAAACTTTGTCATACAGGGCCAGTTCCCTCAGACTAACTTGAATTTGCCTGGCCAGCACAAAGCCCTTTTGCTCAGACCCTGAGTCTCGGTGTTCATACCAGGGATAAAGCTGGACATGCATAGATTGAATGTCCCGTTCTTTAACCCCCTGTTTCAGCAAGAAGCTCACCAACTTATTGGTTTTGTCTGTCACGGTCTCGTTAAGCTTGGATACCACCGGGCCTTTTTCTTCTATGTACAAACTAAACTGGAACAGATCCGGCACGGCGCTAACATTGGCCTGCCCCATCACATTAATGGTTTTGTCGTCAGCAACAGCTGTGAGTGACGCACCAACAAGCATGAATATAGCAATCAGTTTTCTCATCGAATTTCCTTAATGAATAAAGCTGCTGCCAGTATGCCGATGCTGACTGAACCTTTTATGAATCCTGGCTAACTGCCGTTGAACAGATATGCGGACCTTATCTCGAGACCAGCCCAACTGGTACTTCTGCGGGGTAGCTACAAGCCCTGCTGGTTAAAATAAACCACGGCACCAGCAACAAAATTAACCTGAATATGTCGCCCGTCTTTATTGCCCCAGATACATTCCTGATTTGCCACACCGTCTTCGCATTGATCGGCGTTGCCCAACACCTGAATCACTTCACGGTAACTCATACCGGTTTCTAACTGTTGGTAGTTACCCATATTGAGTTTTGAGCAAGCGCTCAAACAGAACAGAGCTATCATCAGAGACAGAAGTTTCATATCGCTTTCCTTGTTGTATTTAGGCTCCCATTTGATATAGCACAAAATATTCAGAGAGATACAACATGGTGCCAACGACTAACTTTTACCTGGCGGCTCCAGTTGCAGCTTTTCGGCCAATAATACCGCCTGAATACGACTGTATACGTCCAGTTTACGAAAGATGGCAGTAACATGGGCTTTTACGGTAGCTTCTGTAATGCCCAGCTCATAGGCGATTTGTTTGTTTAGCAGGCCATTGTGAATCAAATAAAGCACTTTGTATTGCTGCGGGGTAAGATCTGCCACCTTTTGGGCTAGGTCTCTGTCTTCATCACTGATTTTGTGTAATTTGTCTTTTAATGCATCAGGTACCCAGTTATCTCCTTCCAATATACTGTTAATCGCCGAAGCGATTTGCTCAGAAGATGACGACTTGGGAATAAAACCCAGTGCACCGAAACCCATTACCCGTGACACCACTTCCAGGCTATCGGTACCGGATATCACTGCCACGGGAACAGTGGGAAAATCTTGTCGGACACGGATTAAGCCATACAGATCACCAGACCCAGGCATATGCAAGTCCAGCAGGATGAGATCCACATCATCATGTTCCTGCAGTGCCTTTAACGTGGAATCCAATGAGTCTGACTGAACCAATGTCAGTGCATTAAATTTCAATTGCAAAGCACCAGCCAGTGCTTCTCGGAATAAGGGATGGTCATCGGCAATCAGAAACTTAGCCATGGCGACTCCATTGTGACATTGACAAAAAGGCCGCCAGCAGGCGGCCTTTCACAGTGTCGGTCATTTTCTAGATCGACACCAGTTTTATCAGCGATTCAAACGCTTATCTATGAGTGAGTCGACGACCGAAGGATCGGCCAGGGTAGAGGTATCACCCAGGCTTTCAAACTCATTGGCGGCAATCTTGCGCAGAATACGGCGCATAATTTTGCCTGAGCGGGTTTTCGGCAAGCCATGGGTCCACTGGATAAAATCCGGTGTGGCAATGGGACTGAGATCATCACGAACCCATTGACGAACCTGCTTAGTTAACTCTTCAGTGATTTCAACCCCATCGGTTGGCAGCAGGTAAACGTAGATCCCCTGCCCTTTGATATCATGGGGATAACCAACCACTGCAGCCTCAGCCACGGCAGGATGGCCGACCAGCGAACTTTCAATTTCGGCCGTACCCAGACGGTGGCCTGACACGTTCAACACATCATCAACCCGGCCTGTGATCCAGTAGTAACCATCTTCATCACGTCTGGCACCATCACCGGTAAAATACAGGTTGTTGTAGGTGCTGAAGTAGGTCTGTTCGAAACGCTCGTGATCGCCCCAGACAGTTCTGGCCTGGCCGGGCCAGGAGTCTTTAATTACCAGATTACCTTCTGTGGCACCATCCAGGAAGTTGCCTTCAGCATCCACCAGGGCCGGTTGTACGCCGAAGAAGGGCCGGGTTGCAGAACCAGGCTTAAGGTCAGTGGCACCAGGAAGTGGTGTAATCATAATGCCGCCGGTTTCGGTCTGCCACCAGGTGTCAACAATCGGGCAACGGCTATCACCAATCTTATCGTGATACCACTGCCAGGCTTCCGGATTAATAGGCTCACCCACACTACCAAGCAGACGCAAGCTCTTGCGACTGGTGCCTTCGGCAGGAAAATCGCCTTTGGCCATCAGAGCACGGATAGCCGTCGGCGCTGTATAGAGAATGTTGACGTTATGCTTATCGACGACCTGTGCCATACGACGAACATCAGGATAAGTTGGCACCCCTTCAAACATCAGTGAAATAGCACCATTGGCAAAGGGGCCATAAACAATATAGCTATGCCCGGTAATCCAGCCAACATCGGCGGCACACCAATACACATCACCAGGCTGATAATCAAATACGTATTGATGTGTCATGGCGGCGTATACCAGGTATCCACCGGTGGTATGTACGACCCCCTTGGGTTTGCCTGTTGAGCCAGAAGTATACAGCACGAAAAGAGGATCTTCTGCTCTCATTACCTCAGGTTCACAGTTGGCTGAACAATCCGCTGTGGCTTCATGCCACCAGGCGTCGCGTCCATCTTGCATATGAGTAGGTTCATCCAGTAACTGATAAACGATGACACTTTGAATACAGGCGGTTGTATCTTTTTCCAAGGCCTTATCAACGTTGGCTTTAAGTGGCACTTTATTGCCACCACGACGGCCGTAGTTAGCGGTAATGACCAGTTTGGCCTGACAATCTTCTACCCTGTCGGCAATAGCATTGGGTGAAAAACCGCCAAATATCACCGAATGCACTGCACCAATGCGGGCACAGGCAAGCATGGCATAGGCTGCTTCAGGAATCATCGGCATATAGATAATCACCCTGTCGCCTTTGCCTACACCCTGTTTTTTCATGGCGTTGGCCAGACGGCATACTTCATCATGCATCTGCTGATAGCTGATAGTTTTGCTGACATTTGGATCGTCACCTTCCCAGATAATGGCGGTGGCGTCCGGGTTGGTTTTCAGATGGCGGTCAATACAGTTATAACTGGCGTTAAGCTGACCGTCGGCAAACCATTTGATATCCACATTGCCACGGGCGAAGCTGGTTGACTTCACTTTGGTATATGGTGTTATCCAATCCAGTCTCTTGCCCTGTTCGGCCCAGAAGCCCTGCGGATCTTCCACCGACCATTGGTACAGGCGCTGATACTCTGCATTGTCGGCATGAGCAGCCCTAGGTGGATAAGATGAAACAGGATAAATTGCATGCGACATTGTCAGATCTCCATATAATTTTCGTTGCAATACTAAGGGGCCAGCCCGGCTAAAGTATTAGACCATGGTCGTAGCAGACCAGATTAACACCGAATTAAAACAGACTTTACACCCCTTTAACAATAAGCTTCCCGCCCCATTGAGGACAGGCTGCGACCTTGGTCGCTTAGACCATGGTCTGATTGAGCAGTTCGCGCCCCTGAACAATTGTTAAGCAGACTTTGAACATGAGGATCTGCAATGAGAACCATAACGAGAACCCCCCTTGCTTGTCTGATCGGCACCCTGCTGAGCGCGTCCGCTGCCAGCGCATCTGTACTGGATGACACCAAATTTAACTTTGGTGGTTATGTCAAACTCGATGCCATTGCCAGCAACTATTCAGATGGCACCCTGCCGTCGGGCAATATTGGCCGTGATTTTTATATTCCCGGACTCACTCCCGTTGGCGGTAATGACGAAGGCACGGCTTTTGATATGCATGCCCGACAAACCCGCTTTAATTTTTCCAGCAAAACCCAGTTGGAGAATGGCAAAAGCCTGGCAACTAAAATAGAGCTGGACTTTATGGCCACACCTAATGGCGATGAACGGGTCAGTAACTCATACAGTCCCAGGCTGCGCATCGCTACTATAGAGTATGATGGCTGGTTGTTTGGTCAGACCTGGACAACCTTCCAGGATGTTGCCGTGCTGCCGGACACCCTGGACTTCATTGGCGCCACTGATGGCACTATCTTCGTACGTCAGGCCATGATTCGCTATAGCAATGGTGGCTTCCAGATTGCCCTGGAAAACCCAGAGACTACCGTAACCCCTTATGGCGGCGGCGGTCGCATTGTTACTGACGACAACTCTGTACCGGATTTAGTGCTGCGTTATACCCATAAAGCCGACTGGGGGCATGTTTCTGGTGCGGCTCTGGTGCGTCAACTTGCATATGATGACGGTGGATTAATCGACAGTACCGAAACGGCTGCATCGTTCAGCATTTCAGCGAAGTTTAATATTGGCAAAGATGATATCAAGCTGATGTACAACGCTGGCTCTGGGATGGGTCGTTACCTTGGTATCAACACTGCCAATGGTGCCGTGATCAATGCCAATGGCGAATTGGAAGCTATCGACTCCAGCGGTGGCCTGATAGCGTATCGACACCTTTGGAATGACCAATGGCGTTCCACCATCAGCTATTCCTGGTTTGAAGCTGATAACGAAGTGGCATTGACCGGAATGGGGGTTACCGAAACCACCAGTAGTGTCAGGGTGAATGCCATCTATTCCCCCACCAAAGCCTTAAGCTTTGGCCTGGAATATTCCCACGCCGAGCGCGAATTGGAAAATGGTAATGATGGTGATATGGACAGATTACAGTTTTCTGCCAAGTATGCGTTTTAGGCCACCTCTCGCCTGAAGCGCCCTTGCCGGCGAAAGCCGGCGTTTTCTTTCTGATATAGCCGGATAAGCATCCGGCATTTTCCAGTGGGCAAGTATTTACGGCTCACAAATATCTACATAGAAGCTATTCGTACCACTAGCATCTGGCTGATGCTCGAACTGCCTGCTGCCATTAAATGTAATGTGCGCATTGAGAGAAGCAAATATCGCTGGGGCCAACAATTTGGTTTTTACTTTGGGTAATGCCCGGCTGAAGGACAATAATGCCATTGCCTTAACACTAAAGTCAGTATTGTCGGAATGCCCCCTCAAGATTGTCTTGTACTCTTTGTCTGACACGCTGTCGCAAAAACGCGCTTCAAATACCACATCCTGCAACGTAGCGATTTTCTTGGTTCCCAACTCAATTGAATTGCCTTCATCCAATTCCAGGGCCAAATCCTGATATCCATATCTTAGGCTTGCACCAACCCTTAAACCTGGTTCCCAATTGCCTTGCTGAGGGCGATCAAACGATAGAATAAACTGCCCTGATTCATCGGTGTAAGTTTCATAAAATCCGGTATAGCCCTGGCGGATATTAATATAGCTGGTTGCCACGTTGATCCCGCTAACAGGCTGGTTTGTTGCATCCAGCAAAGTGCCGGTTAACCTTAGCTGTTCCTCCAGCTCAGTGGCGGCCTGAATTAAGTAGCTGGCTTCCCCCTTTTTGACCCCATCACTGACCGTTAGGTGCACACGATAGCTACCGGCGTACTTGGGACTAAAACTAAAATGCTCGGTGCCGGACTCAGTGGCAACCGTTTGCATATTTGCTTCCTCAAACACCCGCCATTTATAACTTAGCGGTTGCCCTTCTGGGTCATAGCTGATGGCAGCATTAAAATGCACGGTGTCCCCAACCAGAGCATTCCGCTTTGTCTGTCCAGCAACTCTGGCAATGGGAGACAGGTTACTGTCAGCCGTCAATATGATGGTGGCAGGCTCAGATTGCCCCTGAGGGTTTGTGCCTACCAATTGAATCAGGTACTCACCTTCTTTATCTGCCTTAAAAAGCACCGAACGTTGGTGGCTGCCATCCAGTTGGCCATCTGCTCCTTGCGGTTGCTTAATCAAGGACCAGGAGTAACTCACCGGCTCGGCTGCAGTATTACTATTCGCGGTTAAAGTTACCCATTGGTTGATAGAAATATTTGTCTCAAGGCTGGTGATCTGTACCTGGGGCAAGGTGACTTCAGTCAGAGATATGACTTTAGTAAAAGCTTCGGAATACAGCTTTTGGTCGTACACTCTGAGTTGTAGCTGATATTCACCGGCCCTATCGGCTTGAAATACTGGTGCTTTGTCATTTTTTGTGTCTAGCGTCCACTGGCTCCCCGTTGGCGCAGACAACACTTGCCACTCATATTCCAGCAGGTCTGCGTCTGGATCGCTGGCATCACTCAGCAATTCAATTTTGTTGTTTGGCCTGAGATCTCTGCTATCCACACCAAGGGCCAAATCAAATGAGGCAACAGGCGCACGATTTTCCTTGATAACCTGAATATCTACACAGTCAGTGTCATGATATTTGCCATCTCTGACAGTTAAACACACCTGATAGGTTGCCAAATCAAGTGGCTCAAATTCAAAGGTTTCAAGATTGTCAGGATGTGCTTGCACATCCCCGCCTTTTACTAACCACTGATAACTCAAACTGTCATTGTCCGCATCGACACTAAGGCTGGTCAGGGTTAAGCGATCGCCTTTCCATAGCTGAGTAATATGACGCGTGTCTATGCTTGCTTGCGGTGGCACATTGCCTGCTTTATGCACGCTGATGGTCTGTCTGACGTCCCGCCTGATAATATTGCCCAACTGCATCGACAATTGAATCTCATAGTCTCCCACCTCATCAGCCAGAAAATAGGTCTGGATCTGTTCTGGCGCTTGTATGCTGGCTTGACTGGCGGTCGGCTTTGCAATCAGTGTCCAATGATATTTTGGCGTGACTTTTTCGCTGAGCATATGCGTAAACACCGCTTCTAGGGCAACCTTTTCCCCTACTTTCGCGGTTTTGGCGGTCTTAATAGACAAGGTATGACGCTGACTTTTAGTCACTGCAATCACTAACTTGGTGCTGCTTGTGGCTCCCTGACTGTCCGTAACTGTCAGGCTAACCTGATAGCTGCCAGGCTGTTGCGGACTAAACTCAATGGCCTTACTACTGTTATCGCTCAGTGTCAGGGCCTGACCATTGGCATCGTCAATGCGCCACAAATAATTTAGCGCTGACTGTTCAGGATCTTTGCTACTGCTGGCGTCGAAGCTGAGCAACTCCCCTACTTCAATGCTGTTTTGGCTGGCAACGAATTTAGCCATGGGAGGCTGGTTGGGGCGCACATTGACGGTTGGCGCATCACTGCCACCCCCCCCGCAACCACTGAGCAACATAAACACGGAGGCGGCAATCACCTTTAGCTGAGTATTCAATTGGATTTCCTTATTTTTCGCGTATGCACTTCGCTTTGCTGGAACTGTATGCGGCGAAAGTGCTGACAGCGGAATTGCTGTTAATAAGGAAACGAATGAGGTTGGCTAAACAGCTAAACTTTTTTAAAAATGTTGATCAATTGTCAGGGTTATCTGCCGGGGAGCACCATAAGCGGCCCAACCCCGAACCAGATCCACACCGTCAAAATAGCCTTTATCCAATACATTTTTGATACTCAAAGTCAATGCACTCCCCTCGCCGAATTGCCATTTATAATAGGCATTGAGCCGCCAGCTGGCTGGCTGGGAAACGTTCACTCTATTAGTGTCAATAAAGGTTCTTAGCAGATAGTGCTGCCTGGATTCGCCCTCAATCGCTGCGCCAAACGTCATGTTGAGCGCTTTCCAGGGCAACGAATAACCCACGGTTGCACGATACAGGGTGTCAGGAAACTGCACGTTGGCATTGTCTGCAGACTGCACTGAATGTCGGCGCGCATAGGCCAGATTGATCTGTATAGCCTGGTTCTGATAGCGAAACTCCGCTTCCCACCCTGCTTGTTTGTTGTAGGTAATATCAGGCGCCAAACCAAATTTCTGTGGGCGACTTTGATAAGCGCTAAGACTAAGTTGCCCTTTACGCTGCCAAAAGTCGGCTTTAATGCCTAATTCTGTAGAGATATGCCGGACCGGCAACAAGCCAATATTCAACATGGACAAATAACCACTGCGAAAGTCCACAATATCTGTATAGCTAGCGTAAAGTTGTATCTCTCCTATCGCCTGACTGATACCCAAATAGAGGTTGTTGTATTGGCTGTTATCCTCTTCTGTCTCGCCAAAGAAGATACTGCTGTCAACCAGATAGCGGCTATGATTTCTTCGCACAGAGGCAGACAACCGGGTTGACGTTGTCAGGCTTATTAGACTAGCCAGTTTTATACTGTCAACCTTAACGCGCAGGTCATTGATATAGCTCGCCAGTACGTTATCCGGTAATGGCTCGTCTCGGTTAAGCGCCTCAAAACTGTGATGCTGTATCACCAGCATACCTTGGTAATCCATCTCATTTAAACGCTGAAAACTGCGACTATCGGTACTGCTGGCCGTCAGGCTGATATCCACTGGCAGCGAATAAAGAGAAATCTCTCCATCCAGGCTTATCGAGCCTTTGTATGTTTTGTAATGCAATTGCTGCTGATAAGCCCAATAGGCCATCGACAAGGTCTGGCGGTCAGGAAAGCTATTGAATTCCTGAAACAGCATATCCGATTTTTGGATGGCTTTACTCAGGCTGAGTCTGGCCCGCCACGTTGAATTCAGTTGATGTTCAAGCAAGAAATGAGAAAAACCTAAATGCTGTTCTCCACCTGACCAGTTTGGCCAGAAATTGGTGGAAAGTGGCCCGTCATAAGGAGTGAGATCCGCATACAGCAACGGCCGGATTTTCGAACGCTCGCGTTGCTGATCTTGTTGTTCAATATGATAAAAGTCCAGTTTAAGGGCATCGGAAAGGTGCCAGGTCAGTCGTCCATAGCCGCCGCTTCGTATGTTATGGGAATGATCGGCTGCGTCCTGCTGTTTTTGCTCCACCATCACCAGCCGCCCCATAAGCTTGGAGCTGTTGAGTAAGGCACCACCGATATCCGCACTTAACCTGCGATTCAGTAACTCACCATAACTGGCAGAAAGGTCCAAAAAAACCTCTTCACTTGCGGGCTTTGGCAGTAAATTCACCGAAGCAGAGTTCACTCCGTTGTCCTGTTGGACACCATTAGTACCGCGATTGATTTCAAATAAATTGAAATACCCTGCATCCAATTCGGACACAGCAAAATTAGACTCAGCGAAAGGTTGTCCATCAATCAGGAATGGATTAAGTAAGTTACCTCGCGCCCGAAATTCACGGTTACCAGTAATGGCGTTGGCAGTGCTGTAAATGCCAGGAGATGAGCGCAGCACTTCGCCTAGATCAGTTTGACTGAAGGAAAGGAATGTTTTGGGATTTACCAGCGATACCGTCTGCGGTAGCTGTTTAACGCTTTGCGCAATCCCTGAAGACGAGCTTGTCACGTCCTGCCAGTCAGATAACGGGGTAAAAAGCGTTGTCTGTTTGTCCGGTAGCGAGAAAGTCACCCGAATTTCTGTGGGGCCGCCTTGCCCTTGAGATACGCCCGCCTCACCTTGAACCACAAAGTGAACATCACCCACCTGCTGATAATGTAGTCCTGATTCTGACAACACCTTTTTCAGGGCTTGTTGTGCGCTCAGGCGCTGAGAAAATCCAGTGCAGGGTTTATCGGCAATCAGTTGGCTATCAACGGAGATATAGATATTGGCTGTGCGGGCAATCGTATTCAGGCACTGGCTAAGACTGCCCTGTTGCAAGTCAAAAGGATAAATCGATTCGGCCCAGGCTTCGGCTTCACCTGCTGTAAGCGTTAAAGTCACAAGCACCAGTGAAGTGACTAGCCTGCTTTTACATAAGATTAAGGTCAATATTAGTCGGCCTGGCAGTTGTTGTATCAGGCGGATGCTATATTCACCCACCATGGCCCCACTTTACTGACGGAAATTGGCAAGCTGAGGGCCAGCATTTCCAGTGTCTTATCACTGTCAAAAGCCGGAAATACACCGTCTATGCTCAGATTCTGCACCTCGGGGGCAACACGGATAAATCCCTGGCGGTAACGATTGAGTTCAATGCCGAAAGCTTGCAGTGACATGTCCTTTGCAATAAGTTTACCATCGCGCCAACCGGGTAAATCTGTTACCGTCCCAAGGGCCGAAAAGCCACCTGCCGTCCAGCTTATCTGCTGGCCAGCCTGCAAGGTTTTTGATTCTCCTGCCCCATGCAAAATCGCTTGCCCCTGAAAAATACAGAGTTCACAGCCAGCGTCTTGCTTATACAGATTTAAATGGCTGAAAGAAGATTCGATAACAAACTCCTGTGCCTGCCAGTTCGTATTTATGCGCAATGCCTTTGACTGACCAAGCCCATTGTGCTCAACAAAAAGCTCGCCTTGTAGAAGGGTTATTTCGTGAATGGCACCGATTTGCCTGGTATCTATGGCAGTATTGGTATTCAGCCATAACTGCAGATGCTCCGCTAATTGAATATGTTCAGATTGCCCCACCGGCACACTATGGTCTGCAGCCATCTGATACCAGGTGGACCTGGCAATTGGCGTCCTGGCGCTGAGATAAGTCATAAATGACACCCCGAACAGGGCCAGACATTTAATCACTGCACGTCTCGACATAACCGGTTGTTGCAATAGCTCATGCAAAGAAGGGTGCTGCTGTTGATGACGGCTAAACTGCTCAAAGGTACTGTGCATCTCCAGCACCTTCTGCCAGGCATGGCGATTAGCCGGGCTCTCCAGCCAAGCTTCAAACTTGATTCGGCTTGCCGTTGTCGGCGTTTGTTCCTGCATTTCCACAAACCAACTGGCAGCACTTTGCAGGCTGTTCGGATCAATCCTTGAATTACTCAAAATGGGTTTCCCTGAAAATAGTCATTCTGACAATGGCCTGAGCCAAATAGTTTTTAACACTGGCGACGGAGATGTTGTCGCGCTGCGCAACTTGTTGGTAGGTCAGGCCTTCGACCTGCACCGCAATAAAAGTGCGTTTGACCTTGCGTGGTAATCGGCTGAGCATTTGGTCAACTTTGACAATAATATCAACGATGGCTTGCTGTTCAGCGATGTCGGGTAAGTGCGCAGCATCCAGCTGTTGAAGGCTGTCCAGATAAGCCTGCTCGATTTGCCTTCTGCGCCATAAATCGATGCAAAGTGAGTGGGCGATACGGCTGAGGTAATGACGCCCCCCCAATAAACTGTCAAAACGCATGGGCTTTCTTAACAATCTCTCGAAAGCATCCTGTGCCAAATCGGCAGCATCTTCAGGGCAACCAAGCCTGCGTATCAGCAGGTTTCTCATCCAGCCATGATGATTACGATACAATTGTTGAACGTCTTGCCGATCCATTTAATACAATATCCCTAGACAGCGGGAGCCAATCCAAAACACCGCGCATTATGCGCTGACTCGAATCGATTAGACAAGATTGCTTTTTTGATGCAGTTTGTTAACGCATAAAAAAAACGGGAAGCATCCGGCTTCCCGTTTCTCTGAAAGAACTCAAGCTTAATAGTTAAATATTAAGCCAATGCGCCTTTGGCAGCATTTACCAGTGCGCTGAAAGCTGCTTTGTCATGTACAGCGATGTCAGCCAGGATCTTACGATCGATTTCGACAGACGCTTTCTTCAGACCGTTGATGAAACGGCTGTATGACAAACCATTCTGACGGGCCGCAGCGTTGATACGTGCAATCCACAATTGACGGAATTGACGCTTACGCTGACGACGGTCGCGGTACGCATACTGGCCGGCTTTGGTAACCGCCTGTACTGCAACGCGATACACCCGTGAACGGGCTCCGTAGTAACCTTTGGCTTGCTTCAGTACCTTTTTATGACGGGCACGTGCAATAACACCACGTTTTACTCTTGCCATGTTTCAGTCTCCTTAGCTTAAGCGTACGGCAACATGCGTTGGATCAACGCAGTATCCGAGTCATGGGCCAGTTTCTTGCCACGCAGGTGGCGTTTACGCTTAGAGCTCTTCTTGGTCAGAATATGACGCAAGTGAGACTGTTTGCTTTTAAAGCGACCGGAAGCAGATTTCTTAAAACGCTTCGCGGCACCGCTGTTGCTTTTCATTTTAGGCATTGCTAAAACTCCGCATTGTTTAAGTTACAACCAAGTAGTAAGGCGACTTTGATGCGCAGTCATCAAAGCACTTGATGAGCCTTACTTACCGTTTAGTGGGGGCCATCACCATGATCATCTGTCGGCCTTCCACCCTGTTGGGGAAAGACTCACAGTTGGCAATGTCTTCCAACTCGCTTTTAATGCGGTTCAGAAGCTCAATACCAATTTCCTGGTGAGCCATTTCACGTCCGCGGAAACGAACCGTGACTTTGGCTTTATCACCCCCTTCAAGAAAGCGACGCAGGTTGCGCAGTTTGACCTGGTAATCGCCTTCATCAGTGCCAGGGCGGAATTTAACCTCCTTGACCTGAATTTGCTTTTGCTTTTTCTTCTGCTCTTTTTGAGCTTTACTCTTTTCGAAGATGAACTTGCCGTAATCCATAATTTTACAGACCGGCGGTTCGGCATTCGGGCTAATTTCCACCAAATCCAGCTCGACTTCTGCGGCTGATTCCAGTGCCTGGGCCAGGGAGACAATGCCTGCCTGCTCACCATCCTTGCCAATCAAACGAACTTCTTTTGCTCTTATTTCTTCGTTAATACGGGCTTTTGCCGAATCTTGGCCCTTCGTGTTAGCGCCTTTAATATGCTCTTCCTCCGAAATTATTCGATAATCTTGCTAGTGACCTGTTCATTGGCTTTAGAAATAAACTCCTCTAGGGAGAATTTGCCCAGGTCTTCGCCTTTCCGAGTCCTTACTGCCACTTCACCGGCTTCCATTTCTTTGTCGCCGACAACCAACATGTAAGGAACACGCCTTAGAGTGTGCTCGCGGATTTTAAAGCCAATCTTCTCGTTTCTCAAGTCAGACTTTGCTCTAAAGCCTAATTCTTGTAACCTTTTTGCCACAGAGCTGGCATATTCTGCCTGATTGTCGGTAATATTCATCACCACCATCTGCATTGGCGCCAGCCAAAGTGGAAAATATCCGGCATATTCTTCGGTCAGAATACCAATAAAGCGCTCCAATGATCCCAGCACCGCACGGTGAATCATAACAGGGACTCTGCGTTCACCATCTTCGGCCACATAGGTACTGCCTAAGCGACCCGGCATAGAGAAATCCAGCTGTACGGTACCGCACTGCCAGGCCCTGTCGAGGCAATCATGCAACGTGAATTCGATTTTCGGTCCGTAGAAGGCACCTTCACCTGGCAGGTACTGGAATTCTATACCTTTACTGTCCAGCGCTTCAGCCAGGGCTTTTTCCGCCTTATCCCACACTTCATCAGAACCTACACGCTTTTCCGGGCGGGTAGACAGCTTAACGACGATTTTGTCAAAACCAAAGGTCTTGTAGGTATCGTAAATCATATCGATACAACCACCTACTTCACTGAGGATTTGCTCTTCAGTACAGAAGATATGTGCATCATCCTGAGTAAAGCCACGTACACGCATCAGGCCATGCAAGGCACCCGACGGCTCGTTACGGTGGCAGCAACCAAACTCCGCCATACGTAGCGGCAGGTCGCGGTATGACTTCAAGCCCTGATTGAAAATCTGCACATGACCCGGGCAGTTCATTGGCTTAATGGCATACTCGCGTTTTTCCGACTCTGTGGTAAACATGGCGTCACCAAATTTATCCCAGTGACCGGATTTTTCCCACAAGGTGCGATCCATCATCAACGGCCCTTTCACTTCGCCGTAATCGTAACGTCGCAGTTTGTCACGTACAAAGCGCTCCAGCTCTGTATAAATTGTCCAGCCGTCGTTATGCCAGAACACCATACCCGGTGCTTCTTCCTGCCAGTGGAACAGATCCAGCGCCTTACCAATTTTGCGGTGATCGCGTTTTTCGGCTTCTTCCAAACGCTGTAAATAGGCTTTGAGCTGCTTTTTATCTGCCCAGGCGGTGCCGTAAATACGTTGCAACATTTTATTGTCGCTATTACCACGCCAATACGCACCGGCCACTTTCATAATCTTAAAATGCTGACAGAAGCGCATATTCGGTACGTGCGGACCACGGCACATATCCACGTATTCTTCATGGTGATACAGGCCTGGACGATCATCACGGCTGATATTCTCGTCCAGGATTTCAATTTTGTATGACTCGCCACGTGCCGCAAAAGCATCGCGCGCTTCCTGCCAGCTCACCACCTTTTTCACAACGTCATAACTGGTGTTTGCCAGTTCCTGCATGCGCTTCTCTAATTTGTCCAGGTCATCCTGGCTCAGCGCATGTTCCATATCGACGTCATAGTAGAAGCCATTATCAATCACCGGCCCGATAGCCATCTTAGTATTTGGCCACAGCTGTTTGATGGCATGACCCAACAAATGCGCACAGGAGTGGCGCAAAATTTCCAAGCCTTCATCATCCTTGGCAGTGATAATCTGCAATGTCGCATTGGTACTGATAACTTCACAGGCATCGACCAGACGACCGTCAATGCGGCCGGCAATGGTGGCTTTAGCTAAACCAGGGCCGATATCATTGGCAACGTCCATCACGGACACAGGATTATCAAATTGGCGTTGGCTGCCGTCGGGAAGTGTAATAACAGGCATGAAAATTCCTTAACAGTGGTGACGCAAACCAAGCGCCACGTGTCTTTCAAAAACACAAAAAAACACCCTCAGTGGGTGTTCCGATAAAATTCGCTGGTCTGCTACCATCAGACCAAGGGCAACTATATCTATTTAAGCCAACAGATGCAATTTCCAATCCGGGGTATCGCTGCCCTGCTCTGCCTGACTTTTTCAGTCAATGCAGAGAATTGCAGCAATATGGTGAATGAATGGAACTTAATTAAGCGCCATCAGCAAATCCGGTTATATCAACGACAAAGCCCTTCCGGTATGTTTGATGTGATGGCGATCACTGAGCTTAATACCCGTCTCAATGCCTTCATTTGGTTGCTTAGAGACACTAATAGAGGACCAGAGTGGATTGCCAATGCAAGCACCATTCAGTTACTGGCAAGGCCTGAACCCAATCAGGACTTAGTTCACAGCCGGTTTGACGCTCCTTGGCCCATCCGCAGCCGCGATATGGTCACGTTGTCAACCTTTAGTCAGGATGCAGAAAGCCTGATTTTGACGCTGGACGTTAAGGATGCAGCAGAAAGCTTACCCATAAATGAGCATTGGGTGAGGATGAAACATGTTTGGGCAATATGGCAACTAAGTCCACTCGCCTCTGGTTTAGTTGAAATTTGTTATCGGGGAAGCGCGGATCCAGCCGGTCATATTCCTCTTTGGCTGGCGAACCAATTACTGTTAAAAGGCACATTTACTACTTTTGTGAAGCTTCGTCAGTTATTAGTGGAAAATCAATACCAACATAAGACTCTAAGCGGCATTCAGGAACCCTCTGTGCATTTAGAAACAAAAATCAGCAACAACCCTTAACAAATCTCATTGCTGTTCCATACTAAGAAAAGTTTGCGGCAATCCATTCGTCTCTTATGTGGCATTTTATCAGCGAACAAATCAGCGAAAAGCTGGGTCAGGATTTTATCTGCGATGATATCCGCCAGATTCACCAACAATTTCATACCCGCAGTTTTCGTATTTCAGATGGTCGTCACCGCTTCTTTATCAAGGTGGCTGAGGCCGGAGAATTGCCACGGCTTGAATGCGAAGCGCATGGCCTTGAACATTTGAAACTGGAACAGGATATAAAGTTACCTGCAGTGGTATGTTCAGGGCGAGTCTCTCAGCACAGCTTCTTAGTCCTGGAATACATTAATATGGGAGAAGGTTCCGCCCCACTCTGGTTCAAGTTCGGCCAGGCACTGGCCAGATTGCATGCAGCCAACAACCAGAACATGTATGGATGGCAGGAAGACAACTATATAGGTGCCACATTGCAACCCAACAGTTGGCAGAAAAAATGGTGTCAGTTTTTCGCCGAGCAACGTATCGGTTACCTGCTGCAGCTTTTATGCGAGAAAGATATTCTGACAGTACATATCGATAAAGTTGTTTCATCCGTCGACCAATTATTATCTGGGCATAAACCGCCAGCGTCGCCATTACATGGCGATCTATGGCAGGGCAATACAGGTTTTTGGAAAGAGCAGCCGGTTGTATATGATCCGGCTTTCTACTTTGGTGACAGGGAAACGGATATTGCCATGACCGAACTGTTTGGCCGCTTTCCTGAACCTTTCTATCAGGGCTATCAAGAGGTATGGCCACTCAGCCAGGACTACCAGTATCGCAAGCCCATTTACCAACTCTACCATCTGCTCAATCATGCCTTGTTATTTGGTGGCCAGTACATTCAAACCGCAAAACTACACCTGCAACATCTGGATAGCTAGGAGTGAAAAAAGCATACTGGCAGTAAGCATTATTAAATCGGTATGTTATGAATAAAGTGGCTTTTATCAGTGGCAGTGCCAAACGCCTAGGTGCCCACACGGCGACACATCTGCATTCCCTGGGATATCAGGTGGTGTTGCACTGTCACCGGTCTGCACAACAAGCTGCAGAATTGCTGGATTGTCTTAACAACAGACGCCCCGCCTCAGCGGCTTTGGTTCGGGGCGACTTAACCAACACCAGCAATCTTTCTTCAATGGCTGCGGATATTATTAAACAGTTTGGTCGACTTGACGTGCTGGTAAACAACGCATCCAGCTTTTATCCGACGCCCTTATCAAACATCCACCTTGAACAATGGTGCGAATTGGTCGGTTCAAATTTACAGGCACCGCTGTTTCTCTGTCACTTTCTGGCTGATGAGCTGAAAAGTCGTAAAGGGACTATCATCAATATGGTAGACATTCATGCTTTTCGCCCATTAGCTGGTCATAGCCTTTATTGTCTGGCCAAAGCGGGACTGGTTAGTATGACGCAATCACTGGCCGTTGAGCTGGCTCCTGATGTACGGGTAAATGCTGTCGCCCCCGGTGCCATTTTATGGCCAGAACAGGACATGGAAACTAAGCAAAAACAGGACATTCTGGCACAGATCCCATTGGCACGACTGGGCGAAAGCCAGGATATTGCCAATGCCATTGAGTACCTGTTGCAAGCGCAGTATGTAACTGGACAAGTACTGACCGTCGATGGAGGGCGGAGTTTAACCGGCGCATAATCTCACAGCGCTAAGGAGAAATATGAAAGCCAAATCAGTTCAGGCCAATTGCCCCCAGTGTGGCCATTCCATGCATTTACTTTTAGATTACAGCTTGGGGGATCAGGACTACTACGAGGATTGCAGCAATTGCTGTCACCCAATGCGAATAAGTCTGCATGTGGATGAAGTAAATAAGAAACTGGTGTATAAAATTGGTGCCGATGACGAACAGTATTACTGAGACATCTTGTTTAGCCTGAAAAATATTCCAGCACTTTGCTGGCTTAGTGTTTTAATCCAGTTAACTGCCTGCCAGCCTTCTATTGATAATGATCTGGCCAATTATCAAGCCAGGCTAGCCAATGTACTCAATGTAAGTGCTCCAGCGACCCTATCCCCCACCGCATTAGGATTTCCTGCGTTATCAATCACCGGCGCTCCAGAGCTGAATATCAGTCTGACAGACTTCTATCAGTTAAGACATTGTACTTTGTATAACTTGGTTGCACAGCGCAACACCACCTTAGGTAAGTTACAGGGTCCATCACAACGCTATCTCTATGAAAGGCACTTTCTGTCAGCGCTACAACAGTGCCTCCAAAATACCGAAAATGATGATTTACGCAGTCAAATGCAGGTTTGGCAAAATCAGAAACGCATGGATTTACTTCTCGCCTGGCAAAAGCTGTTAGCCGGTGAAGAAATGCGTAGCGCTTTGGCTGGCCATCAAATCAAACTATCTGCGGATGAAAATGCACTATTTCAGGCTACCCGGGCTGCACTGACTTACTTGTCAGGTATTGGTCCTCAGGAGTCTGGAAACGGCGCCGTGCACCTGGAACAACATCTGCAAATATTGCATCAGGGGCAACTGCCTGCCAGGGTGTTCCGGACAAGAAAAAAGATAACGGTATTTTTTGCTCAGCTTACCCCATGGCTGGAGAAACAAGCGCTGGACTGCAACAAGGATGAACAAGAAATCACGTACCTTAGCAATGTATTCAGAATTTTCTTTATTGAAAAGATTCAACCATTAGCAGCAAATATCAACCGCTATCAATACGAGTTATTGCCCCTGCTGACAGCTCTTTATTCAAGTGGTCCAGTGCCAGTGGTTGAATGGTTAGAACAGCAAGAATTGGAATTTGTTGCTTTTCAAACCAATCTGCGTCGCCATGTTAATTGGTGGCAACAGCTCTTTAAGCGTTGCCAGATAAGCATACCTGCCTTACAACAACCTCAAACAACCACAAAACCAGAATATTGAGATATACGCCGCCCAAGACAGTTACGCATAACCCGGGTTTATGCGTTATACGCCAAACCCTGCGGTTATTTCTACCATGCTAACCCCGTTACGGCTCTCTCCGGCATAGAAGGTTAACATTAATATGGAGAGATTTAGAGGAGGTATGCTATGAGTGACTACGGGCCGCCGCTGAAGACAGGATGTTCACATTTGTCGACATGCAGTGCTTTTACTCATTTCCCATAATCTGATTTAAAGCCGTTATCTGAACAGATGTTTGGAGAAGAGCTGTATCTACGCAAGGGATTACCAAACACGTCCTGTGTTTCGCCCTGCGGGCCGGGGGCCATCAAGCGCTTGAACGCTAATGACATCAAAGTGTACGTTTCCAGCACAATGGCTGGCGATACTCTATTCTGTTGGGGATGACTCCGGGCTTCCTGCCCTTCGCCCTACGGGCCGCCGCTGACAACGCGACGTTCAAAAACGCTCCAGGCGTTTTTGTCGAACCCAAGGGGGTTTTCACCCCCTTATCACCAGGATATAAAGAAAA
>NZ_BAAAEI010000006.1:0-91165 GCF_039522935.1 Bowmanella denitrificans | reverse complement strand
GAGGGATTCGAACCCCCGGAAGGTTTAACCCTTCGCCTGATTTCAAGTCAGGTGCATTCAACCGAGCTCTGCCAGCTCTCCGAGAAGTGGCGTGCATACTAATGAGGTTTTTGTACCTTGTAAAGGGTATTTTTCCGTTAAATTACTGAATGATGACAGATTGAGCAACTTGACGCTTTAACCAGCAATTTAGCGCAAACCATATCAGCCGCGAGCGGAATTCCTTGAAAACGGAACTAAAGCCCATAAAAATAGCCAAAGTAATCAGCTAGTGTTTAACTGGTTAAACTTCGGAGTGAAAAATGGACCAAAGAACCCTTTATAGCAGTTCGTCACAAACCTCGGTATTGGAGACAAACAAAGTACTACGCAACACTTATATGTTGCTAGCCATGACCTTGGTATTCAGTGCATTATGTGCAGGTGTGACCATGGCCGTCGGTATTGGCCCTGTTGCCGCTATCGCCATGAGCATCGGTGCCCTGGTGCTGCTGTTTGTTGTCAACAAAAAAGCTGAAAGTGCATCCGGCATTTTCTGGGTGTTTGCCTTCACCGGCTTACTGGGCGGCTCTCTGGGTTACACCCTGAACTTTTACGCTGGTTTGCAAAACGGCCCTGAACTGATAATGCAGGCTTTCGGCGCCACCGCACTGGTGTTTTTTGGTTTGTCGGCCTATGCGCTCACCACCAAGAAAGACTTCTCTTTTATGGGCGGTTTTTTAATGATTGGTATGATAGTCGCACTGGTTGCTGCCATTGCTAATATTTTCCTGCAAATCCCGGCCATGAGCCTGGCCATCAGCGCAGGTATTGTACTGATTATGTCTGGTTTTATTCTGTTTGATACCAGCCGCATCATCAATGGCGGTGAAACCAACTATATTCGTGCGACCGTTGGACTGTATTTGAGTATCTACAACCTGTTCACGTCGATATTGCATCTGCTGGGTGCGTTTAACAGTGACGACTGATACACTAAGGCCCTGCTAAAGCAGGGCTTTTTTCATGGCAACATTTTCCATTCTGGTGACCTCTGCCCCATTTGACAGTCAAGGCAGCAACAGTGCATTACAATTTATTCGCGCTGCAATTGAATCAGGTCACAGCATTTCAGGCGTTTTCTTTTATCAATCGGCGGTCACTAACGTCAGTGCATGGCAATCACCACCTGCCGATGAACTGCAGCTACACCAGGAATGGCTTGCCTTGCATCAGGCTGGCGTGCCATTACATGTTTGTGCAACCGCAGCAGCAAGGCGGGGTATTCTCGGCGCCGATGAAGCCCAGGCAAGGAACCTCAGCGGCACAAACCTTCAAGAGCAGGTGCTGGCCAGTGGTCTGGGGCAGTTAATGGTGCTGCTAAATAGCGATCGTTTGGTGCAATTCTGATGCAAAGTATCGCCATCATTAACCGTCATGCGCCACACGGCAGCAGCCACGGACAGGAAGCCCTGGATCTGGCGCTGGTAGCAGGCAGTTTTGGCCAGCAAGTTGGACTGTTTTTTATTGGCGATGGGGTATTTCAGTTGCTACGGCAGCAGCAGCCTGAAACCATTCTGCGCAAAAACTATAGCAAGACTTTCGCTGCCCTGGAGTTCTACGATATCAACACCATTATTGTCTGCCAGGATAGCTTAAAGGAGCGTGGATTAGGGGAAGATGACCTGTCGGTTGCAGTGGAGTTACTTTCCCCTACAGCCCTTACAACCAGATTGAAACAGTTTCAGCATATAGTGAGCTTTTAATGATTCTGCATCTGTTACGCAGTAGCCCTTTTACCACGCTCGACATAGGTCAAAGCCTTGCGCTGATGGATCAAGATGACGGCTTACTGCTAATGCAAGACGCCGTCTATGCCATCCAGGGACAAGGCCAGTCCTGGTTTGAGCAACTCCAGCAGCGCCAGGGCATTTATATCCTTAAAGAAGACATGCAGGCGCGCGGTCTTTCACATTGTCCTGGCTTTATTGAACAGGTTGATTACAGCAAATTTGTCACCCTAACCCTCACATTCGACCAAGTGGTAACCTGGTAATGCAACATTCTTTTGAATTTAACGGCCGTGACATAGTCACAGATTCAGCCGGCTATCTACTCAATCATATGGACTGGGATGAGACCATGGTGTCTTTTCTTGCGCAGCGTGAAGGCATAAAACTGACAGAAGCGCACTGGGAAGTGGTACTGTTTGTTCGTCATTTTTATCTGGAGTTTAATACCAGCCCGGCAATACGGGCACTGGTGAAAGCCATGGAAAAGAAGTTTGGCCCTGAGAAAGGTAACAGCCGTTATCTGCAACGTTTGTTTCCGGACGGTCCGGCAAAGCAAGCAACTAAGCTGGCCGGGCTACCCAAGCCTGCCAAATGTTTGTAGAAAAACAACATTTATCCTATCAGGCCTTCATACACCGTCAGAAACGTCAGCCAGAACAGATAGGCCACCATCCCCAGTGTAATCACCAGAGTAACATAGTAGAGCACCTTCATCAGCAGGCGCACATCGGCTGTAGCTTTCATACGCAGCGAAAATCAGCTTAACTTTTGAAAGTAAAGCACAAATTTCTGTTTATGAAAGTTTCAGGTCAGAATTGGCCAATAAAAACGGGCCTTGGCGGCCCGCTTGCTTTACAACTGTCGCTTAGCTGATGCGATCTAAGCCATTCATGTAGGGTCGCAAGGCATCCGGGATCTCCACACTACCGTCGGCCTGTTGATAGTTTTCCAGAATCGCAACCAGGGTACGCCCCACTGCCAGCCCTGAACCGTTTAAGGTATGCAGCAACTCTGGCTTACCGGTCTCAGGATTACGATAACGGGCCTGCATACGACGGGCCTGGAAATCCAGCATATTCGAACAAGAAGAAATTTCGCGGTAGGTATTCTGTGCCGGCAGCCAAACTTCCAGATCGTAAGTTTTACATGAACCAAAGCCCATATCACCAGTACAGAGCAACATCTTACGGTAAGGCAAGCCAAGTAGGCGCAGCACTTTCTCTGCATGTTCCGTCAATTCTTCCAGTGCCTCAAATGACGCCTCTGGCTTCACCAGTTGCACCAGTTCAACCTTATCAAACTGATGTTGACGGATCAGCCCACGAGTATCCCGGCCATAAGAGCCCGCTTCACTGCGAAAACAAGGTGTATGGGCGGTCATCTTAACAGGCAGTTGGTCAGCAGCGAATATTTCATCTCGCCCCAGGTTAGTTAGCGGCACTTCCGCAGTCGGGATCAGACTAAGCCCCTGCCCCTCTTCGGTGGCGGGTTTGGTATGGAACAGATCCTCACCAAACTTAGGCAGTTGTCCGGTGCCAAACAAGCAGTCTGCATTAACCAGATAAGGCACATACATTTCCTGGTAGCCATGTTCATTGGTATGCAGGTCCAGCATAAATTGGGTCAATGCCCGGTGCAGTCTGGCAATTTTGCCTCGCATCACCACAAAACGCGCACCACTGAGCTTGACGCCAGCTTCGAAATCCAGGCCCTTATCCAGAGCAGCAGAGACGTCAACGTGGTCTTTTACTTCAAAATCAAACTGGCGGGGTGTACCCCAGCGACTGATCTCTTTATTTTCTTCTTCATCCCGGCCGACTGGCACGGATTCATGTGGCAGATTAGGTAAGACCTGAGACAACTGGCTGATTTCTTCTAACAATGCATCCAGTTCCGCTTTGGCACCGTCCAGTTCATCACCCAACTTGCCTACCTCGGCCAGTAAAGGCGCAATATCCTCTCCCGCAGCCTTCGCTTTACCTATGTTCTTAGAGCGCACGTTACGCTCATTCTGCAATTCCTGTGTGCGAACTTGCAGCGCTTTGCGTTTTTCCTCCAATGATTTGAAGGTCGCCACATCCAGGGTAAAACCGCGTGAGGCCAGGCGCTCGGCCGTTGTTTCAATGTCGCTGCGCAAAAAATTCGGGTCTAGCATGCTGTGTGATTAACCTTTGTTCAAAATCAATTTAATTCCCAGCCAGGCTGCCAATAGACAACACAGCAGGTTCAATAAAATATTGGCAATTGCTTTCAGCCAGGCACCTTGCTGAATCAGCAACAAGGTATCCAGGGAAAACGTAGAAAAGGTGGTCAGGGCACCAATAAAACCTATGCTCAGAAAGGTTCGCCAGGGATGGCCAGCCACATACTCGCTCTCTATCAAACCATACACTATGCCGATCATCAAAGAGCCGAGAATATTCACCGCCAGTGTACCAAAGGGAAACCCTTTGCCAAACCATTGCATCGCCAATTGCGAGATAAAATAACGCAAGCAGGCCCCCATTGCGCCGCCTGCGGCAATTGTGGCATACAAGGCCAGGCCGTTACTTATAACGTTTGCGGTCACTTTGTTGGTCCAATTGGCTGAGGTATTCAAGCTTGGCCTGGATTTGCTTTTCCAGACCGCGTTCACTGGGTTGATAATACCGCTGTTCTGCCAGCTCTGGTGGCAAGTAGCGTTCCCCTGCGGCATAGGCGCCAGGTTCATCGTGAGCATAGCGGTAGTCCTGGCCAAAGCCCTGCTCTTTCATCAGCTTGGTGGGTGCATTACGCAAATGTACCGGCACCGCAAAGTTGGCCAGTTCCCTGGCATCGCACCTGGCTTGTTTAAACGCCACATACACCGCATTACTTTTTGCCGCGCAGGCACAATAAACCAGCGCCTGAGCAATCGCCCGCTCACCTTCGGCAGGCCCGACACGATGAAAAATATCCCAGGCATTAAGGCACACCTGCAAGGCCCGCGGGTCAGCATTGCCAATATCCTCTGAGGCGATGGCCAACAAGCGCCTGGCTGCTACCAGGGGATCACAACCGGCTTCCAACATGCGGGCAAACCAATACAAAGCGCCATCCGGTGAAGAGCCGCGCACTGACTTGTGCAGCGCCGACAGCATATCGTAAAACTGATCCCCGCCCTTATCGAAGGCTGCTATCTTGGCACCTACCGCTTCCTGCACAGTGTCGCGATGAATGATGCCCTGTTCAGCAAAATCTGCGGAAAGCTCCAAATAGTTCAACAGCCTGCGCCCGTCACCATCAGCCATTTGGGTGAGTAAAGCTCTGGCTTCTGGCGCCAGGGATATATCAGCAAAACGGGTATCACGCAAAGCCCGCTCCAGCATCCATTCAAGGTCGGCCTGTTCAAGCTTTTTCAGTACATATACCCTAGCCCTCGACAGTAACGCACCGTTTAGTTCAAAAGATGGGTTTTCTGTCGTGGCACCGATAAAAATCACCGTACCGTCTTCTATATGGGGTAAAAAAGCGTCCTGCTGGCTCTTATTAAATCTGTGCACCTCATCCACAAACAACAGGGTCTTTTGCCCCCGGGACTGGGCCTGATGACGGGCATTATCAATGGCCTGGCGAATGTCTTTAACACCCGATGTTACTGCGGATATACGCTCCACATGCGCATCACAGTAATTGGCAATTAATTCGGCCAGTGTGGTTTTACCTGTTCCGGGCGGGCCCCATAAAATCATCGAATGAGCTTTGCCCTGCTCAATGGCTCGCCTTAATGGCTTATTGGGGGCAAGAATATGTTGCTGACCGGCATAGTCTTCAAGACGGCGCGGTCTGAGCAGAGCAGCCAGCGGTTGATAGGGGTTATCCTGACCGAAATCCAACTGCTGGGTCATGGTTTTTGCAGGTTACCTGTTTGCACCTGACGCTGATCATCCAGCTCATAACCTTCAGGTAAGGTGAACTTAAACAGTGCTGCTGGTAGGTCGATGTTTTGCTTAATATCTCTGAAATTCAGCACGCTTTTTTGCTGCTGCCGGTCGAGCAAACTCAGTGATAAAAGTGTTTGACCGTCAAAAGTCAAAGTCAGGGTATCAATCTGGCTATTGTCAGACTTACTGCGGATAAGATAGCCACTGCCTTCCTGACTCACCATAAAATCCTGCCATAGGTGACTATCTGGCTGCGCTAATAAAATGAGCGGGTTGTTTTCAATAGCGCCTTGTTGGTCAAGTGCAATGGCCTGGCTAACAAAAGGATCCACATGCCAAACCGTTTGCCCATCGGCTATCAACAAGGCTTCATCCGGCGTTTTCAACTCCCAGCGCAATTTGTCAGGCTGTTGCAGATGTAAAGTGCCCTGTGCCTGTTGAACGGCTTGTCCTTGTCCGTCGGTCACCTGTTGCTCAAAATCAGCCTGAAAACTATGCAACTGGCTAAGTTTGCTCTTCAGACTATCCGCAGCCTCGTTGGCCAAAGTGGGAAACGCCAATACACAAAAACCAATGGTAAGAAGTCTCTTCATAACATCCTAAGAAATAATAAACACCCAAATCAGTCTGCTGATCCTGGCTGAGCTTAAACTGAACAGGTCATTAATCGGGTCCTGACAGGTTTAAATTGGTTCACACTGGCGGTGGTGCCAATACTTCCCGGTTGCCATTGTGCCCCTGGGCACTGACCACACCACTCATTTCCATTTGTTCGACGATACGGGCAGCCCGGTTATAGCCTATTCTGAACTGGCGTTGCACACTGGATACCGAAGCCCGGCGACTTTGCGTCACAAAAGATACCGCATCGTCATACAAAGGATCTGACTCTGCATCTTCGCCTTCGGCCTGCTCACCGGGTAACAGCACTTCGGTACTGCCTTCGCCACTTAAAATCTCATCAATGTAATTAGGCTTACCGCGCTTCTTCCAGTCTGCCACTACGGCATGCACTTCATGATCATCCACAAAGGCGCCATGTACGCGGGTCGGCACGCCGGTTCCAGGGGGCAGATACAGCATATCGCCCTGCCCTAACAAGGCTTCGGCACCTTGCTGGTCCAAAATGGTGCGGGAATCAATTTTAGATGAAACCTGAAATGCAATGCGGGTGGGAATATTGGCTTTAATTAAACCGGTAATCACATCCACTGACGGGCGCTGCGTTGCCAACACCAGATGAATCCCCGCAGCCCTGGCTTTTTGCGCTATCCGGGCAATCAGTTCTTCAACCTTTTTACCCACGATCATCATCATGTCGGCAAATTCGTCTACCACCACCACAATGCTGGGCAGCTTTTCTAAATCCGGCGCTTCAGGCTCCATACTCTGCTCGGGTTTCCAGAGCGGGTCTTTGATGGGCTCGCCTGCTTCAATGGCGTCAGCGATCTTAGTGTTATAGCCCTTAAGATTACGCACCCCTAATGCAGACATCAGGCGGTAACGCCGCTCCATTTCCCCTACACACCAGCGCAAGGCGTTGGCCGCTTCTTTCATATCCGTGACCACTTCGGCCAGCAAATGAGGAATGCCTTCATATACAGACAATTCCAGCATCTTCGGGTCGATCATAATCATCCGCACGTCTTCGGGGCTGGATTTATACAGCAACGACAGAATCATGACGTTTACCCCAACAGACTTACCCGAGCCTGTGGTACCTGCCACCAGCAGGTGTGGCATCTTGGCCAGGTCCACCACCACAGGTTTACCGGCAATATCTTTGCCCAGCACCATGGTCAGATTGGACGTGGAGTTTTGAAACACATCACACTCGATTACTTCGGATAATCGCACCATTTCACGATGCTTATTCGGCAGCTCAAGACCAATAACAGACTTACCCGGAATCACTTCCACCACGCGCACAGAAATAGCGGAAAGCTCCCTGGCCAGGTCTTTGGCCAGGGAAGAGATTTTGGCAACCTTCACCCCTGGTGCTAAATCCAGTTCAAACCGGGTAATTACCGGACCGGGATACACCCCAACCACTTTAGCTTCAATACTGAAGTTCTGCAGTTTGGCTTCCACCAACCGGGATGCCGCTTCCAACTCTTCCGGAGAAATGGGATTTTTCACCTTGTCCGGGCGATCGAGCAGCATAAAAGACGGCCTTTCCCCCTCCACAGCGAATTCTTCTTCCAACTCAGCCAGGGTTTTGGGCTTGGCTTTGTCCCCCTTGGTTTTCACAGGTGCGGGCTTGGGTGCAGGAGCCGGCTCGTCAAACAGTGGCACCTCCCCCATATCAAAGTCTTCGTCATTGTCCAGACTGAATACCGGTTCAATAACCGGCTCACGTCGCGGGACCGGTGTCGCTCCCCAGGGGGGCGTTTCTTCAGCAACAGACTCAGATTTAGGCTTGTCCGCCATCTCCACCATATCGTTATCGTTGTGTTTACGTTTAGGCAGTGTTGGCACCTGCATGCCCTGCAGTATGGAGGGCAGTCTGCCCAGCCATTTAACCCCGCTTATCGCCCAGTCACCTAAGTGATCAATCAGCAGTAACCAGGAAATACCCGTCATCAACGTCAGGCCGGTGCATAAAAAACACAACAACAACAGAGTTGTACCCGCCAGGTTAAAGTAAGGGAGCAGGCGACCGCTAATAGCATCACCCACAAAACCACCGGCAGAAAACACGTAAATATCGTCGGCATTCAGGCTGAACAGCGCGGTAGCGCCAACAATGGAAAGAATAAAACCGATCAGTCTTAAGCCGATGGTGAGATAGTCCAGCTCCAGCAAGTTCTTGGTCTGCTGGAACAAAAACCAGCCCAGCAGCGCAATACCGAAGGGAAACACATAGGCAATATAGCCAAAACTGTTGAGCAGAATATCAGCAAACCAGGCACCAATGGCTCCGGCCGCATTTTGTACGTCATCGCGAAACCCTGCCTGGCTCCAGCTAGGATCAGCAGGGTCGAACGAAGCCAAAGCGAGCAACAGGTAGAGTGCAAACATACTGCACACTATCATGCCCACTTCCATGATCCTTTGGATACCAGAGAGTCGCGCCATCATCATCTATTTATTATAAAAATTACCACTGCAAACACTGTGCAAAGATACCAGCCACGTTGCTAAAATCCTAGCTTGGCAATACATAAACCCTGTTTTTATTGCCAGTATTTTTATTTGCTGCGCAAATCTTGTTCAAGATGTCGTCAGATACCAACAAGTACTGGCAGATACAGCCATTACTTAAGGTTAATTTTAATCGCACCGGTATGTTTCACTTCTTCCATCACCACATAGGTACGTGACTCACTAACGCCAGGCAGCCCCAGCAAGGTATCTCCCAACAACTTTCGATAACTGGACATATCTGCCACCCGGGCTTTTAACAAAAAATCAAAATCTCCTGCCACCAGATGACATTCCTGAATATCGTCCAACTTACGAACCGCAGAAGAAAATTCTGCAAAGATATCGGTGGATGTTTTCGTCAGGGTAATCTCCACAAACACCAACATGGCAGCGCCCAGCTTGGTGGGATCCACCCTGGCATGGTAGCCACTAATATAGCCTTGTTGCTCCAAACGCCTTACCCTCTCTAAACAGGGGGTGGCACTTAAACCGACCCGGCGGGATAGTTCAATGTTGGAAAGTCGGCCATCTTTTTGCAACTCAACCAGTATATTACGGTCAATACGATCCAGGTGTTTGGGGGTTTTCACCAGCATACGATTATCTTCTCACTGCACTTTTTGCAGGATTATATCCTGCCGTTAACAATTCTTCAGCACACTCTTCTGTAAATCTTTGCATATACTTCACAACCTATTTTTCCCGCAAAGGTTGAACAGAATTATGTTGATCGGTGTACCTAAAGAAATAAAAAACCATGAATACCGTGTTGGCCTGACGCCAGCCGCAGTGAAAGAATTTGTCACCCACGGCCATGCTGTGCTGGTGCAGAAAGATGCGGGCACCGCCATTGGCTTTACCGACGATCAGTATATTGCCGCAGGCGCAACCATCAGCGATAGCGCAGAGAGTATCTTCGACAAAGCCGAGATGATCGTAAAGGTTAAAGAGCCTCAGCCCAACGAATGTAAAATGCTGAGCAAAGGGCAAACGCTATACACTTATCTGCACCTGGCACCTGATCCAACGCAAACAGAACTGCTGATTGCCTCCGGTGCCACCTGTATCGCCTATGAAACCGTAACCGATTCACGCAATGGCTTGCCATTGCTGGCCCCCATGTCAGAAGTTGCTGGCCGAATGTCTATTCAGGCCGGTGCCCATTATCTGGAAAAAGCCCACGGCGGCAGCGGTACGCTACTTGGTGGTGTACCAGGTGTTGCCCCGGGTAAGGTGTTGATTGTAGGTGGCGGCGTGGTTGGTACTAATGCTGCCAAGATGGCGATCGGCCTGGGTGCCGATGTGACTATACTGGATCGCTCTTTACCGCGTCTGCGTGAGTTGGACGATATCTTCCGTGGTCAGTTAAAAACCGTATTCTCCACCGTCGATGCCATTGAGCATTATTCATCTAAGGCCGATCTGGTGATTGGTGCCGTGCTTATTCCTGGTGCCGCTGCGCCTAAATTGCTGACGGCCGAGCATATTCGCAATATGAAAGAAGGCTCAGTCGTAGTAGATGTGGCGATTGACCAAGGCGGCTGCTTCGAGACCGCCCGTGCCACTACCCACCAGGATCCCGTCTATGTCGTTGACGGTGTTGTGCACTATTGTGTGGCCAACATGCCAGGCGGTGTTGCGCGTACATCCACCATGGCGCTGAACAATGCGACCCTGCCGTTTGGTCTGGCACTGGCCAACAAAGGTCCTAAGCAAGCCATGCTGGACGATGTGCACCTGCTTAACGGCCTGAATGTGCATGAAGGCAAAGTCACTTATAAAGCGGTGGTTGATGCCCTGGGTAGTAAATTGGGACTGACCTATACCGATGCCCGCACCGCGTTAGGTGCATAATGTCAGTTACATACTGATAAAAAAAGGCGCTCAATGAGCGCCTTTTTTGTTGCTGGAAGTACAGCTGAATTAGGATGGCTGCTTCGGCACCAGCACTTTTTGACAAGCTGGGTATTTATCTTTCATACGCTGCACATAGGACCCTATCACACTGTCGGCAGGCAGTAGATTGAACGGCTCCTGCAACTGCGTTACATAGTACAGCGACGGCAGTGCCATGGCGTCAGCCAAGCTGAAACTGTTGCCAAACAGATAGTCGCCCTCCGCCAGCCAGCTTTCCAGCAAAGACAGTGCCTTTAATGCCGCAGGTTTGTTGGCTGCCATTACATCCAATCTGGGTGCACCGTCCTGTCCTTTGGGGAAAATCAGTTCCAGAATATAGTCTTTAATCAGGGCATGATTTATGTAGGTAGACAGCAGTTGCACCCTCTCATCCAGTTTCGCTCGTAGCCAGGGGTCAGTGGGCTGCAATTCGGGACCGGGATAGGCATTATCAAGATAACGTATGATGCTGGCGGATTCGCACAACACCTGATCGCCAATCAGTAGCACCGGCATCTTGCTATAGGGGTGCCAATTAGCATGTTGCTCACCCTTAAACTCTACATTCATACCTGCCACTTCCAACCCCATGCTATAGGAAATGCCTTTTTGCTCGCAGACCAATTGTACGACACGGCCAAAACTACTGAATGGCACAGAATAAATATGCACGGATGTCATGAAGATTCCTTGTTGTTGAACACCTTGCATCAGCTTAGAAAACCCATGAATATGTTCAAGAACATATTTTATGGCAAGGAATCACTATGGCCTGGCAACCAACACATAAGCAGCAAACACGAGAGCGTATTTTGAGCAGTGCGGCAAAACTCTTTACCACAGAGGGTTTTGACAATGTCAGCATTGACCAGATTATGCACAATGCCAATCTGACCAGAGGCGCCTTTTACGCCCATTTCACCTCCAAGTCAGCGCTTTACAGCGAGGCAATTCTTGCCTCAGCCAGAAACAGCGTTCGCAGTTTGCCCAATGGTTTTAGTACCTGTGAGTTAACCAGTGCGTATTTATCTGAGGAAC
This sequence comes from Bowmanella denitrificans, assembly GCF_039522935.1. NCBI lineage: Bacteria > Pseudomonadati > Pseudomonadota > Gammaproteobacteria > Alteromonadales > Alteromonadaceae > Bowmanella > Bowmanella denitrificans. Next base: position 79,410 of record NZ_BAAAEI010000006.1, on the reverse strand, counting down.
ATGTAAAAGGACTTAATCGTCGCTGCCCGCTGGCGTTTCTGGTTACAGATATCGGAAAACAAGATGAACAGATCAGAAATACCTATACCCGTATTTTTCAGGGCATGATCAATATGCTGGAATCATCGGGCTTAGATCGTGAAAAGGCGCTACAGCAAGCCGTACTGATGGTCGGTGGTGTTGCCATTGGCCGTGCTCTGAATGACGATTCACTGCTGGCGGAGTTGCTGCACAGTTGTAAGAATCTAGCCTGACATTTGAATCTGCAATCCACCTTAATAGATAATCGCCGCCACAGCTTAATTAAAAGAGAAACAGCATGCCAAGAAAAGCCGCCGCATTGCATATTCTGGTCAAAACTGAGCAGGAATGCCTGGCCTTAAAAAAGCAACTGGCACAAGGTGCCAACTTTCAACAATTAGCCAAGAAACACTCACTTTGCCCTTCGGCCAAGCGTGGCGGCGACCTGGGAGAATTTAACCAGGGTCAAATGGCCCCAACTTTTGATAAAGCGGTTTTTAATGGTCCTGAGCTGGAGGTACAAGGTCCGGTAAAAACCAAGTTTGGTTACCATCTCATTAAAGTACTATACAAGCGTTAACCTTTCCCCCACTAGTTCCAGGGAGTGCGGCATGCCAAGCATCCAGCCCAGAGATTTCAGTGTACTGGACGCTGTGTTGATTGTACTGACAGCCATATTGTTGTACCTGATGTTTCGCCCTAACGTCAGACAATCCACTTTCTGGCAAGCCACCGTCACACCTCTGGCTTCTATTATTGGTAGTGGTTTTTTGGTGGTCGTACCCTTGCTGGCCAATATTGCTGGCCATTGGGCCTGGTTGGCCATCCTTGTCATCTGTTTGCTGTCACTGTGGCTGGGCCATGCCATGCGCTTTACGATGGAATGGGAGGAAACACAAAGTCAGGCTCAACCGCCCGACCCTTTGCGTATGGGTCTGGACCGTTTTGCCGATGTTGCCCTGGCATTTGCATATGTTATTTCCATCACCTTTTATATTCGCCTGATGGCGGGCTTTGTGCTCACCGGCCTGGATATCTACAGCGAATTTAATGCCGATGTGTTGGCCACTTTGGTGCTTGCCGGGATTGGTATATACGGTCTGTTTAAAGGCTTGCACGGCCTGGAGAAGTTGGAAACCTATTCAGTGAGTATCAAGCTGGCCATTATTGTTGCCCTGCTGGCAGGACTAATCTGGCATGATATTGGCCAGGGGTACAGCCTGACAGGGCTTACTGCGCCGAGTCAGAGCCTGGCTCAGTCTCTCGCGCAGTTAGGTGGTATGTTATTGATTGTGCAAGGGTTTGAAACATCAAAGTATCTTGGTTCCGAGTATCCTGCCAAAGTTCGCATGCAGTCCATGATTTTAGCCCAGCGACTGGCGGCAGCTATTTACATTAGTTTTGTGGTTTTGGCGATGCCGCTTATGAGCCAGTTTGTTGGCAGCGAACCCAACGAAACCGCCATTATAGCGCTGTCAGGTCAAATAACCCTGATCCTGCCAGTACTATTAGTGATTGCCGCAGCCATGAGTCAGTTCAGTGCCGCTATTGCGGATACTATTGGTGCCGGCGGTGTGGTGGAGAAAGAAAGCCGTCACCATCTGCCCGCCCGGCGTCTCTACCCGCTTATTACGGCCTTGTCGATTGCGTTACTTTGGAGCAGTAACATATTCCAACTGGTTACCTATGCGTCAAAGGCTTTTGCATTTTATTATATGCTACAGGCACTGATTGCCGCCCGCTTGGCAAGCCACGAAACCAAAAAAGCCAATCAAGCATTGGCGTTTCTTTGTTTGGCGGTTTTAATGCTTATGGTGGTGTTATTTGCTGTGCCGGTGGAAGGCTAAAAAAGCTCTGGGCAATAAAAAGGCGCATCACGCGCCTTTTTATTGCCAATCAGATTAAGGTCAGTATTCCCACCACCCCTGCTGCCACCAGGCAAGAAATTCATCAAAATCAATATGGCCGTCTGCATTCTCGTCAATCAAACTGAATGCCTCTTCCACAACCTTGACCTTAGTTTTGGGGGAAAGCACGGTAAGTAATTCGATAAATTCACCCAAATCAATCATGCCGTTATGATCGTTGTCAAAAAAATCGAACTCCTTGCGGACTTCGGCAATCTGGGTTTCGGTTAAGGCTTGTCCTGACATTTCACTTCCTCGGTTTAGGACCATATCGGCCTAGTTTAACCTTGTAATTGCTTTTGCCACAACCAGACTTTATGCCTGTTCGGCTTTCCTGGCAGCATTGGCAGCTAATGCCCTGGCCCGGCGTTCATCGGCCTTTTGTTTGCGGCGCTGCTCCATCGCCAGACGCGCTTCAGAACCAACGTGCTCCTCCTCGCGGGCCCTGGCCAGATTCACCTGCTTCTCGCGCTCACGAAAACGTTCGAGCTGCTCTTCACTGTGCTTACCATAACATTTGGGGCAGCTGACACCTGACTCGTACAGGTCACTTTGTTTATCCTGCTCAGTAATCGGTAGCCTGCAGGCATAACATTGATCATAGTGGGAGCGTTCAAGATCATGATTTACCGCCACACGGTTATCAAACACAAAGCAGTCACCTTCCCACAGGCTCTGTTCTTTGGGGACTTCTTCAAGGTATTTAAGAATGCCGCCTTCCAGGTGATACACTTCTTCGAAGCCTTGTTCCTTAAGGTAGGCCGTGGATTTTTCGCAGCGAATACCGCCGGTACAGAACATCGCCACTTTTTTATGTTTAGACGGGTCCAGATGCTCTTTTACATACTGTGGAAACTCGCGAAAAGTCTCAGTGTTGGGATTAACCGCATGCTTGAACGTGCCAATCTCAATCTCATAGTCGTTGCGAGTATCAATAGTGATAACATCAGGATCGCTAATCAGTGCATTCCACTCTGACGGCTTTACATAGGTGCCCACCGTATGGCGAGGATCGATACCTTCTACGCCCATGGTGACGATTTCGTTTTTTAACTTAACCTTGGTTCGATGAAACGGTTGGCTGCTATCAAAGGATTCTTTATAACTGATAGGGTTCAAACGCTCATCGGCGTTTAGCCATCTCAGCAAGTTATCAATGGCTTCCCGGCTACCGGATACCGTACCATTAATGCCCTCGTGAGCGAGTAATAAGGTGCCTTTGATCCCCTGACTTTCCATAAACTGATGCAAGGGTTGGCGAATTTCTTGGTAGTTTTCCAGGCTGACAAACTTATACAGCGCGCAGACAACGACTTGAGACATGTAACTTTTCTCCAGCGAGCCGGAACGTAAATCCGGAGCTTAAACCAATAGCATCTGTTGATGCTCTGAACGGCGCGTATTGTAAAAAAAATACCCCTGAAATAAAAGGGGTATTCTGAGCCTTCAGCTTATGGTCACTTCAGAGCGGATAAGGACGCAATCAAGTTACGATATACAGGTTTGTCAATATCGGTGTCGCCCACTTGAAACAAAATAAGGGTCATAAGTTTGTCATGCAAAACATAAACTCTATGATCTACCCCGCCTTCTGCGCTTATCACCGTTTTCAGCATCTGCAACTCTTGCCCATTAACCATTAATTTATGATCGGTATATTCTGCACCTTGTGCCTTAAAGCTATCACGCATGCCATTGAGCATCTGATGCAACTTGCCAGGGTCAACATTGCTGGGCAGCGTCATAAAGGTAATGACTTTCTCACCAGTATCATCTAGCAACACATCTGAACGACCAAATACCGGACCTAAATCCATTTCATAGTGTTGCCAAACACCTGGGTTGTCGACAAGTAGTTGGCTATTGGGCAACTGCTGGGGGGCGGCACTAAGAGACGCAGTAAAGAAAACCGTCAGGAATAATTTCTTCATAAGTGTTTCTATCCTTTTAAACAATTGAATTTCAGCAAATCATCATCAACTTATCAGTCAAATATTACAAACGTTATCCCGTGCTGTGCATAAATACATACGTAGATCCGTTATCTTGGCCTATCAAGTAGCTGAAGATGCCTGTCTGACAAATGTGCTGCAACAGACGGCGATTGCGAGACAAGCTTGGTTAACGCTGTTCTGGCCTCCTCGGTTTTTCCATCAGATAGCAGTTTGTCGATTGCTTGTAATTGAATCCGCCATTGTGCGGCGTTTTGGATTATCTCAGCCGTATTAGCATGCATATCCTCATGAAGGTTCACGTCCCCTGCACTTTGCGCCTCTGCTTCAACGTCGCTAAATCTTTGCCGTTTTGACTCAACCGGATCTTGTTCCCTTATCAAGGCAGGCATTTGCATGAAACCTGGGCTGGCTGGTTGAGCCGACTCCATATGCGGCGGTATTTTTTGCAAAGGAGAAAAGTATTGGTGAACCATTATTACGCTCACCAACAAAACCGTTACCAGACCTGACAGGGGCCAGCGCCACTTGCGTCCAAATGTAGGCCTGTTTGTAATGTTCATTTGGGTGTCAGAGCGGTCAGATAGATTCGCTTCGGCCATGGCCAGAATTTTACTGTCCAGTTTAGCGGGGGAGCTTTCTTTGCCTAACATCTGATATAAAGCAGTCAGCTGTTTTTCATCCTGCACTGTCATGATTTTTCACCGTGTTTTCCCAGACATGCAATCAAGTTTGCCACGGCATAGCGCATTCTGCTCTTACAAGCCTCTACTGCAGAGTCCATCACCTGGGCTATTTGGTCTAATTTCAGTCCCGCTTCTTCTTTCAGCAAGAAGGTATCCAATTGCAAGGCGGGTAACTTAGCCAAGCATTTTCTAAGCTTTTGGGCTTGCCTGGCGCTTTGTACCAACTGTTCAGGTTCATTGGCCGAACAGTCCTCGTCGTCAAAATGTTCGGTGACCAATTTGAACTGGCGATGCGCCAAGCGATGCTTATCGATAAGTAGATTACGCGCAATCTGATAAAGCCAGGTCGTAAAACGTGCATTGGCCTGATAATGGGCAGCAGATTGAATCACCCGCTGCCATACTTCCTGCATTAACTCCTCGGCGCAGTCTGTGGGCATACCGCGACGTATAAAAAAACGCCAAAGTGGGTCTTTGTGTTTGGTATAAAGTTGACTAAAAGCCTGTATTTCCCCCTGCCCGTAGGCCAGCATAAGTTGCTCATCGGACTGAACCTGAATCGGCGTCGGATTGTGACTGGCAGTACTACGGGCGAATTGCATATCTTGTCTCTATAAAGTGCCAGCCTGAGATGTTGTCAGAGCGTCGGCACTGCGTACCAGACGGATAAACTCACTGCGGTAACCGTGGCTATCCTGCCCTTTTCCCCGCTCAGCAAGCTGCAGAATATCGGCAAAACCGGTGTGCTGCATATATTTGCCACCTTTTAACAGTTGAGCAAACCCCGCCGCCGCGGCGGCAAAGGCAAAATCGCCATCGACTTCGCGATTGTGGTCTTGCAGAGATACAATAGTACTTTGCAGCTGGCTGGCATTATTGCCGGGCTGCTTATATCTGAGTTTAATCTGTGCCAGCTCATTGGAAAAGGATGTCGCCTGATTGTTTTCTGCATAGCGAAGCGGGTCAACCTGGCGGATATCTGACGTGGTCAGCGCCAGCTCATATAAAGCGGTGACTCTGTGACCAGCCCCCACCTCTCCGGCATCAACATGATCATTATTGAAATCTTCCCTGGCCAACATACGATTCTGATAGCCCACCAGGCGATACTCTGCGACGACGGCAGGGTTAAATTCCACCTGAATTTTTACGTCACTGGCGATGATTTCCATACTGGCAGACAGCTCATCTATCAGCACTTTGCGGGCTTCATTAATGTTATCGATATAGGCATGCTGACCATTGCCCAAGTTGGATAAGCTCTCCATCAGGGCATCGTTATAATTGCCGCTGCCAAAGCCTAGTGTGGTAAGGGCCACACCACTTTGTCGTTGCTGACGAATCAGGTCTTTAAGCTGCTCAAGATCCGATATTCCCACATTGAAATCGCCGTCGGTGGCTAATATCACTCGGTTAACACCCTCCTGGATAAAGTTGGCTCTGGCCAGGTGATAGGCCTGACGAATACCACCTTCACCGTTGGTCGAACCGCCCGCACTAAGGCTGTCCAGCGCTTGCATAATCTGCAGCTGTTGGTCGCCCGAAGCCGACGCCAGCAAGGTATTACTCTGCCCTGCGTAGGTCACAATGCTGACCTTATCTTGTTTGTCCAATTGGCTGGTCAGCAGGCGCAGACTCTGGATCAGCAACGGCAATTTATCCGGAGCCTTCATTGAACCGGAAACATCCACCAGAAAGACGAGATTAGCAGGCTTTTGCCATTGCGCTTCGGGTTGACTGCCCATCAGACTGATTTTCAGCAAATGCCGCCCCTTGTTCCAGGGTGACAAGGCCAATTGCGTGTCCAGATTAAAGGTCTGCCCTGATGCAGCCGGGGCGTAGTGGTAATCAAAGTAATTGATAAAATCTTCGGCACGCACAGCATCAGCTGGTGGCAACAGGCCGTGATTGAGCATTCTTCTGATATTGGTGTAGCTACCGGTATCTACATCAATGGAAAAGGTCGAAACTGGCTGTTCATTGGTAACGAACAGACCGTTTTCCGGTGTTTCAAGGTATTTCTCAGTAATGACATTATTCGGTGGCAAGTAAAGATGTTGTGACAGTGCCATGTCATGCATCATTGCTCCGGCTACCACCATCTTCTGTTCAGCACGATGCCTGGACTGCAGTGGCACTTTGTTTGGCTGAGCCAGCTCGGTTTGGTTAACTTGCTCTGGCTGCTCTGGTTCATTGGCACAAGCACTAATTAACAGAATTGCCATTGCACAAGATACTGGGGAAACTCTCATCATTGATGTCCTTTAACTTGGGTTTTCCCCTATAAACGACATGATTTAAATTTCGGGTTATTTATTTTTAATCAGCACAAGAAAAATAACCATATGGTCTTGTGTCTAAAAGAGCAGGAACAAAAACCAACCGCCATCCATGGCTAAGATGCATATGGTGTGTTGTTGTGCGCTTATCAAGTGGCCGAAATACGCTCAAACAATTGATAGAAGTTGTGGGTAGTGGCATCTGCCAATGTCTGCACAGGAATTTCTTTAAGATCGGCAATAAACTGGGCAACTTCTTTTACATACGCTGGCTCGTTGGGTTTGCCACGATAAGGCACAGGTGCCAGCCAGGGTGAGTCTGTTTCAATCAGCAATCGCTCCAGCGGTAATTGTCTGACCACGTCCTGCAGTTCAGTGGCGGCTTTAAAGGTGACAATCCCGGAAATCGATATATACAAGCCCAATTCTATTGCTTGCCGGGCCATGCCTAGATCTTCGGTAAAACAATGTAACACCCCTTTGGTATGCGGCGCTTTGTATTGCTTTAGCAATGCGATGGTGTCTTGCCTGGCATCACGGGTATGAATAATCAGCGGCTTATGCAGCTTGTTTGCCACCTTGATGTGGTCAATAAAAGACTGTTGCTGAATCCCCTTAGTATCCGGGCTGTAATGGTAATCCAGGCCGGTTTCACCAATGGCCACCACCTCTTCGCGACTGGCCATACTTAGTAACTCTTCGTAACTGCAAACGTCTTCCTGATGCAGCGGGTGCACTCCACAGGATACCGACACATCAGCAAAATCCTTCACCGTCTCCAGCATGGTTTCATACTCGTTGACGGCCACACAAACGCATAAAAAATGCTTAACACCGCGGTCCCTGGCGCGCTGCACCAGTTCTTGTAATTGCTGTGGTGACTTATCCAGTCTGTCCAGATGACAGTGGGAATCGATAAACAACGTTAACTCCTCAGAATTCGAAATGCGCTCAGCAGTTCAGACAACATTAATACTTTGTTCAAACCTGCGTTGGAAACAGCGCGGCTGGCAGCTAAGCACCGGCTATTCAAGGTCCAGGCAGCGTCCTGCGGTATCTTGCCGTTTTTCAATGTTTCTAACAGCCAGTGCTGCAGCCACTCCAGCAATCTGCCCGGGTTTTCCTGCCATTGCTGAGCCATCTCCAGGCTACTCTGCCGGCTCTCTATAACTTGTTGTAAATTGTCAATAAATTCGCAATACCTGTTGCCCCCCTGCTCGTTTAACAATTCAAGCAAGATTAACGGGCAGGCACCATACATGGCTAACAATTGTGGTTCTATCTCGCCCTGATACTGACTGGACATCCATTGACTGGTCTGTTGATGCGTCGCTTGTGGTAAAAGCAATTTTTCACAGCGACTTTTAATCGTTGGTAACAGACGCTGGGCACTGCTGGCCGTCAGCAGCATATAGGTTTGTGGGGTTGGCTCTTCCAGTGTTTTCAGTAAAGCATTGGCGGCAGACTCGGTCATACTGTCAGCCTGATGAATGACCAGGACTTTGGCACCACGCAGTTGCGATTTTCCGCTGAGCTTCTCTATTGCACTGCGGATATCGTCAACGCCGATTTGTTTTTCACTCTGAATTTGGTGTAAATCCGGGTGGCTGCCAGCATCAACCAAATGGCATGCCTGACACTGGCCACAGCGTTCTGACCGCGGGTTTTGGCAAAGCAAATAAGCGCCAAAATCTCTGGCCAGCGCGGTTTTACCCAAGCCTTTGGGGCCGAGCATCAACAGAGCATGGTGCAAACGTGCATGCCGCGCTCTGTCGGTTAGCTGCTGAAAAAGCGTGTCAAACCAAGGATAGGTCATGATAAAAAGCCAGTTACGGCCTGTCGAATATCATCATGCACTTTGGCCATCGCTTGCATGGCATCTATGACAATAATACTGTTGTCCAAAGAGGCCAGTTGCAAATACTTAGCCCGGGTACGGGTAAAAAATTCCAGTCCGGACTGTTCGATGCGATCCAACTCGCCCCGCCCGCGGGCTCTTTGCAAGCCAATGGCTGGATCAACATCCAGATACAGGGTCAATGCAGGTTTAAAGTCTTTCAGGCTGATGGCGCGCAGGTTTTGCAGCAAACTGTCTGGAATTTGTCGTCCGCCGCCCTGATAGGCCTGGGATGATAAATCATGGCGATCTCCTAACACCCAGCGCCCCTCATTAAGCGCCGGCTTAATTACATTTTCCAGCAATTGCACCCTGGCAGCATACATCAGCAATAGCTCAGCCTCTGTGGTGACATGTTCCTGCCAGTCATGTTTTACCACTTCACGAATGGCTTCCGCCATGGGCGTACCACCTGGCTCCCTGGTACAAACAAGGGAATGGCCAGCCTGCTCAATACACTGCTTGACCACCTCGATGGCCGAACTTTTACCAGCCCCTTCCAGGCCTTCAATAACAATAAATTTCCCTGACATGGGCTCTCATTTGGTTTGTAGGTAGTCAGCTTATGCTCAACCTATTGGTTCAGTTGGTATTGTCGCACTGCTGCATTGTGATCGGCAAGGTTGGTAGAGAACACATGACTACCATCATTGCGTGACACGAAGTACAACTCCTCGCTGTCTATTGGGTTCAGCGCAGCGATCAGGGCTTCACGACTGACCATGGCAATAGGTGTAGGTGGCAGGCCCTTAATCACATAAGTGTTGTAGGGAGTGGCCGTGCGTAAATCTTCGCGGCGGATATTGCCATCAAATTGATCTCCCATACCATAAATTACCGTTGGGTCTGTCTGCAGGCGCATATTGCGCTTTAACCTATTAACAAACACCGCTGCGATTCTGGGGCGCTCGGCAGCAAGCCCTGTTTCCTTTTCCACGATGGAGGCCATTATCAGGGCTTCATAAGGGCTGGCATATGGCAAATCTGCCTTGCGGTTTTGCCATTGCTGCTGCAGGAAATCCTGCATGTGCTGGTACGCTCGTTTGACCAGCGTAGTCGCATCCGTACCATGGGTGAAATGATAGGTATCAGGCATCAGCCAACCCTCGAGACTAGCGCCCTGAGGCGATAACAGCTCGGTTAGCTTATCTACGTTATCGCTATACAAATGCGGGTGCTGTTGGATCTGTTGCTGCCAGTCCCGCCAGCGAAAGCCTTCCACCAGACGCAGCTCAAACTGCTTTTCCTTGCCACTGGCCAACAGTTGTAACACCTGATGCAAACTCATGCAGGGCAGCAACTCGTAAGTGCCCGCTTTAATATTTGCTAATTCTGGTTGCAGTTTAACTAACACTTTGACCGGCCATTGCTGCTCAAGTCCATATTGCTGAAGTTGATTCACCAAGTGGTTAAGATGCTGCCCACGCTTAAGCTGGTACAGACTTGGCTGACTGATATTAAGCGGTTGGTGGACGGTTTGGATAAATTGCTGATATCCCCAATAGCCGCAGACTACCGCCACAAAGACGACAGATAAAACAACAGCCTTGGTAAAAATGCTAATTCTGCTCACCGAAGCATTCCTTATTTAGCTGCCTGGCGTTATCCATTGGATATACTTGCTCACCAATTTGCCTGACGGGCACAATCCCCATCAAACTATTGCATATCAACACAGAAGAGGCTTGCATCAGTACCTGAGGTGTTGCGCGAACCTGGTGAACCTGATGCCCTTTATGTTGCAGGTGGTCAATCAGTAGTCGGCGTATCACGCCCTCCACGCCGGCAAACTGCAGATCCGGCGTATACCAGCAATGACCAAGCTGCCAGAACAGGTTGGCAACCGAGGTTTCCACCAACATGTTATCTGTGTCGCACACTAGTGCGTCATCCCATCCCTGTTGATGTACATGCTGGCGAATCAGCACCTGCTCCAGACGATTTAAGTGTTTGATGCCAGCCAGAAGTGGCTGTCTCGCCAGTTGGATCTCAGACTGGCCCAAGCTAATACCTTGTAAGCGCCAATCAGCGTAATGTTCGGGCAAAGGATGTTGGCTGACTATCCAATTTGCCTGCATCTGTTTGGGTGGCAGATAGCCGCGTCCTCCCTCTCCGCGACTGATCAGCACTTTCACCACAGCACCGACATGAGTGCTCGCCAGGTCATGCACAGATTGACTCACTTGCTGCCATTGACTAAATACCATACCCAAACGCTCAAGCCCCTGCTGCAGGCGCTGTTTATGCAGTGACCAGAATTCAGGCATGCCATCTTTTACCCTTATGGTGGTAAAAACGCCGTCTCCATATTGAAAGGCGCGATCGGCAGCAGGTAAGTGGGTATGTGGCTGACCGTTAATCAGCATGTTGGCTGTCATAGCGAGATCAATTACCTGTAGCAAAAAAAAAGCCTGTCAGAAACTAACAGGCTTTGTTTAACTTGTTAAGCGCTTAGATTTTCTTAAACAGCAAAGAGCCGTTTGTACCACCAAAGCCAAATGAGTTACACAAGGCATACTCCATCTGCACATCTCTTGCGGTATGAGGTACAAAATCTAAATCACAGCCTTCATCCGGGTTATCCAGATTGATGGTCGGTGGCACCACCTGGTGCGTCAGGGATAAGGCAGTAAATATCGCTTCTACTGCGCCCGCTGCGCCTAACAGGTGGCCGGTCATGGATTTGGTGGAGCTCACCAGAACCTTGTTGGCTGCAGCACCAAACACTGACTTAACCGCTTTGGCTTCTGCCACATCACCTGCCGGTGTCGAGGTGCCATGAGCATTGATATAGCCAACCTGTTCTGCATTCACCCCGGCATCAGCTAATGCATGTACCATGGCAGCCGCTGCGCCCTGCCCCTCTTCAGGAGGCGAGGTCATATGGTAAGCATCACCACTCATACCAAAGCCAACCAGCTCGGCATAAATTTTTGCGCCACGGGCTTTAGCGTGCTCATATTCTTCAAGCATCACCACGCCGGCACCATCTCCCATCACAAAACCATCCCGGTCTTTGTCCCACGGACGACTGGCGGCCTTGGGATCATCATTTCTGGACGACAGTGCCCTGGCTGCAGCAAAGCCACCTAATCCCAGTGGTGTGATGGCCGCTTCGGCGCCACCGGCCAACATAGCATCGGCGTCACCATAAGCGATAGTGCGAAAGGCAATACCAATATTATGCACGCCAGTGGTACAGGCAGTCACAATATTCAGATTGGGGCCCTTCAGACCTTCCATAATAGACAGAAAGCCCGAAATCATATTAGTGATGGTAGATGGCACAAAAAAGGGTGATATCTTGCGCGGCCCGGATGCCAGCAGTTTACTGTGATTTTCTTCAATCAATCCCAGTCCACCAATACCTGAGCCCACCGCAACCCCTACCCGACCAGCATTGGCCTCGGTAATTTGCAAGCCTGAATCCTTGAGCGCCTGCATTCCTGCAGCGACTCCATACTGGATAAACAGATCCATCTTCTTGCTTTCTTTTTTGGGCATGTACTGCTCAACATCGAATCCTTTCACCGCCCCGGCAAAACGGGTGGAGAAACTGCTTACATCGAAGCTTTCGATATTGCCGATACCACTTTCACCCCGAAGCAGGGCATTCCAGGTAGAAGTGCTATCCAGACCCAAAGGAGAAAGCATGCCAAGACCTGTTACTACAACACGACGTTTTGACACTATGGCCTCCGCAGGGGATATAGTCTTTATATGGTAGGAAAAGAAACGGCTCTGAACGAGCCGTTGATTTCAATTTACTTACGCGTCTTTGTGAGCGTTGATGTAATCGATAGCAGATTGAACAGTAGTGATCTTCTCAGCTTCTTCATCTGGAATCTCAGTATCAAACTCTTCTTCCAGTGCCATCACCAGCTCAACGGTATCAAGAGAATCCGCACCCAGATCATCAACGAAGGACGCTTCAGGCTTAACTTCTTCTTCTTTAACGCCCAATTGTTCTACGATGATTTTAATTACGCGTTCTTCGATATTACTCATAATTCTAGTTTTCCCTTAAAGTGAGGCTAGATGTGAATTTGGCAGTAGTTTATTTTGCAACTTCAGGCCTTGCAAGCAAGAGTATGAAGTTTTTTTCTGGTCAAACCACAAATGCGCTCAATTAACAAACATTAACAGGTACAGGAAAGTTACCCGCACAAATACGTAAGATTACTGCAGTTGGCTACATAATCAAGCCATAAACATGCCACCATTGACATGAATTGTTTCACCTGTGATATACGCAGCGCCATCTGACACCAGAAACGCTACCGTAGCCGCAATTTCTTCCGGACTTCCCAGACGATTGGCCGGAATATCCTTGAAGATGGCTTCACGTTGTTCATCCGTCAAGGCTTTAGTCATATCTGTGTCGATAAAGCCGGGCGACACGGTGTTGACTGTAATACCTCTGGACGCCACTTCACGGGCCAGGGACTTGGAAAAACCGATAACACCGGCTTTTGCCGCTGCATAGTTAGCTTGACCAGGATTACCAGAGCTACCCACTACCGAACCAATATTCACGATCCGCCCGGCCCGCTTTTTCATCATACCGCGCATTACGGCTTTGGATAACCTGAATATAGAGGTCAGGTTGGTTTCCATAATATCCAGCCATTCATCGTCTTTCATGCGCATCAGCAGATTGTCGCGTGTGATACCGGCATTATTGACAAGAATATCAATCTCACCGAATTCGCTGCGAATTTGTTCCAGACAGGCGTCCAGTTGGGCAGTGTCAGTGACATTTAACGCCAGCCCCTTGCCGCTGCTGCCCAGATACTCGCTGATGGTTGCCGCACCACTTTCAGAGGTGGCCGTTCCGATCACTGTAGCCCCTTGGGCCGCCAGTTTTTCGGCAATGGCTTTACCTATACCACGGCTGGCGCCCGTTACTAATGCAACTTTGCCTTGTAATTCAGACATTTGATCATCCTTCTTATACGAATGCTTTAATTGAATCCGGCGTGTTAATAGCATCAACCTGCAGGTTCTTATCAATACGTTTAATTAGCCCGGCAAGCACCTTTCCGGGTCCGGCTTCCAATACAGTTTCAGCCCCCATTTCAGCCAACTTTTGTACCGATTCGGTCCAACGTACCGGACTGTAGAGTTGTCGCACTAAGGCATCACGAATCAGTTCTGGTTCGGTGGGCATAGCCACATCGACATTATTTACTACCGGAATGACAGGTGTATTAAGCTCAAGATTTGCCAACGCCACAGCCAGCTTCTCTGCCGCGGGTTTCATCAGGGCGCAATGAGACGGCACACTGACAGCCAGTGGCAGCGCGCGCTTAGCACCCGCGGCTTTGCAAGCTTCACCGGCTCTGGCCACTGCCTCAGTTTCTCCGGCAATCACGACCTGTCCGGGACTGTTGAAATTCACCGCAGAAACTACATTCCCTTGCGCCGCCTGCTCACAAGCCTGAATAACCTTATCATCATCCAGGCCAATAATCGCGTACATGGCTCCGGTACCGGCGGGGACGGCTTGCTGCATCAATTCGCCACGCAGTTGTACCAGTTTGATAGCATCGGCAAAATCCATCACACCGGCACACACCAATGCTGAATACTCTCCCAGACTATGACCAGCCAAAATAGCGGGTTGTTGCCCCCCTAACGACTGCCATACCCGCCAGACGGCTACGCTGGCGGCCAGTAGTGCAGGTTGGGTACGATGAGTGGCATTCAGGTCAGCTTCCGGACCTTCCTGCACCAGTTTCCATAAGTCATAACCGAGTGCATCAGTGGCTTCGGCGAAGGTTTGCTGTACTTGAGGATAGCTGGCCGCCAACTCAGCCAACATGCCAACAGTTTGCGATCCCTGTCCCGGAAATACAAAAGCCAATTTAGTCATTAGAAATTCTCCGCTTGGGAAAAGTCAGTATTTACAGATACTCACTGAGATAACTATGTAAGTCAGACAGCATTCCGACAATCTGACCTAGGTTGTCGGAATGACATACGATCTACAATGATAGATAGAATAATCAGTAACGGACCAAGGCTGAAGCCCAGGCAAAGCCGCCACCAAAAGCTTCCAGCAGAAGGTTGTGGCCGCGTTGGATTCGTCCGTCACGAATGGCCGTATCCAATGCAGTCGGCACTGTGGCCGCCGATGTGTTGCCGTAGTCTTGCAAAGTCAGCACTACCCGCTCCATTGGCATTTCCAACTTTTTCGCGGTGGCCTTGATAATCCGAAAGTTTGCCTGGTGTGGCACCAGCCAATCCAAGTCAGACTTTTTCATATTGTTCGCTTCAAGGGTCTGCTCAACCAATTCACTCAGTTTGGTCACGGCCACCTTAAAAACTTCGTTGCCCTTCATCACGCCCCAGTTGTCGTGCACGGATTGCTCCTTTCCGCGCGTAGGGTTGCCAACATAGAGCAAGTCATTATAAGAACCTGCAGCGTGAATATGGGTGGATAAAATCCCGGGTTCTTCACTGGCTTCCAAAATGGTGGCACCTGCGGCATCACCAAACAAAATCACCATAGTGCGATCAGAGGGTGCTACCAGTCGGCTTAAACAATCTGAGCCCACCACCAGAATACGTTTCGCCATGCCAGATTTAATGTACTGATCTGCCACACTCAAGGCATAACAATAGCCCGCGCAAGCGGCCGCTACATCAAAGGCCGGGATGCCATCCAGTCCCAGAATTTTCTGGATATCACAGGCGGCACTTGGCAGCGCTTTGTCGTGACTGGTGGTTGCACAGACAATCATATCGATGCTTTGCGGATCAATAGCCGCCATTTCAATAGCTTTCAGCGATGCTTCGGCTCCCATTGTGGCAACTGTTTCGTTGTCACCTATGATGCGTCTTTCCTTGATGCCAGTTCGGTCAGTAATCCATTCGTCGTTGGTGTCGACCATTTGCTCCAGATCGGCGTTGGTACGAATTTGGCTGGGGTAGTAGCTGCCGGTGCCGATGATTCTCGAATACATGGTTAAGGCCTTTCCATTAGAAGTGTTTCTATTTTATGTTTTATTTTGTGCGGAACCTGTCTGGTAACTTCCTGCATCGCTTCTCTTATAGCATACAAAAAGGCTTCACTTGAGGCATTACCGTGGCTCTTGACGACAATTCCGCGCAATCCTATCAGACTCGCGCCATTGTACTGGTCGGGGTTCACTCTGGCGTAGATTTTTTTCAGGATCGGCAACGCCATACGAGCCATTACACGGGTAAGAAGATTTTTACCTGAGACGCGTTTTACTTCTGTAATGATCAGCTTGCCCAGGCCCTCACATGCCTTAAGCGCAATATTGCCAACGAAGCCATCTGTGACAACAACATCAGCCTTGTCGGCAAAAATATCATTTCCTTCGATATAGCCAATGTAATTGATCCCCGGGACGGATGAGAGAATCTGCGCCGTATGTTTGACCTGATCATTACCTTTAATTTGTTCCTCTCCCACATTCAGGAGCGCCACTCTGGGTCTATCCAGGCCTTCCACTTGTTCGGCTAATACCGACCCCATAACAGCGTACTGAAACAGGATCTCAGAGTCACAATTGACGTTAGCGCCTAAATCAAGCAAGTACACTTTCTGATGGCTGACAGTAGGCAAGGAAGAAATCAATGCCGGTCGGTCAATCCCTGGCAAGGTTTTTAGCACATAGTA
The DNA here is from genome assembly GCF_039522935.1 of Bowmanella denitrificans. Taxonomy (NCBI): domain Bacteria; kingdom Pseudomonadati; phylum Pseudomonadota; class Gammaproteobacteria; order Alteromonadales; family Alteromonadaceae; genus Bowmanella; species Bowmanella denitrificans. The sequence continues at coordinate 63,017 of NZ_BAAAEI010000006.1, read as the reverse complement.
AGCCATGGCTAATAAAGCACCAGTATTACCGGCACTGACACAGGCATCAGCACGCCCTTGTTCAACCAGTTCCAGCGCTCTGCGCATGGAAGATTTGGCCTTGCTACGTAATGCCGCACTAGGACGCTCATCCATACCCACCACTTGCTCAGTCGCCTCGACCTGAAGTCGGTCAGAAGGCGCCTGGGGGTACTTAGCCAGCCCATCGCTCAACTGCTGAGGATCGCCACAAAGTATTAAATGAAGATGAGGAAACTCAGATACCGCATGAACTGCGGCTTCAATAGTAACAGGGGGGCCATGATCGCCCCCCATCATATCTAACGCGATGGTTAGATTAGTCAAAGTCAGCTCGCTTAGTTAGCGATGACTTTTTTGCCTTTGTAGTAACCGTCAGCTGTTACATGATGACGACGATGCGTCTCACCTGACGTGGAATCTACAGACAAAGTTTCCGCAGTCAAAGCATCATGCGAACGACGCATACCACGCTTAGAACGGGTTTTACGATTCTGTTGTACCGCCATTACCTACTCCTGATCTCGCTTAAGTTCTTTCAACACCGCAAAGGGGTTTGGACGCTCAGCAACCGGTTCAATCACCCCAAAACTTAATTCTTCCTCACCTACTTTGCAGTCTTTTTCTGCGTGAAAAGCCACAATTGGTAAGGCTAAAATAAGTTCATCCTCAAAGAGTTGAAGTAAATTGACTTCTCCATGGTCATCGACCTCTACCGGCTCATAAGCCTCCGGTATCTCATCTGTGTCTTGTTCAGGCTTTATGGGACTGAAACAAAATGACACATCCAAATGATGAGCAAAGGTTTCATTGCACCTTTGGCAGACGAGCGATACATCGGTAGCCAGTGTTCCTTCGAAAAAAGTCAGACCCTGCGCGTCTTTATTAAATCTGACCTCAATCTCAATATCCTGACTTGCCTCAGCGACTGCCTGTTGCAAACGAACCATATCCTTGGCCATCATCACTCCAATATACTCGGAGCGCTTCATGGCGCTTTTGGCTGGATCCAGTTGCTTGGGCAATTTCACTTTCTGCATAGGGCGCGCATGATATAGCCACGGACAAGCTTAGTCAAAGAAAATCTATGCTGACAAGGCCTTGGGTTCGTGCTCAAGACTTGGTTACAATCCCTTCCTTTTAAGAAAGACAGGAATAACCATTATGCAGTTGGTCCTTGGCTCCACCTCCCCTTACCGAAAAGCCTTGTTGGAAAAACTGGGGGTAGAGTTTATCTGCATTGCACCGGATACTGACGAAACCGCTATGGCGGGCGAAACACCAGACATGTTGGTCAGTCGCTTAGCAAGAGCGAAAGCCGAATCTGTTGCTCATCAGTGCAGTACCCCGAGTCTGGTAATAGGGTCTGATCAAGTTGCCTGTTTGGACGGCCAAATCATTGGTAAGCCACTGACACATGCAAAGGCATTTGCTCAGTTGCAACAAGCGAGTGGCAGATTAGTGCGATTTTATACCGGGCTTTGCCTGTACAACAGTCAAAGCATGGAGAGTCAGATTCAAGTAGAAACCTTTGATGTGCAATTCAGACCATTAACTGACCAACAGATTGAAGCCTATTTAACCAAGGAAGCGCCATACCAGTGCGCTGGCAGTTTTAAAAGCGAAGGCCTTGGCATATGTCTGTTTGAACAGTTGACAGGACGCGATCCAAATAGCCTGGTTGGGCTACCTCTGATTGCCCTGGTGGATATGCTGCACCAGGCAGGCCTGGACCCGCTGGCCTGAGCATAAATAAAACCCATTTGCCAAGCCTATCTTCCCTTAACGAACTAAGTAGGCTTGCAGCTCTTTTAGCGAGTCCACCATGGCTACCGGCTGGTGAGTTAACAATCTGGCCCGGTCATGCACACCATGACTGACAGCGATGCGGTCCATGCCAAGCTGCTCTGCCATCTGCATATCATAAACCGTATCACCAACCATGACGGCCTGTGATGGTTGTATGTGTAATTCCTGCAATATTTGTCGCAACATATCGGCAGAAGGCTTGGATTCTGCTTCATCTCCACAACGCGAAGTATGAAAAAAGTGCTCTGTAGCGGTTTCCTGCCAGACTCGCTTTAAACCACGCCGGGCTTTGCCCGTGGCCACGGCGAGTAGCCGTTGGTCCTCTCGCAATGCACTAAGTAGACTTAACGCCCCCTCAAACATGGGGGTTGGAGTCAGATCTCGTTCTACATATTCCTGCTTGTAAAATGTCAACAGGGCTTGTTCTGTTTCAGTGTCCATGTCCCCAAACAAAATCTGCATGGCAGGCAATAAACTGATACCAATAATATCCTTTACTGCTTCATCACTGGGTACCAGCAATCCAGCACGTTGGGCTGCTGTCTGCATAGCTGAGACAATTCTGGCCCCGGAGTCCATCAAGGTACCGTCCCAATCAAATATTACCAACTTATACATCAACGCTCCCGCATTTTGACCAGCGCGGCATGCAATTCAGGGGCTAACGGCGCTTCAATGCGCATAGTCTGCTCTGTTTTAGGATGCACAAAAGACAAGGTAAAAGCATGTAGAAATAGGCGTTTCAAACCGATTCCAGTTGTCAGTTGGTTAAACTCTTCATCGCCGTATTTGTCATCACCGGCGATAGCATGGCCCGCATGCAAACAATGCACACGGATTTGGTGGGTTCGTCCAGTAACCGGAAATGCCTCGACCAAGGTCGCATTTTGAAAGCGTTCAAGAATTTGGTAGCGGGTTTCTGATTCCTTGCCATCAGGTGACACTGATACCATTCTCTCGCCGGACTTAAGGATATTTTTCTTAAGCGGCGCTCTGACCTTATTGCGACTGTCTGGCCAATGCCCTGCAACTAACGCCTGATAGCGCTTATCTACCGTTTTGTCACGCAACTGCTCATGCAAAGCTTTAAGGCTGGAACGACGCTTGGCAACCAACAGACAGCCCGACGTGTCTCTGTCCAGGCGATGTACCAGTTCCAAGAATTTCTGCTGCGGCCGCAACGCTCGTAAGGCCTCAATGACCCCAAAGCTCAATCCGCTGCCACCATGTACCGCCATACCGGATGGCTTGTTGATTGCAATAAGCAGCTCGTCTTCATATAAGATATGTTGTTCAAGACCTGCGACTTTATCCAGCTTAACCGATGGTGCATCGCTTTTTTCTGCTACTTTCAGCGGCGGAATTCGCACCAGGTCTTCGGCTTGCAGTTTATAATCCGGCTTAACGCGCTTTTTATTAACCCGTACCTCGCCCTTACGTAAAACACGATAAATAAGGCTCTTAGGAACACCTTTAAGCTGAGTGCGCAAAAAGTTATCAATTCTTTGCCCTTCCAGCTCAGGATCCACTTGGATGAGTTGTACTTTTAGTGAAGTTTGTTCTGTCATAGGAGTGCTATTTTACCCTAAATAGATAAAACAGGATTGATTATTTCAGATGAAAATTTCTAACTTAGTCATATTTGAAATGTCAGTTAGGCCGCAACGGTAAGATAGCGAGAGCCCTTTTAACCTCGATCTAATCTTGGTAAGGATTGGCAAACCGCTGAAAATATGCCTCTAACATAAAAAATGAATTGCCTTGCCTGTAAAGTTGCTTTAGTGCGATAATCAAAGGGCTTTTGATCTAACTAAAAAATATGGTCAAATCTGCCTAAATGCAGATAGGGTTCTGAACGCTAAGAACAGATCCTCATCAAAATGATGAGTAAGCGGACCTGTCCGGCACGAAGAGTGTAAAAGTTCGTGTTTAACGGATACGGAAGAACCTGGGCAAAGAAACAAATTTTTAAGATCCAGATTGCTATCGAAGCAAAGTATTAGACCAGTTTGAATGCCTGTCAGGCCAATATATCAGCCTGACAAGCCAGTCAGTTATTGAGAACATACACAATTTGATTTGGCTTGAGCCACCATCCAGTCGGGAGACTGTGCCTTTAAGAACTGGGGGTTCTTGTCTTTCGATAGTGATCGATACCTATCGAGTCACAAAATGAAAAGAATGTTGATTAACGCAACTCAACACGAGGAGTTGCGTGTTGCCCTGGTAGACGGGCAAAAGCTGTATGATTTGGATATTGAAAGTCCAGGACACGAACAAAAGAAAGCCAATATCTATAAAGGTCGCATCACCCGGGTAGAACCAAGCCTAGAGGCCGCCTTTGTCGATTATGGTGCAGAACGCCACGGTTTCCTTCCGCTAAAAGAAATTGCCCGCACCTACTTCCCAAAAGGTTACAACTTTGAAGGCCGTCCCAACATCAAAGATGCGATTAAGGAAGGCCAGGAAGTTATTGTACAAATAGATAAAGAAGAGCGTGGACAAAAAGGTGCTGCCTTAACGACTTTTATCAGTCTGGCTGGCAGCTACTTAGTGCTAATGCCAAATAACCCCAGAGCAGGTGGTATTTCCAGGCGTATTGAAGGCGATGAGCGTACCGATCTTAAACAGTCCCTGAATAAACTGGACTTGCCCGATGGTATGGGATTGATTGTGCGTACCGCAGGGGTAGGTAAATCTTTTGAAGAGCTGGAGTGGGACTTAGGCGTATTGCTGACCCATTGGCAAGCCATCGAAGAAGCGTCTAAATCCCGCCCTGCCCCATTCCTGATTCACCAGGAATCTAACGTTATCGTTCGGGCAATCCGGGATTACCTGCGTCGTGATATCGGAGAAATACTGATAGATGACCAGGGTATTTTTGATGAAGCCAAACAACACATTGAATTGGTTCGTCCAGACTTTTTGAATCGAATCAAGCTGTACAAAGGCGATGTACCGCTATTTAGTCATTATCAAATTGAAACCCAGATTGAATCAGCCTTCCAGCGTGAAGTACGGTTACCTTCTGGTGGTTCCATCGTTATTGACCAAACCGAAGCACTAACGTCGGTGGATATCAACTCATCCAGAGCAACCAAAGGTGGTGACATTGAGGAAACAGCCCTCAATACCAACCTGGAAGCTGCAGATGAGATTGCCAGACAGTTGCGCTTACGCGATCTGGGTGGTTTGTTCGTTATTGATTTTATCGACATGACACCGGTTCGTCATCAACGAGAGGTGGAAAAGCGTCTGGCCGACGCAGTCAAATCTGACCGTGCACGTGTCCAGTTAGGCCGTATCTCCCGTTTTGGCTTACTCGAAATGTCCCGTCAGCGTTTGCGCCCTTCCCTAGGTGAATCTGCGCACCATGTATGCCCGCGTTGTGATGGTGTAGGTACTGTGCGTGGCACGGAGTCGCTGGCGCTGTCTGTGCTTAGGATCATGGAAGAGGAGGCCATCAAGGACAACACCGGACAGATCGAAGCACAAGTTCCAGTTAGCGTAGCAACCTATTTGCTGAACGAAAAACGCAGTTCGGTGCGCAGTATCGAACAACGTCATCAGGTCAGTTTGCTGATCATTCCCAATCCTAATATGGAGACCCCACATTACCGCGTAACGCGGCACAGGGTTGATGATGTTATCAGTGATGTAAGTTACAACGTTACGTTGGATGAAGCCAAGAGCATTGACACTCCCAAAGTTGGGCAGGAACAACCCAGCCGAGAAGAGCCGGCCCTGAAGACATTGGTTGCCCCGCCTAAAGCAGCACCGGTCAGTAAAGTAACCGAGACACCAGCTCCGTCGTTGTTCGAAAAACTGGGCAATTGGTTTGCCAAGCTGTTTAAAACTGAACAGCCGCAAACGAAGCAGAACGAAAACAACAACCGCGGTAACCGCCAACAGCGTAACAGAAAGCCACGCCATGAGCGTGGAAATCGTCAGGATGACGGTCGCCGCGATAATAAGCGTGCCCGTCCGGATGATAAACGCGATGAGCGCCGTGAAGACCAGCGTAATCGTGATGATGCCCGCAAGGATAGCCGTCGTGACGAGCAACGCGATCAACGTAAGCAAGCTCGTGGTAATCGCAACAGAAATGACGAAACGGATACTCAGGCCTTAGAAAGTAAGCAAGGTAAAGAACAGCAAACACCTCGCCAGCCTAAGCAGGAGCAAATAGCAGAGCGCCGTCAACGTCGTGACAAACGTCGCTCAGTGCGAGTTCAGTCAACTGAAGGTCAGGATCTCGAACTGCAAGCCAACCAGCAGGTTGCACATGAGGTAGCAGTTACAGAAGAGGTGAAAGTCACTGAAACTGTTAAGCAGGAAGTTACTAAGTCCATTGCTAAGCAGCCAGAGCAAACTGAGGAAACTCAAGTAGAAGCGCAGGACAGGACAGAAAGTGACGAGTCCAAGGTAGATAAAGAATTAAATAAAGAGGAAGGAACTCGCAATCGCAGTCGCCGTTCTCCACGTCATATTCGTGCTGCCGGACAAAAACGTCGTAAAGAGCAGGACAGTGAAAGTGCGGCCCCCGAACAGGACCAGTTGGCACTTGAGGTGGAAGAGTCCGAAGTTGGAAACGACCTTAGTACTGATGTACAAAATAATGACGTTGAGACCAAAGCGAAAGCATCTGAGCAATCTGAATCAAACGCTGAGCATGATGCAGTTGATTCACAGCAGACAGATGAAGCCCATGTGGAAGAGGTAAAAAGTGAGAAGCCTAAACGCAGAACACGTCGTACCAAAGCACCGCAGCAGGTGGAAATTGCCTTAGAGGAAGGTCATGTTGATGACTCAGAGGCCAAAGCAGAATCGACTAAACCTGAAGTAAAAGAGTCTGCTGAAGTAGCTGAAGTAGCTGAAGTAGCTGAAGTAGCTGAAGTAAAAAATGTTAAACCTGTGACCCAGAAAGCCAAAGCGCTTACGCCGCTGGCTAAAGGGCCAAAGTTTCACTTTACCTCGTCGCCCATGGCTACGCCCGTGAGCCTGCCTGCAGAATTTACCGAAATTCAAATCCAGGCGCTGGCGGTAACAAACCGTCCTGAACTTAAAACCTCAGGTAAAGCGGCGGCACGCTCAAGCTTCAGTACGAAGGCAGATGCGCCGACAACTAAGCCCGAAAGCCTGGCTGACTGACCATTATCAGATTGCCGACGTGAGCTTGTAGCACGTCGGCATAACAAGTCAGCAAATAGCGATTCAGCTAAAGGTATCTAAACCAAACTAAAAAGCCGCTCATTGAAGCGGCTTTCTTATTTCGATTTGCAAACAGGGACAAGCTAACTAAGCAAGCGAGTGGTTAATGCTGTTAAGTGCTGTGACCGGATCGTTGGCCTGGGTGATAGGACGTCCGATCACCATATAGTCCACCCCTGCCTTGATGGCCTGCTCCGGGGTCATTACCCGGTGCTGATCCCCTATATCTGCTCCAGCCGGACGAATTCCCGGGGTGATTAACTTGAACTCACTGCCTAATGCTTGTTTCAACATCTGTGCTTCCTGAGCAGAGCACACCACGCCATCCAGCCCCGCATGCTTGGTCAGCTTAGCCAGATGCAATACCTGCTCTGCGGGGCTCTTATCTACCCCCGTTGCACGCAATTCAGTCTCAGACATACTGGTCAATACAGTTACCGCAATCAGCAACGGTCTTTCGTTGCCAAATTGTTCCAACGCCTGTCGACTGGTCTCCATCATTTTTGTACCACCACTGGCATGTAGATTAACCATCCACACACCAAGTTCTGCAGCGGCGACACAGGCCTTAGCGACAGTATTGGGAATATCATGGAACTTAAGATCCAGAAACACATCAAAATCGCGCTGAATCAACTGCTTAACAAAGTCCGGACCAAAATAGGTAAACATTTCTTTGCCGACTTTCAGGCGACAACTACCTGGATCTATCTGATCAACAAACTGAAGTGCATGCTTTTGATTGTCGAAATCCAGGGCAACGACAACTTTAGGATCTTTCATCTATTCTCCATCCAACCCTTTAATGGGTTTAACCAACCCCCACTTTTTACAGGAAGGGCATAACCAGTGCAATTGCCGCCCGGAAAAGCCACAGGCAGTACAGCGATACTTTGGTCTTTGCTTAATTTGTTCCTGCACCAGTTCCTGTAACATAGCTAAGCTGTCTCCAACCTGCTTCTCATTGCTATGCTGTTGATACAGATGCATTAATGTTTCAAAGCCTTTCATTGTGGGCTTCTTGCGCAGTTGCTGTAGCAGAAATTCGGCCGCCTGGATGCCCCTGCCCTGATTGGCCATTAATTTCACTTTGGCCAGATAGGCCGTCGCACATTGCTGGTGATATTCGTCCAAAAGCGACTCTAAAATACTGTTGTCTTGCAATTTGTCCGCGCATTCCTGCAACAACGGCACGGCTTCACTTAACCAGGTAACGTCTCTGACCGGAACCTGCTGCAGGTATTCCTGTGCCTGACGGTAATCTTGTTGTGCGATGGCCATCTGACCTAGCATCAACCAGGGACGCACCGCATGTTCATCAGACAGTACCGCCTTTTGCAGACTTTTCTCTGCTAATTCAAATTCTTGCTTCTTCAGATGAATTGCAGCCTGCTCACAATAGAAATGTGCGACCCGTTCACATAATTCCAGGCTGTCACCATGACAGTTGACCATGCGTTCTGCCAATTCTATGGCCCGGTCCCACTCTTTGGTATTCTGATAAATATTAAATAACTGCTGCTGAGCATCGAGAAAATACTTGTCACTGTCCAGCAACTGTAAAAATACCGCTTCAGCCCTTTCCAAAAAGCCCGCCAACATATAATCCCGACCTAGTTCTTTCAGGGCTTGTTGCTTTAGCGAGTCATTCACCTGCTCTTTGTCGACCAGGTTTTGATGGATACGTATCGCTCTGTCCAATTCCCCACGATGACGAAAAAAATTGCCCATAGCAATGTGCGTTTCCACCGTATCACTGTCAACGTTAATCATTTTGATCAGGGTATCAACAGCTTTATCGGGCTGATCAGACAGCAGGAAATTCAGCCCTTTATAATAATGTTTGGAAAGAATACTGGATTGCTTACGTTGCGCTTGACGAAGGCTGTTGCGGCCCATTATCCATCCATAACCGGCTGCGACAGGGAGCAGAAGAAAAAGCAGCTCTAACATGGAGTTCAGCTATCTCTTGGCTTGGTGGCCTGACTATTACGCTGACGACCACGCCAACGGAATCCGATAAACCAGAGAACACAAAGCAGCAAACAAGATAACGCCCCGGCAACAAACATGACCGCCATCAAACTAGACAGCCGCAGCTGTGACTGCGCAATAAGATAATTAACCTGAACAAGTTGATCATTTTGTGCGCCAATGGCCAGGGCCAGCAGAAACAGTGCCAATGCCAATAGCAGGCTCAAAATCAGTTTCAAGTCGCTCTCCCAAGCAATGAATTGGACCATTGTAATAGATAAGGGACCGCTGTGAACAGTCTTAACATGCCCATTTGGGACAAAGGAATAGTATGCAGGTGGCTGATACGACAAGACAAAAAAGGCATCCGATGTGGATGCCTTTACATAATCAGTGAGTCATCCCGTCATTCACCCTTTCACGCAACTCCTTGCCAGGTTTGAAATGGGGGACGTATTTACCGTCCAGCTTTACCGTTTCACCTGTCTTGGGATTACGTCCAACCCTGGGAGCACGATAATGCAGTGAAAAACTGCCGAATCCGCGGATCTCGATACGCTCCCCTTTTTGCAGGGTCTGCGCCATCTGTTCCAGCATTTCTTTTATCGCCGCTTCCATTTCCTTGGCGGGAATGTGACGGGCCTTATCAGCAAGTCTGTCGATTAGTTCCGATTTGGTCATATTAACCTCGTGATCATGGACAAATCATACAGTTACCGATCTGTTGAGGAGGCCAGTCGGCCTCCCCGACTCCTTACTCTTCGCCTTTCGCTGCTTTGAAAGCTTCAGCCATAGCGTTGACGAAACCAGTTTCTTCCTGCTGGTTTACTTTGTCGATCGCTTCTTTCTCTTCCGCTTCGTCTTTCGCCTTCACAGACAGATTCACGATACGGTTCTTACGATCAACACCAACATACTTGGCTTCGATTTCTTCGCCGACCTTGACGACTTCAGAAGCATCTTCAACGCGGTCGCGCATCAGATCAGTGGCACGAATGTAACCTTCAACTTCTTCGGCCAGCTCAACAGTCACGCCTTTAGCGTCAACAGCGGTAACCTTACCGACAACGATAGCACCTTTCTTGTTATCTGTCAGATACTTATTGAAAGGATCTTCTTCGATTTGCTTCACGCCCAGGCTGATACGCTCACGCTCAGGGTCGACTTGCAGTACAACTGCAGAGATCTCGTCACCTTTCTTGTAATCGCGTACGGCTTCTTCGCCAGCTTTATTCCAAGAAATATCAGACAAGTGAACCAGACCGTCAATGCCGCCGTCCAGACCAATAAAGATACCGAAATCAGTGATTGACTTGATCTTACCAGTGACTTTGTCACCCTTGTTGTGAGTCTTGGCAAACTCTTCCCAAGGATTGGCTTTACACTGTTTCAGACCCAGAGAGATACGACGACGCTCTTCGTCGATTTCCAGTACCATCACTTCAACCACATCACCCAGGTTAACAACCTTAGATGGGTGGATGTTTTTGTTGGTCCAATCCATTTCAGAAACGTGTACCAGACCTTCAACGCCATCTTCGATTTCTACGAAGCAGCCGTAGTCAGTCAGGTTAGTCACCTGGCCAGACAGTCTAGTGCCTTCTGGGTAACGCTGAGCGATTTCGCTCCAAGGATCGCTGCCCATTTGCTTCATGCCAAGCGATACGCGAGACTTCTCACGGTCGAACTTCAGAACTTTAACCTGAATTTCGTCACCAACATTGACGATTTCACTTGGGTGCTTAACACGCTTCCAAGCCATATCAGTGATGTGCAGCAGGCCGTCAACACCGCCCAGATCTACGAATGCACCGTAGTCAGTCAGGTTCTTAACGATACCTTTCACTTCCAAACCTTCTTCCAGGTTGGCCAGCAACTGTTCGCGCTCTGCACTGTTTTCAGCTTCGATAACGGCGCGACGTGATACCACTACGTTGTTACGCTTGGCATCCAGTTTGATAACTTTGAATTCCAGCTCTTTGCCTTCCAGGTGAATAGTGTCACGCACTGGACGTACATCAACCAAAGAACCAGGTAAGAAAGCGCGTACAGAGTTAACTTCAACCGTAAAGCCACCTTTGACTTTACCATTGATGATACCCTTAATGGTCGCTTTCTCTTCGTATGCTTTTTCCAACTCAACCCAGGCTTCATGACGCTTGGCTTTTTCACGGGACAGGATGGTTTCACCGAAGCCATCTTCCACAGCGTCCAGTGCTACATCCACAGTGTCGCCTACTGCGATTTCCAGTACGCCTTCAGCATTTTTGAACTGTTCGGCAGGGATGGCACTTTCAGACTTGAGACCCGCATCAACCAGAACGATGTCTTTATCGATGGCAACAACAGTACCTTTAACGATAGCGCCTGGGCGAGTTTCAAGCTGTTTTAAACTTTCTTCGAAAAGTTGAGCAAAATTTTCAGTCATAGTGTGATTATTCAAGTATTGACATCCACTCAGCAGTCCCGCTAATGTGGGGTTGTTCCAATTGGCTCGCAGCATCCTTACTTTCGAGCAGTTTCATCAATTATTTTGCAATCTGTCTTCAACAAATTGCATAACGGTTTCAAGCACTTGGGTGATACTCAACTGCGTTGAGTCCAACACCAATGCATCCTCTGCCGGTACCAGTGGCGCAACCGAACGATTAATGTCTCGTTCATCACGCGCCTGTATATCGGTCAAAAGGCGCTCAATGCTAACATCGAGCCCCTTATCTTTCAACTGCTTATAACGGCGCATCGCCCGCTCTTCAGCGCTGGCAGTAAGGAAGATTTTTGCTTGTGCACCGGGGAAAACCACGGTGCCCATATCTCTTCCGTCGGCGACCAACCCGGGTTCTTCCCGAAACGCTCGCTGCCTTCTGAGTAAGGCTTCACGAATCCTCGGCAGTGACGCCACCTGAGAAGCAACGGCACCGACTTCTTCGGTACGAATACTTTCCGTGACATCTTCGCCTTCGAGGATAATTCTTGTCCCACCAGATTGCGTTTCAAAGCTAACGTCCAGACTGGACGCCAATGGCACCAGCCCCATCTCGTCCAATGCATCAATTTGATGATGCAGAGACGCTACGGCCAATACACGATATATGGCACCGCTATCAAGAAAATGCCAGCCCAGCTTTTCAGCCAACATGGCGCTGATGGTGCCCTTTCCTGCTCCACTCGGTCCGTCGATGGTAATGACAGGCGCTACTTGCATCGCTTCTCCAAAACTGTCTTCATATAAAAAAACGCGCGCAATTATACGCTTTAGGCAGGGATAAGCAACGAAAGCCCTATACCGGCGGAGGGACTTAAGCTTAGTGTAGCCCTGCAACCTGCGCCAATATAAGGGCCTGCTGCCCTATGTGTTGGATTAACGATGGCTGATATCCGCCAAACGCAAAAAATAATCCGGGAATGTCTTAGCCGTGCAACCTGGGTCATTAATAACAACCTGGGTATCGCCAAGCGCCACCAGAGAGAAGCACATTGCCATGCGGTGATCATTGTAGGTATCAATGGCAGCTCGCTGCAATTTTGCCGGTGGTGTGACTTCAATAAAGTCATCGCCTTCCACAACATGCGCCCCTACTTTACGAAGCTCCGTTGCCATAGCATGCAAGCGATCGGTTTCTTTCACCCGCCAATTGTAAATATTGCGAATGGCCGTTGTACCTTTTGCAAAGAGTGCGGTGGTGGCAATCGTCATGGCGGCGTCGGGAATATGGTTCATATCCATATCCACCGCGTTAAGTGGCCTTCCTTCCACTTCAACGAAGTCGGCTCCCCAGTTGACTTTTGCTCCCATAGCTTGCAGTACCAGGGCAAAGTCTTTATCCCCCTGAATACTATTTCTGCCAATGCCGGTCACCCTGACTGTACCGCCTTTAATTGCAGCAGCAGCCAGGAAATATGATGCAGATGATGCATCCCCTTCCACCAGAAAGGAACCGGGGGAACGATAATGCTGCCCGGCGGTCACTACAAATTTCTGATATTGATGGTTTTCCACCATGACACCAAACTTGGCCATGGTATCCAGAGTGATATCAATATAGGGTTTTGATACCAGCTCACCAACAATTTCAATCTGTGTATCACCATCAAACAGCGGTGCTGCCATTAGCACGGCGGTTAAGAATTGGCTGGATACACTGCCATCCACCTGAATGGTACCACCGGATAACCTTTGGCCTTTAATCAGCAGTGGCGGAAACCCTTGGTTCTTCAGATACTGAATATCTGCCCCAGCTTGTCTGAGGGCATCAACCAGAGCTCCGATAGGACGCTCTTCCATGCGTGGTTCACCAGTCAGTTCAAACTCACCCTGAGAGAGCGCCAGCGCGGCACACAAAGGACGCATGGCCGTACCGGCATTACCCAAAAATAATGTCTGCCTGGCCGCCACCTTAAAAGCCTGCCCCAGTCCATCCACCGTGCAGCGGGTTTTATCTGCACTCAATTGGTAGCTCACCCCAAGTTGAGTTAAGGCACTGAGCATATGCCGGATATCTTCACTGTCCAGTAAATTGGTCAGCTCGGTTCTGCCTTGCGCCATCGCCGCCAATAGCAAAGCGCGATTCGACAGGCTTTTGGAGCCGGGCAGGTTCACCTCTCCATCAATACGACTGATAGGTTCCAGTACAAGTTGTTCCATTAACCCTTTCTCCTGGCAAAGTCAGCCATAAAGTCAACCAAAGCTTTTACCCCTTCAATGGGCATAGCGTTATAAATACTGGCGCGCATGCCCCCGACACTGCGATGTCCTGCCAACGCTTTAAATCCTGCCTGTTCAGATTCCATCAGGAATACTTTGTCCAGCGCCGAATTTGCCAGTTGAAAAGGCACATTCATACGTGACCGGAATGCAGGTGCAATGCGGTTATGATAAAAATCACTGCTATCAATATAGCTATACAGCAGCGCGGCCTTATCGGCATTGCGCTTCGCCATGGACTCCACCCCTCCCTGCGCTTTGAGCCATTTAAACACCAGCCCGGCCAGATACCATGCGTAAGTAGGTGGCGTATTAAACATAGAGCCCTGCTGCGCCAGGATGTTGTAGTCCAGAATCGAAGGAGTGTGAGTCATAGATTGGTTCAGCAAGTCGTCCCGCACAATCACCACTGACAAACCCGATGGACCAATATTTTTCTGTGCGCCAGCGTAAATCACACCAAAACGCGACACATCAACAGGTTTAGACAAGATATTGGATGACATATCAGCAACCAAAGGGACCGCGCCAATATCCGGGATGTCTGACATTTCGACACCATCCACGGTCTCATTGGGACAATAATGCAAATAGGCTGCCTCGGGATTTAAATGCCACTCTTCTTGTCCCGGAACAACTAAAAGCCCGTCCTCCCTGCGGCTGCTGGCCACCACATTGGCCTTAAGGTAACGTTTGGCTTCATCCACTGCTGCGGATGACCAGGAACCACTGACCAGATAATCGGCCTGATCTCGTTGGCCACCTAAATTCAGTGGCACGGCCGAAAACTGTCCCCGTCCTCCACCATGGGTAAAAAGCACTTTGTAATTAGCCGGCACGCTCAGAAGTTCCCGCAAATCCGCTTCGGCTTGCTCTGTCACCTGAATAAATTCCTTACTGCGATGACTAAGCTCCATTACTGAGCATCCCTGCCCCTGCCAATCGACAAATTCAGCCTGCGCCTGCTGCATTACCTCCACCGGTAACATGGCGGGACCAGCACAAAAGTTATACACCTTATTCATTTTTACACTCTTCAAAAGCAAACGAGCGGCTTAAGGTTTATCTCAGGCCGCTCGTCGCTGTACAGACTATAAGAGACATTGCTGTCTCTCGACTGGATTTCTGTCGTTTATTCGTCGTCGCCCGGCACCTGGCCTTCGTCCGAACTTGCCTGTAACGCGGGTTCTTGCCCGTCTTCTAGCATATAGTCGTCTTCAGCTTCCACCTCTTCGATGCGCTGCAGTCCAACTACATGTTCATTTTCTGTGGTGCGGATCAAGCGAACACCCTGAGTGTTTCGGCCAATAACCGATACTTCACTCACACGAGTGCGTACCAGCGTGCCCTGATCACTGATAAGCATGATTTCATCATTCTCATCGACCTGAACAGCGCCTACCACAGCGCCATTACGCTCGGATACTTTGATAGATACCACACCTTGCGTGGCACGGCTCTTAGCCGGGTAATCCTCCAGCGGCGTACGCTTGCCGAAACCATTTTCGGTAACGGTCAGTATCGCGCCATCCCCTTGTGGAACAATCAAGGACACCACTCTTTGCTCATCCTGCAAACGGATACCGCGCACACCCGTGGCCGTGCGGCCCATGGGACGTAGTGACAGCATCTCTTCACCGGTTTCTGGATCAAGTTTCACTTCACCGGTTTCTGCGTCGCGCTGTTTCTCATTAAAACGCACAACCTTACCCGCATCAGAGAACAGCATGATGTCGCTTTGACCGTCGGTTAGCGCAACACCAATCAGCTCATCACCATCATTAAGATTCACAGCGATAATACCGTTGGCTCTCGGGCGTGAATACTGAGTCAAGTCAGTTTTCTTCACCGTACCAAATGCGGTCGCCATCAATACAAATTTGTCTTCCACAAATTCTGCAATCGGCAGCATGGCGGTAATCCGCTCACCTTCTTCCAAAGGTAGTATATTGACAATAGGTCGACCTCTGGCGTTGCGGCTGGCCAGCGGCAACTGATAGGTCTTAATCCAGTACAGTCGGCCGCGGGTAGAAAAGCACAGAATATAATCATGGGTATTGGCAACCAGCAGCTTCTCAATAAAGTCCTCGTCCTTCATTTTGGTGGCTGACTTACCTTTACCACCACGGCGCTGGGCTTCGTATTCCTTGAGTTTCTGGTACTTAACATAGCCTTCGTGTGACAGAGTGACGACCACGTCTTCCTGCTCAATCAAATCTTCTATATCAATATCGTGGCTGGCCGCAGTGATTTCAGTACGACGCTCATCACCGTACTCGGCCTGGATTTTCTCCAGTTCTTCACGAATCACTTCCATCAAGCGCTCTGGACTGGCCAGGATATGCATCAGCTCTGCAATCAGCTCCAGCAGTTCTTTGTATTCAGCCAGAATCTTGTCATGTTCAAGGCCTGTCAGCTTGTGCAGGCGCAGGTCCAAAATGGCCTGAGCTTGCGCTTCGGTGAGATAGTATTTGCCGTCGCGGATGCCAAATTGCGGCTCCAACCAGTCTGGGCGCGCTGCATCGACACCGGCTCTTTCCAGCATGTCAGACACATCACCCAACAACCAGCCTTGTGCCACCAAACCGGCCTTGGCTTCGGCCGGGCTGGGTGAAGCCTTGATCAGTTCAATGATCGGGTCAATGTTGGCCAGCGCCACGGCCAGGCCTTCCAGGATGTGCGCGCGGTCACGAGCCTTACGAAGTTCAAATACGGTTCTGCGTGTCACCACTTCGCGGCGGTGCAACACAAAGGCTTCAAGCATTTCTTTTAAGTTGAAGACTTTTGGCTGGTTGTTATCCAGCGCCACCATATTAATACCAAACACCGTTTGTAATTGGGTTTGGGCATACAAATGGTTGAGCAATACTTCGGCAGATTCGTTACGTTTCACTTCGATAACGATGCGCATACCGTCTTTGTCAGATTCATCACGTAGCGCAGAGATGCCCTCAACTTTCTTTTCTTTAACCAGCTCGGCAATCTTCTCGATTAATCTGGCTTTGTTAACCTGATAAGGAATTTCGCTGACGATAATGGTTTCTTTACCGTTATCTTCTGTCTCGATGTCAGCTTTGGCACGCAGATAAATCTTTCCGCGCCCCGTGCGGTAGGCTTCTTCTATTCCCTTACGGCCGCTAATCATTGCCGCTGTAGGGAAGTCCGGCCCAGGAATAAACTCAATCAGTTCTTCAATACTGATGTCAGGGTTGTTGATCAGCGCAATACAGCCGCTGATCACCTCAGTCAGGTTATGCGGGGGAATATTGGTGGCCATGCCCACGGCAATACCAGAAGAACCATTTACCAACAGGTTAGGCACTTTGGTAGGCAGTACTTCGGGTATTTGTTCCGTGCCATCATAGTTAGGCACAAAATTAACCGTTTCTTTTTCCAGGTCAGCCAACAGCTCATGGGCAATTTTGGCCATACGTACTTCGGTATAACGCATCGCAGCTGCAGAATCGCCATCGACCGAACCGAAGTTACCTTGTCCATCAACCAGCATATAACGTAATGAGAAGGGCTGGGCCATCCTGACGATGGTGTCATACACGGCAGAATCACCATGCGGGTGGTACTTACCTATGACATCACCCACCACACGGGCAGATTTTTTGTAGGGCTTGTTGAAGTCGTTCTTCAACTCGTTCATCGCAAACAGCACACGCCTGTGTACCGGTTTGAGGCCGTCGCGCACATCTGGCAGGGCACGGCCCACAATGACGCTCATGGCATAATCAAGGTATGAGTTTTTCAACTCTTCCTCAATATTAATGGGGAGAATTTCTTTGGCGCGGTCGGTCATATACAGCCCTGTTCCCTTCTTTAATCTACGTCTTCCCATTCGGGTTTACACTGAACATCAAAAAATCAGTCAGAACCCGGGAATTCAAGCTTTATTAGAGGTTTATTAACCGCACAATCCTACCACTTAAATAAACAAATAAACAGCCGCAGCTTGCTCATATAAACGGCATTCGCACCAGCCTGAGGCCATTGTTATAAAACAGCGTTGGTGTTCGGCAATGAGCTGATTATACTAGGCCGCAGTTTTTCAAAACAAAGCCATACTCATGTCACAAACACTCATCCAGCAAAACCACCACGACAATGTAGATGAACAGGAAATTGCCAAGTTTTCTGCCCTGGCCAGTCGATGGTGGGATCTGGAGGGTGAATTTAAACCTCTGCACCAAATCAATCCCTTGCGTCTGGATTTTATCGCCCAGCATTGCCAGGGATTGTTTGGCAAGAAAGCCTTGGATGTCGGCTGTGGCGGAGGCATATTAGCAGAAAGTATGGCCAAAATGGGGGCCGACGTAACAGGCATTGATATGGCCAAAGACTCCCTGGAAGTGGCCAGATTACATGGTCTGGAGTCTGGCATTAATGTGAACTACCAGCTAATTACGGTGGAGGCGTTCAGCGAGGCCCAGGCTGGACAGTTTGATGTCGTGACTTGTATGGAGATGCTGGAACATGTACCCGACCCAGAATCCATCGTGCGTGCTTGCGCTAAACTGGTTAAGCCAGGTGGACAGGTGTTCTTCTCGACCTTGAACCGCAACCTTAAATCCTACTTAATGGCCATTGTGGGAGCTGAATACATGCTGGGGCTGGTACCCAAAGGCACGCATCAACACAGTAAATTCATCCGCCCTTCTGAACTGATGCAATGGATAGATAACACCCATCTGCTGTGCCGTCATATTCAAGGACTGCACCTTAATCCACTCAGCGGTCAGTACTATTTATCTAATAGCAATGTGGATGTTAATTACCTGCTGCATTGTCACCGGCCGGAAAATGACTAAGCCACGGGCAGGATTGCTGTTTGATCTGGACGGTACTCTGCTGGATACCGCCAGAGATATGGGCAACGCATTAAATATGTTGCTTGCCGAAGAAGGTCGCGCCCAGCAAAGCTATCAGTCATATCGACCTATCGCTTCTCATGGCGCTATGGGCATGCTGAAATTAGGTTTCGCGATTTGTCGCAATGATGGCGACTTCGAAGCACTACGCCAACGCTTTTTGCACCATTACCGTAACACTTTGTGCCAACATACCTGTTTGTTTGAAGGCATTGAGCCACTGCTATTGTGGCTTAATGATAACAATATCCCCTGGGGCATTGTGACCAACAAGCCAACACACCTGACACTGCCCCTGTTAGAACAGTTTCCACTTTTACAAAAAGCCGCGGCACTGGTATGTGGGGATACGCTGACAGATAGAAAACCCAGCCCCAAACCGCTCTTCCATGCTGCCAATCAACTAAACCTGGCGTTGCCGCATAGCTGGTATGTGGGTGACGCAGAACGTGACATGCTGGCAGCCAGATCAGCCGGTATGCAGGCTATACTGGCCGAATATGGTTATATCTGCCCCAGTGAACAACCGCAACATTGGCAGGTAGACCAACGCATTGCTCACCCAGTTGAAATATCCAACAGGTTCAAACACAAGATCTAGTATTTTTTGTGCAACACAAACACCATATGTCGTTAAATAATAACAACACCGCATTTAAGAAATAAAAAATTTATCTGCCTTAAAATGATCTAAATATTCCTTGCATTCCTATCACCGAAGTCTTGATAGTGACTCTTCGGTGAGTCGACACTAACCTCATTATCCAGTGCCTTCTGTTCGGCCATTAAACCACCAGATATTGGGTTGCATAAAGGCTAAAACCTCACTATCTTGTGCCAAAGCGAACATCTTGCTAAGGCAAAGATTCGCAGTTTTTCTGTCCTGCAGGCAAGGGCTTGTTTGCAGGCAATTTGCGCTAATTTTGATAACAATAAGACGGCTATCGGCATGAACAATACGCTTCTCGTTACCAAACGCTCCGGCGAAAAAGAGCCTATCGATCTCGACAAGATCCATAAAGTCATTACCTGGGCTGCCAAGGGCCTGAACAATGTATCTGTGTCCCAGGTAGAGATAAAGGCTCACATCCAGTTTTACGACGGCATCAAAACCTCTGATATCCACGAGACTTTGATTAAATCTGCCGCAGACCTAATCTCCAAGGACAGTCCGGATTATCAATACCTGGCCGCCCGACTGGCCATTTTCCATTTGCGTAAAAAAGCGTACGGACAGTTTGAGCCGCCGACTTTATACAGCCATGTTGCACGCATGGTGGACATGGGCAAGTACGATAAGCATCTACTGGAAGACTACAGCCAGGCTGAATTTGAACAAATGGACGCCTATCTTGATCACTGGCGTGATATGGATTTCAGCTATGCTGCCGTGAAGCAACTGGAAGGTAAGTATCTGGTTCAAAACCGGGTTACTGGCGAGATTTATGAAAGCGCGCAGTTCCTGTATATGCTGGTTGCCGCCTGCTTGTTTGCCAATTATCCAAAACAAACACGCATGGATTATATCCAGCGTTTTTATGATGCCGTCTCCAAATTTAAGATTTCGTTGCCGACCCCTATCATGTCCGGGGTGCGCACGCCGACGCGTCAGTTCAGCTCCTGCGTATTAATCGAGTGTGGCGACAGCCTGGATTCTATCAACGCCACCGCCAGCGCCATTGTTAAGTATGTGAGCCAACGTGCAGGCATTGGCATTAATGCCGGCCGTATTCGTGCTTTGGGGAGCCCCATCCGGGGTGGCGAAGCCTTCCACACCGGTTGTTTGCCGTTCTATAAATATTTCCAGACCGCGGTAAAGAGTTGCTCGCAAGGCGGTGTGCGTGGTGGTGCAGCAACCTTGTTCTACCCGTTGTGGCATCTGGAAGTAGAGTCCCTGCTGGTTTTGAAAAATAACCGTGGTGTGGAAGAAAACCGAGTCCGTCACCTGGACTATGGAGTGCAGTTTAACAAGCTGATGTATCAGCGCCTGATTAAAGATGAGCACATCACCCTGTTCAGCCCCTCGGATGTACCGGGCTTGTATGATGCTTTCTTTGCTGATCAGGACAAGTTTGAAGCGCTTTATACCCAGTACGAGCAGGACCCCGCCATACGTAAGAAGCAGATCAAAGCCATCGAGCTTTTCAGTCTGTTTATGCAAGAGCGTGCCAGTACTGGCCGCATCTATCTGCAAAACGTTGACCACTGCAATACCCACAGCCCATTTGACCCGGCCGTGGCCCCGGTACGTCAAAGCAATTTGTGTCTTGAAATCGCCCTGCCAACCAAGCCATTGGAGCATGTGAACGACGAAAATGGCGAAATTGCGCTATGTACCCTGTCGGCCTTTAATCTGGGTGCCATCGAAAACCTGGATGAGCTGGGTGAGCTATCGGATTTAGCCGTACGCGCACTGGACAGTTTGCTGGATTATCAGGACTACCCAGTACCTGCAGCGTATAACGCCACCATGGGCCGCCGTACACTGGGTGTAGGGGTCATCAACTTTGCCTACTATCTGGCCAAGCACGGAGTGCGATATTCCGACGGTAGCGCCAATGGCCTTGTGCACAGAGCTTTTGAAGCGATTCAGTACTACCTGCTTAAGGCTTCAGTGGGACTGGCGAAGGAAAAAGGCGCATGTCCGAAGTTTAACGAAACCACTTATGCCAAAGGCATCCTGCCCATCGACAGCTACAAAAAGGATTTGGATGCAGTGTGCAATGAGCCGCTGCAATACGACTGGGAAGCGCTGCGTGCCGATATCAAGGAGTTCGGTCTGCGTAACAGCACATTGTCAGCCCTGATGCCGTCTGAGACTTCTTCGCAGATTTCCAATGCGACGAACGGCATTGAGCCGCCTCGTGGTCATATCAGCGTTAAATCCAGTAAAGACGGTGTACTTAAGCAAGTGGTACCGGAATACGAACGCTTGCGTGAACAGTATGAGCTGCTATGGGACATCCCCTCTAACGACGGTTATTTGCAACTGGTCGCCATTATGCAGAAATTTGTCGATCAAACCATCTCTGCCAATACCAGCTATGACCCAGGCAAATACGAAGGTGGCAAAGTTCCAATGAAACTGTTGCTTAAAGATCTTCTTACTGCTTACAAACTGGGGGTTAAGACGCTTTACTATCATAATACCCGTGATGGTGCTGCAGACACCCAGGAAGAGCTGACTGTCAGCAAACGGCAACCTGTAGTGGAAGCCGTGGTCGAAGAAGATGACGACTGCGCCGGCGGCGCCTGCAAAATATAATCATAATAGGCCGGTCCCAGACCGGCCTTTGCGCTAAACAACCGTTGAAACTTGAGCCAATGAAATACACCACCTTTAACCAGCAAAGTACCAATCCCCTTGTCGAGCCGATGTTTTTTGGCAATCCGGTGAATGTGGCGCGCTACGACCAGCAAAAACACCAGATCTTCGAAAAATTGATTGAGAAACAAATCAGCTTTTTCTGGCGTCCGGAAGAAGTGGACGTCAGCAAAGACAGGGTGGATTTCCAGAAGCTCAGCGAGCCGGAAAAGCATATTTTCATCTCCAACCTTAAATACCAGACCCTGTTGGATTCGGTGCAAGGTCGCAGCCCGAATATTGCGTTTTTGCCTATCGTCTCGTTACCAGAGTTGGAAACCTGGGTTGAAACCTGGTCTTTTTTTGAGACCATTCATTCACGCTCTTATACCCATATATTGCGTAACCTGTTTGCCGACCCCAGTGCCGTGTTTGAGGACATCGTGCTGAATGAGGAAATCAAACGTCGGGCAACCGATATATCCAAATACTATGATGATCTGATCTTTGCCACTCAGGTCTGGCAAACCCAGGGCGAAGGTGTGCATTTGGTAGATGGCCAGACGGTGACCATTAACCAGCGCGAATTAAAGAAGAAGTTATTCCTGTGTATGAATTCGGTCAATGCATTGGAAGCTATCCGCTTTTACGTGTCTTTCGCCTGCACTTTTGCCTTCGCCGAGCGGGAGCTGATGGAAGGCAACTCGAAGATCATCCGCCTGATTGCCAGAGACGAAGCGCTGCACTTAAGTTCAACCCAGCACATTCTGAATCTGTGGGCTAAGGGCAAAGACGACCCGGAAATGGCCAGCATTGCCGAAGAGTGCCACGACGAGGCCAGGGCAATCTTTATGAATGCGGTGGAGCAGGAGAAACAGTGGGCAACCTATCTGTTCCAGCATGGTTCCATGATTGGCCTGAATAAAGATATTCTTTGTCAGTATGTGGAGTTTATTGCCAACCATCGTATGGCCGCTATTGGTCTGGATACACCATTTGAAGTGAAGTCCAACCCCCTGCCCTGGATGAACAATTACCTTAATTCAGATAACGTGCAAGTGGCGCCTCAGGAATCAGAAATCAGTTCATATTTGGTTGGACAAATCGACTCGGAAGTCAGCGGCGATGACTTCGGAGATTTCGACCTCTGATGTTCTGCCAATGAAAATGGACGATCTGTATATAATCCATTTGGATGATCAGACCCGCCTGGCGTGCCTTAAAGACAAAACGCTGTTAGAGAGTCTTGAAGCTCATCAGGTGGAGGTTCATTTTCAATGCCGAGAAGGCTTCTGCGGCGCATGTCGTACTAAATTGATTGAAGGCCAGGTGGATTATCTTACCGATCCCCTGGCCTTTATTGATGACGATGAAATACTGCCTTGCTGCTGCGTGGCTAAATCCGACCTAAAACTGAAACTAGGCGGGTGATTGGCCAGTGCACAGTGCTGCCTTATTCGTAATGGCGCTCTCGCTTTAACTCAATACTATCGATATAACCATGCCAGGTAGCGTAGCCAATCAGCGGCATTAAAATCACAAAAGCGGCAAAACCGGTCACAAAACCTATGCCAACCGCTGTGGCGATAATCAACCCCCAAATCATCATTGGCAACTTGTTGGTCCAGACTACATTCATGCTGGTCAGTACCGCAGATGCCAGGTCTATGCGCCTTTCCATCAGCACGGGTTGGGTAAATACGCTGATAAAAAAAACCAGCATGGTAAAGCCTGCTCCCACCACGGTACCTAAGGCTAGAAAAGGTAACAGGTTTTCCAGATTGTCCTCCAGATAAGGGGGATACAGAGCATGAATAATAGATGCCACCCTGAGCCAGAAGATCATCAGTACCAGCAGCAAGATACCAAACGCCCATTCATTCACAGCGTTACGCTTGATGGCTTTAATGCTGTGCCACAGGGACGGTTTATGGCCCTTCTCAAGCTCCCAACTGACATCATATAAACCTGCCGCCAGAAAGGGACCAATCAGCATAAAGCATACGATGGACGGCAGTATCACCAGGTGCCAGCCAGTCAGGTTGACCAAATAAGTAATCAGCCAGGGAATGGCTGCAAAGATCAATCCGTAGAATGCGGTGAGTAACGGTGCCCTGACCAAATCCCGCCAGCCCAGGGCCAGCCATTTGAGCGGGTCGCCCAAATCCAGTTCTTTACAAGGAATGACCCTGGCAATACCACTGTCGGTAATCGCATTGTGGGGAGTTTCTTTAAATGAATGAGACATAACACCTCCGGGGATGGCTTATTCTTCTGCGCACAAAGTGGACCTGACGTTAATAATCAGCGAGCGGCCCATCTTTAGCTTACGCAGACATAATCCAATCTGCCCGTAGTTATAAAAAACTAGTCTTAGAAAATATTTTTTAGAACTTATACCTATGAGAAATGTTGACGTCTTGAGGGTTGCTTCTATCAAGCTCAACCTGCTTCCGACATCTTATATTAAGGCTGGGCGCCAGCTTATCTGGCGTGCATAGTGGCGGGTCAGGTTTTGATTCAACTCACTAAATAAGGTGATGTGCTCAGCCAAAGGATCACAGCACGACAGCACAAAGCGGTGGCAGTTGTTACGCAAAAGATGATAGTCAGCATACTCAAATACTCTGGCAACGGCTCTGCTGGCGATTTGTTCGTCTCCTAACACAGTGCCATCGTCAGCGCAGGCTACGTAAATCAGGTCACCACTGCGATTTTCTAAAAAACGCTGGGGTGAAATAGCCCTTACCAGGCCGTTACCATTTAGTTCGATGATGCTGCCATCCATCCAGATACCGGTGTGGTCAAAAATACCGAAGACGCCGCAGCACACCACCGCGCCGTTTTGGGGTATCACCGTCTCGGTAAAATCACCAGGATGGTGCAGTACTGATTGCTGTGACGCTTTATGCAAACTCCGCCCGGCCGCCAGCGCTCCAAGTCCGAGACCAAGCCAAACCAAAGGTATCGGCATACTTATACTCCCAGTGCCTGAACAAGCTTTTCAGATAATAATTATCAGGCTGTGGCGATTTCGCCAATCGCGGCAATGTAAAGGGATGTGTCATAACCCCAAGGTCAGGATATTTTTAGCAAAATATCTCCTTAGCCATGCAGACAAGACGGTGGCGACTGTATTACCCTGTAGGGCCGTTTTTCAAACCCCAGCAGTGCATGAAACAGATTGTAAAATCCAGCAAACTCAACGACGTATGTTATGACATCCGCGGCCCCGTATTGGCCGAGGCAAAAAGGCTGGAGGATGAGGGACACAGGGTGTTAAAGCTGAATATCGGCAACCCTGCGCCCTTCGGCTTTGAAGCGCCGGACGATATTCTTAAAGACGTCATCCACAATTTACCTACGGCACAGGGTTATGCCGATGCTAAAGGCCTATATTCTGCCCGCGTGGCGGTGATGCAGTATTATCAGCAGCAGAATATCAAAAACATTGATATTGAAGATGTGTTTATCGGTAATGGCGTCAGCGAACTGATTGTGATGGCCATGCAGGCTTTGCTGAATGTCGGCGATGAAGTTCTGCTGCCTTCTCCGGATTATCCACTTTGGACGGCCGCTGTAACGCTTTCTTCCGGCACACCAGTGCATTATCGCTGCGACGAGCAGGCCGGCTGGTTTCCGGATATTCAGGATATAAAGAGTAAAATCACACCGAACACCCGGGCTATCGTCATGATCAACCCGAATAATCCTACCGGTGCGGTATACAGCAAAGAACTGCTGCTGGAGGTGATTGAACTGGCCCGTACACACGGTCTGGTGATTTTCAGCGACGAGATCTATGACAAGATCCTTTACGACGAAGCCAGACATACCTGTATTGCCTCCCTAGCGGATGATTTATTGTTTGTGACCTTCAGTGGCCTGTCGAAAAATTACCGGGTGGCCGGTTTTCGCGCCGGCTGGATGCTGTTAAGTGGCAATAAAAAGCTCGGGCGCAGTTATATGGAAGGCCTGAACTTGCTGGCCTCTATGCGGATGTGTGCCAATGTGCCGTGCCAGCACGCCATACAAACTGCCCTTGGCGGATATCAGAGTATTAATGATCTGGTACAAGCCGACGGCCGTTTACGTTTGCAAAGGGACACGGCCTGGCGCTTACTGGAGCAGATCCCCGGCATCTCCTGTGTAAAACCCAAGGGGGCCATGTACTGCTTCGCCAGGGTGGATGCCACACGTTTTAATATCAGCAATGATGAATTGATGATTCTTGACCTGCTGCGCCAGGAAAAAGTATTGCTGGTGCACGGCAGTGCTTTTAACCTTAAAGAGGGCTGCTACTTCCGGCTGGTCTTTTTACCTCACGCCGACCAGTTGCAAACGGCCCTTGGCAAGGTGGAACGCTTCTTCGCCGGCTATCGTCAGGAAAATGGTCAATGAGTGTGCCGCAAAGTCACTTCTTCGCCCATTTGGCGCGTATGAAACTGATTAACCGCTGGCCGCTGATGCGCAATGTCAGTACCGAAAATGTGCAGGAGCACAGCTTGCAGGTGGCCATGGTTGCCCACGCCCTGGCCATGATCCGCAATAAGTATTACGGCGGCCAGTTAGACCCTTTTCGCATTGCCACCCTGGCCATGTTCCACGATGTATCGGAAGTTCTGACCGGCGACTTACCTACCCCGGTGAAATATTATAATCCGGCGATTCAGCAGGAATACAAAAAGATTGAGCAAATCGCCGAGCAAAAGCTGATAGAAATGGCCCCCGATGCATTCCGGCAGGATTACGCGCAGTTAATTGACGGGCAATATCACACCGACGACGAGCGATTTATTATTAAGGCCGCCGATATTATTTGCGCCTACCTTAAAACCCTTGAAGAACTATCCGCCGGCAACCATGAGTTTGAACTGGCAAAACGGCGATTGGATAAAATCCTACAGGAATATCAATCAGAGGAAGTTAATTATTTCCTTGAGGCCTATGTACCCAGTTTCTCTTTGAGTCTGGACGAAATCACGCAGGAGTAATCTATGTCCCCCTGGCTTGCAAGACAGCAGATGCAACCCGAACGACAGGGGGACCACCGCTCAGCCTTCCAGCGCGATAAAGCCCGGGTGTTGCACTCCGCCGCCTTTCGCCGTTTGCAGGCCAAAACGCAGGTACTTGGCGTGGGTGTGAATGATTTTCATCGCACCCGCTTAACACATTCGCTGGAGGCCGCACAAATTGGCCATGGCATTGCATCCCAACTGCGGCAGAAGTACCCACAGCAAAGTCATGCGTTGGACCTTAACGATAATCTGATCGAAACACTCTGTCTGGCCCATGATATAGGTCACCCGCCCTTCGGCCACGGGGGCGAAATGGCACTGAACTATATGATGCGCAAGCATGGGGGTTTTGAAGGCAATGGGCAGACTTTTCGCATTGTCACCAAGCTTGAGCCCTATACACCCGACGCAGGTATGAACTTATGCCGCCGAACTTTGTTGGGCCTGGTGAAATACCCGAACTATCAAAGTCAGTTATTAATCACCCGTCCGACAACAGAGCGTTTACAGGATTGGCAACCGGCTAAAGGTTTGTTTGATGACGACAAAGACGTATTTGACTGGTTGCTGTCACCATTGGAAGCCGAAGACAAAGCGCTATTTTGTAGCTTTGCCCCACACAATGCGCAGCTTGCCAAAACCCGTTTTAAGTCCTTTGATTGCTCTATTATGGAGCTTGCCGACGACATTGCTTATAGCATTCACGATCTGGAAGATGCCATAGTGACAGGTATTGTCAGCCAGGATAGTTTTATTGAAGAAGTCGCCAACCCCATCAGCCAACTCGACATTGTCTGGCTTAGCCAGAACATACAGCACCTTGCGATCAAATTGTTCAGCCAGGCCCACTATGATCGTAAAGACGCCATTGGTGCTCTGGTTAACGCCTTTATTACTGCCGTTGAAATTGGCACTACGGATAACCAATTCAAACACCCTTTACTCGCCAATAACGCCCAGCTTCCATCTGGCTTTAGTCAGGCTCTGGACGAATTTAAAGCTTATGTATACCGGCGGGTAATTCGGCAGAGCGACGTACAGCGTATGGAGTTTAAAGGCCAGCAACTGGTGATAGCCTTATTTGAAGCATTCAGTTCCGACCCTATGCGTTTGTTACCGGAAAACACCAAGCAGCGCTGGCTGAAAGGACAGGCTCAGGGGCAGGAACAACGGGTTATCGCTGATTATATCTCAGGGATGACGGACGAATTTGCTTCCAGACTGTATCGACAGTTATTCCTGCCTCACAGGCACTAAATGCAGAAGACACGCCTTCTCTGAAAATTGTTTAAAAAAAACACTTGCATGTTCATTTATACAGTACTACTGTTTGCACAACCACTGTATAAATAAACAAGGTTTTGTTATGGCCGTTAACGCATTGCTTCCGTCTCGCCACCAACCAGGCTTAATGGAATTGTCCATTTACCAGGGGTCGCAACTTCGCAGTCTGATGCAACACTTTACGCAACAGAATAAATGGATTTATTTGCTGGCCAACAACCTGCGATTTAAACGGACAGAACACCATAGCCAGCAGTTACCTCGTCCTGAAGCAGAACAGACTCTGGAATGGCTGGAAAAGCTGATGAGTGCCGGAAAAACCTGCGCACTGTTTGTAGAAGAGTTAGTACTGGATGAATTAAACCGTAAGCGCCTGGAACAGCTCTGTCGTCAGTTTGGCGTTACAGTGGTAAGCTTAAGTAAAGAAAAAGGCCTGGACAACAATCTTGTCTTTGGGCCATGGTAATGGGCTTACTGCTGCCGATCTCGACTTTTTCCATGACAACACTTTGTTATTGCGATAGTAAACTTGCCTTTGTACGCTGCTGTGAGCCACTGCTTAAAGGTAAGCTTTTGGCCCAAAACGCAGAGGCCTTGATGCGCTCACGTTATTGCGCCTATGTATTGGGTGATTTCCAATATATATTGGACACTTATAGCCAGGCTAAACGCCGGGACTTGTCTTTGGCAGTGTTGCAACAAGATGCCAATGAAACACAATGGCTGGCATTGCAGGTAGAGTCTCATCAGCTAACCGAGCCAGGGGCCACCGTACAATTTAGTGCCTTTTATCGTTACGATGGCCAATTGTATAAACTACATGAGCTATCCCGCTTTATTATTGAAGAAGGTCATTGGCGTTATGTGGATGGGCAGATGTTAGATGACTGTGGCAAACTCAGGTTAGGTCGGAATGACAGCTGTTTTTGCGGTAGTAATAAAAAGTTTAAGCAATGCTGCGGTAAAAATTGATCTGCTACTTTTGTATTCCCCCTCCCTTTCAAGCCTACCCGCATGGTTCTCTTTTCAAACAACCTCAGCACACTTACTTACAAATTTCATCTCGATAGCCTTTGCTAAACCACTAACATTAAGTGATCAGGGTTGACGCAACATTAACTTTTGACACAAGTAACCAACAATTGGTCGAAATCGCCAACTTATACGCAAACCAACAAACCTCGAACATAAGGACAAAGACATCTATTTGTTTTTATTGAACTTATTACACTGGCACGGTGAGTGCTTCATAGTGCAATAACACAGGACATTGTGACCACACGATAAACTTCCGGGGAAAATCCATGCAATCCAGGTTCGTAAAAACACTCATCGCCAGTTCCATATTCGCTGCCAGCGCTCTGTTAAGTGGCTGTGGCGGTGCCGAAGCAACCGTTGATAGCGCGCAAAAAAAAGCCGAGGTTATCGCCATTCCGGTTGAAGTCGCCGCATTGAGTCAGGGAGATATTTCTTCTAATTACGCCACCACAGCCATTCTCGAAGCCAAAGAAGAAGCGTTTGTGGTAGCCAGAGCATCCGGCATTATTCATGAGATCCTGGTGGAAGAAGGCGATTATGTGGAAAAAGGCCAGGTTCTGGCCAGATTGGAAACCGAACGCTATATCCTTAACCTCAGACGCGCAGAAGCCAATCTGACCGGAATAGAAAAGGAACTGAATAAAGTTCGTGACATGTACGCCAAGAAATTGGTCAGCGATGATGCATTTGACAAACTCAGCGCCTCTTATGATGCAGCCAAAGCGGAGTTGGAGCTCGCTAAGCTGGACCTGGCAGAAACCACCATCAAAGCGCCTATTGCCGGTTTTATCGCCGAACGTAATGCCAAAGTAGGTAACCTGACAGAGTCATTCCAGCGTGAACGCATGTTCCATATTGTGCAACAGAAACAACTTTACGGTGTTGTGCACCTGCCTGAAAAAGAGCTGTCCAAAGTGCATGTCGACCAAGCTGCACAGTTGGATATTACCGCAGCCAATGACAACCAGGTGAAGGCCTTTGTGGAACGCATCAGCCCGGTTATAGATGCCAAAACCGGTACTTTCAAAGTTACCTTGCGTGTACCCAATGAAGATAACCGCTTAAAAACCGGGATGTTTGCTCAGGTGAAGCTCAACTACGACACGCATCAAAATGCCACTCTTCTACCGCGTCAGGCCATTATCAATATTGACGATACAAGCAGCGTATTTGTGGTTCGCGATGGTGTGGCAGAAAAAATCAAGGTGCAAACCGGCTATACCGAAGGCGATAAGGTGGAAGTGCTTAACGGGCTCTCTGGCACCGAACAGGTGGTCGTCACAGGCCATCACAATTTAAAAGACAAGGCACCAGTAGAAATCGTCAATACCCTCGAACTGGCCAAGCGCTAAGCAGAAGGAAGATTATCATGAGCTTAGTTGATGTGGCTGTTAAAAGGCCGGTTACTGTGTGGATGTTCACCTTTGCCATTATCTTATTTGGCATGGTGTCACTGTCTCGACTGGCACTCAATCTGCTACCCGAGTTGTCCTACCCTACCCTGACCATTCGCACCGACTATCCCGGTGCAGCTCCAGGTGAAGTCGAGCAACTGGTGAGTAAACCGGTGGAAGAAGCCGTTGGTGTAGTGAAGGGTGTACGCACCGTAACATCTACCTCAAAAGCCGGTCAGTCTGATGTGGTGCTGGAATTTGAATGGGGCACCAGAATGGATCTGGCCAGCCTGGATGTACGCGAAAAGCTGGATGTGATCTGGTTACCACTGGATGTGAAAAAGCCGTTACTGCTGCGTTTTAACCCCAATATGGATCCCATACTGCGCATGGGGCTGGGGGCTACACAGGGTAATATGGATGCCAATGCAACCAAACGACTGCGTACCTATGCCGAGGAGGAATTCAAACGTAAGCTGGAGTCCGTGCAAGGTGTTGCCTCAGTCAAAGTCGGCGGTGGCCTGGAAAATGAAATCCAGGTTCTGATCAATCAGGACAAAGCCAGTCAGCTTAATATTAAACTGGAAGAAGTGATCGCCCGTCTCAAGGCTGAAAACGTGAATACCTCAGGAGGCCGGGTGGAAGACGGCAGTCGTGAGTATCTGGTGCGCACACTCAATCAATTTCAGAATCTTGAGCAAATGCGCGATCTCTTTATTGCCAGTCGAGAAGGCCGCAATATCCGATTAGGCGACATCGCTGAGGTGCTGGACAGCCATAAGGAAAGAGATGCTATTACCCGCTTCGCCGGTTTGGAAGGCGTGGAAGTCGCCATTTACAAAGAAGGTGACGCCAATACCGTACAAGTCGCGCAGAATGTTAAACGACGTCTGGAGCAGATCAAAAAAGACATTCCGGCCCAGTATCAGTTACAACTGGTGTATGACCAATCTCTGTTTATCGCCAGCGCCATTGACGAAGTCAAGTCAGCGGCCATTATTGGCGGTTTTCTGGCCATGTTGGTGCTCTATCTGTTCCTCAAAAACATTTGGCCCACCCTGATTATTTCCATCAGCATTCCGGTGTCCATCATTGCCACTTTTAACCTTATGTATGGTAACGACATCAGTCTGAATATCATGAGTTTGGGTGGCATCGCACTGGCCATCGGCTTGTTAGTGGATAACAGTATTGTGGTGCTGGAAAACATTGACCGCCACAAAAAGCTGGGCAACCATCCTCACGATGCGGCCGCTAAAGGCACCAAAGAAGTGAGTAACGCCATCATCGCCTCGACGTTGACCACCATGGCAGTCTTCTTCCCACTGGTTTTTGTTGAAGGCATAGCCGGTCAGTTGTTCAGCGACCAGGCCCTGACCGTGACGTTTGCTCTGGCGGCTTCATTGGTTGTCGCACTGACACTGATCCCTATGTTGGCGGCCAGAGAAAAGCAGCCGGGTCAGACTTCGCCGTCTATGGAGCTTGATTCGGCACCGGATGATGCTGTTGCACCGCCCAGCGGCATAGCGGCTAGAACGCTGTATGTCTTGGCCTGGCCGTTCAGGATGCTGATCAAAGCAGTCGGTAAGCTGATCTATGCGCTGTCGCTGTTCATTAGTAGTGCGGTCGTGATGTTGACCCGTTTGCTACGCAGACTGTTCGGTTTACTGCTGCGACCTTTTCAGTGGGGCTTTGAGAAGGGTTTTAATATCCTTGAACATGCTTATCAGGTGATGCTACGCGCGGCCATGCGGCAACGAATGCTGACCTTAAGTGGAATCCTGGCTGTGTCGCTGCTTTCACTGGCGCTGATCCCACGTCTGGGGATGGAGCTGATTCCACCTATGTCCCAGGGCGAATTCCATGTGGAAGTAAACCTCTCTACCGGGGCGCGTTTGGAAGATACAGACCAGGTGCTGGAAAAGCTGGCCCTGTTCACCCAGCAATTACCCAACGTGCAACGCACCTATTCACTGGCGGGCACCGGTAGCTTAATGAACGCATCCCCCAGCCAGGGAGGCGATTACTGGGGCAAACTGAATGTGGTGATGACCCCAGGCAGCAGCGCCACTGACGAGTCCAACACCATGGACGCCATGCGTGACTACCTGCGTACCCAGGCAGGTATCACCGCCAAATTTGGCAAACCCGAAATGTTTAGTTTCTCTACGCCAATGGAAATCCAGCTCACCGGTTATGATCTGAGTATGCTGAGCCGTTATGCCAACGAGTTGGTGAGTTTACTTGAAACAAATAACCGATTCGCTGATGTTAAATCCACCTTGCGTGCCGGTCACCCCGAACTGAAAATCTACTTTAACCATGCCAAGTTAGCACAGCTGGGGCTGAGTGCCGCCGACGTATCAAAACTGATAGCGGCCAAAATTGGTGGTGAAGTGGCAAGCCGTTATGCCATTGATGATCGCAAAGTCGACATTCTGGTGCGCACCCAGGAGCAACAGCGCGATTCAGTACAGGATATTGCCGGTATCACAGTCAACCCAGGTGGCAGTCCGGCCATTCCCCTGGAAGCGGTTGCCGATATCCAGATGTCGGTTGGCCCAAGTGAGATTACCCGGGTAGGTCAGGAGCGTGTGGCCCTGATAAGTGCTAACCTGGCCTATGGTGACTTAGGTGAAGCGGTGACTGACGTTAAACAGCTGCTGGCTAAACTGGATTTGCCACTTAGCATGCAGGCCCGTATTGCTGGTCAAAATGAAGAAATGCAGGTTTCCTTTGATTCGCTGAAGTTTGCTCTGCTACTGGCGGTGTTTATGGTGTACCTGGTCATGGCTTCCCAGTTTGAATCGCTGCTGCATCCCTTCCTGATCCTGTTCACCGTCCCCCTGGCTTGTGCCGGCTCTATTTACGGGCTGTATATTACTGGCACCAATATCAGCGTAGTGGTGTTTATCGGCCTGATTATGCTGGCAGGTATCGTCGTTAACAACGCCATCGTATTGGTGGACCGTATAAACCAATTGCGTGAAAGCGGCAGTGACAAACATGACGCCATATTTGCAGCAGCAAGCAGCCGCCTGCGCCCGATTTTGATGACGACATTAACCACCACCCTAGGTTTATTGCCAATGGCCATTGGCCTGGGGGAAGGGGCAGAAATCCGTACCCCCATGGCTGTCACCGTTATCTGTGGATTATTGTTTGCCACCGTACTGACTTTGCTGCTGATCCCGGTGCTGTATAGCCTGTTTGACCGTAAGCAGTTTATTCAAACCAGTCAGACTACGTTGGAGGTGGGTCATGAACAAGCTCGATAATATGAGCGTGGCCCTGACGGACTTTGCCATTCGCAAGCCGGTTACCGTTTGCATGCTGTTTTTTTCCATGCTGCTGCTTGGCCTGATGGCCAGTCGGTTGCTGCCCCTGGAGAAATTTCCGGGCATCGACATCCCACAAATGGTGGTGGTAGTGCCCTATCAGGATGCCACGCCCGCCGAAGTGGAAAAGATGATCACCAAGCCAGTGGAAGAAGCGCTCGCCACTATGTCAGACGTTAAACGCCTGTCATCGCGTTCCAACGAGGACAGCGCGGAGATCGAGCTGGAATTTAACTGGGGTGAAAACTTAAACGCCAAAAGCATCGAAGCCAGAGAGAAAATCGATGCCATCCGCCACCTGCTGCCTTCGGATGTGCAACGCATTATGGTGTATCAGTTTAATACCGCCGATTTACCCATTTTTCAGTTGCGGGTTTCCAGTGATCGGGATTTGTCTAATGCCTATGATCTTCTGGAACGTAATCTGAAGATGCCCATAGAACGGGTCGCCGGCGTGTCCAAGGTAGAGCTTTATGGGGTGATGAAAAAACAGATTGCCATTCGCCTGGATGCACAACGTATCGCTGCACTGCATATCGACCTGACCAAACTGTACAATGTGCTGCAAGACGCTAACTTTTCCATGACAGCCGGTCATTTCTTTGAGCTGGACCAGAAAATCACCGTGAACCCGCAAGGGGAATTTCGTAGCAAAGAGGAAATAGAAGATCTGATCGTTCAGCAAGGTATTCGCCTGAAGGATTTAGCCGAGGTTCGCTATGAAACACCCAGACGCACCGAAGGCCGTCATCTGGATAGAACCTACGCAGTTGGGTTGAATATTTATCGTGAATCCGGCAGTAATCTGGTGGAAGTCTCCCAGGCGGTGCTAAAGGTAGTGGACGAAGCCAATGAAAGCCCGGCATTTAATGGTATTAATCTGTATATCATGCAGGATGAGGCGACCAGCGTAACTCAATCACTGAGTGACCTGCTCAGCGCCGGTATGCTGGGGGCACTGCTGTCGGTTATTGTGCTCTATGCGTTTTTGCGCCAGTGGGCCCCTACCCTGATTGTGGTGTTGTCTGTGCCCTTTGCCATCTGCATTACCTTAGGCTTTATGTACTTTATGGGATATAGCCTGAATATTCTGTCCATGATGGGCTTAATGCTCGCCATTGGCATGTTGGTGGACAATGCCGTGGTAGTCACCGAAAGTATCAGCCACGAGCGTGAAACCCAGCCGGATGCGATCAAAGCCACTAAAGCCGGTGTCAGTAAGGTCAGTCTGGCAGTTATCGCCGGTACGGCCACCACCGCCATTGTGTTTTTACCTAACATTGTTGGCGAAAAACAGGAAGTCACGGTGTTCCTTGAGCATGTGGCCATCGCCATCTGTATTTCACTGTTTGCCTCACTATTGATTGCCCAGACGCTGATCCCACTGCTGACCACTCGTCTTAAATACCAGGCGAGCAAACCCAGGAGCCAGGCTGGTAAGTTTGCCAACTGGTATAAGCGTGTGCTGAGCTGGACCCTGGCTCATCAGGGCAAAACCGCGTTAATTGCCATCCTTATCCTGCTGTCCACTGCGATTCCTATGGGTGTGGTAACCAATGACGGGGACAACGACAACCCAAACAATCAACTTTGGCTTAACTACAATATTGACGGTAACTACAGCCTTGATGAGGTGGAAAAAGAAGTCAATCGGATGGAGCAGTACTTGTATGCCAATCAGGAGCGCTTCCACATTAAACAGGTGTACAGCTATTACAACCCTGGTCATGCCGTGTCCGGGCTGACCCTGAATGAAGACCTGCCCATCAGCCAGGCAGAGCTGAAAGACATGATTAGAAAGGACATGCCCAGCTTTGTACGCAGCCAGCCCAGCTTTCGCTGGAATGAGAGTAAAGGTGGTGTGCGCCTGACCTTGCTTGGGCAATCGTCAGAGACATTGATGCGTATTGCCGATCAAATTGTTCCGGTGCTGGAACGGGTCGAAGGACTGACCGACGTCAGAGCAGATATCAATGGCCAGAAGGAAGAGTTGCAAATTCGCGTAGACAGACAGAAAGCCTTCCGCTTTGGCTTGTCTGCCGAAACCGTTGCCAATACCGTTGCAACCGCATTGCGGGGCGCCAATTTGCGTACCTTCCGTCACGGGGATAGCGGTGAAATGGATATTCGCCTGATGTTTGACGAATCATTGCAACATTCACTGGACGAGTTGAAACGGTTGACCATCAAGCGCGATGACAAACAGAATATCACTCTGGATATGGTGGCCGACATCAGTATTAAACCGCGTTTGTCGCAGATCCGTCGCTATTACCGGCAAACGGCACTGGGCGTGGGAGCTAACCTGCAAGAAGGCACCACACTGGAGCAGGCCCGCGAGCGGATAGAAACGGTCATGGCCAATATCGCGCTACCGAGCGGCTACAGCTGGACACTGGATGGCAGTTTCCGTAACCAGAATGAATCAGAAGCCGTCATGCAAATTAATATGCTATTGGCGGTATGCATGATTTATCTGGTCATGGCTGCGCTGTTTGAATCCCTGCTGCTGCCTACCGCCGTTATCACGTCACTGCTATTTTCCTTCACGGGCGTATTCTGGGCCTTTTTGGTCACCGGCACCAATATGTCAGTGATTGGTATGATTGGCATGTTGATTCTGATGGGGATAGTGGTCAACAACGGTATTGTGCTGGTTGACAGAATTAATCAGCTTATTGGCGAAGGTGAAAGCGTTCATCAGGCCATACTGGATGGTTGTTTAAGCCGTGCCCGGCCGATACTGATGACCGTCGCCACCACAGTACTGGGACTGATTCCCCTGGCACTTGGCGGCACCCAAATTGGCGGTGACGGCCCGCCTTATGCTCCGATGGCCATTGCCATCATTGGCGGCCTGCTGTTTTCCACCCTGACCAGCTTATTCTTATTACCCCTGACATACTTAGGGCTGCTTAAGTTGCGCCGTGCCACGGTTAATATGATTGCTGACAGTAAACGCCTGGTCGGCCGCGTTATCCCTGAATAATCACATCGCCCCGAAAGGGGCGTTGTTATTTAGCGAACATCGCTTGTTACATAAAGCCGTTGGACAGAAGGGCCTGTTCACATTTCAATCAACATTCCTTCAAGCAAAAAAATAATTCGCTATGGTTTTGAACAACACCTTGTATGCATTGTGTTTTTTGTTAAGCGCAAGTTCCATTTCAGCCGCCGAGTCACTTACCCATCTTACCAGTCAGGATTACCCCTTGGGTGACCACCGTTATCTGGTCTATATCACCGACGCCAACACCGGCACGCTGAAAAATACTGCCATCTGGCAACGCATCGTTAGTATCGATGAGTATCAAGGTCAGCCGGCCATTAAAATAGAACAGCACTGGCAAAGTGCCGATGCAAAAGGCAACCGCGACCTGGTGTCTTACAACCGAATTGACAATTTCTTACCCTTATATCACCGTACCCATAATGCCAAGGGCACCGAAGCCTATGTATTTGAACCACAGCAAATCCACGGTGATAAGGACCTGCAAGACAACTTAAACAGCGATTTTTTGCAATCCCACCAGCCAGGGTTGTTAAATTGGGAACTGGATATGGAAACCTTTGCCCTGCTCGACCTTGCTGGCAAGTCTCAGATAACCTTACCTTTTTATCATCCAGGCTCTAAAACGGCACCAGCAAATTATACGTATCAGGTCAGCGAGAAGTCTTACCATACACCTTACGGTATTGCCTTGCCTTGTTGGGTTTTGCATTACTCCGACGGTGACAAATACCAGGTGGATTTTTACCTGGATAAAGTCAGTGGTCTGGTTATTTATATGCAGGAAGTCTGGGACAATATCCGACGGTATAAAATAAAGATAACCTGACAACTCAATTTCCAGACGATGGGGCATATCGGTTAATACGCTTTTGCAATGAGCCATTCCCCTTAATTACAAGACCTTTAGGGCGTTGATGCGTACAATAGCCGGCACCCTTGAATATCCGGGCTTTTTCATGCGTCACCAAATCTGGCAACAACTTCGACTGGAAGCGGAAGATCTGATCCGCACTGAACCCTTGCTGGCGAGTCATGTCTACTCGTGCATTTTAAATCACAGCTGTCTGGGTAGTGCGTTGAGCTTTATTGTTGCTAACAAGCTGACGGATGGTGTGGTGTCTGCCTTTACCTTTCGGGAGCTGTTCGATCAGGCTTTTGTTAATTGTGACAATATGCTCACCCATGTCAGTTGCGACATTAAAGCGGTGATTGACCGCGACCCCGCCGTTGATAAATACCTGACCGTGCTACTTAACCTCAAAGGTTTTCAGGCCATTCAGGTACACCGTCTGGCCCACTGTTTGTGGCAACAGAATCGTCGCGATCTGGCCCGCTTTATTCAAAGTCGCAACTCCGAAGTGTTTGGTATCGATATCCATCCCGCCTGTAAAATTGGCAAAGGAGTCATGTTTGACCACGCCACCGGGATTGTGATTGGTGAAACAGCCGTGATTGAAGACAATGTGTCAATTCTTCAGGGCGTCACCCTGGGTGGCACAGGTAATGAAAGTGGCGACCGCCATCCCAAGATCCGTGAAGGCGTGATGATAGGCGCGGGCGCCAAGGTACTGGGCAATATCGAAGTGGGCAAAGGCGCTAAGATAGGGGCTGGCTCTGTGGTACTGCACGCCGTCCCAGAGCATACCACAGTGGTGGGTGTACCTGCCAAAGTAGTGGGCCGCACCAACTGCGAATGCCCAGCTGAAACCATGGATCAATCCTTTGCCGAGGAACAATCCTGAACCGATAGAATGTCTGGTTTTCTATCAGGTTAGGCAAAGAGACTTTTCAGTTGGTGGATAGCAGCGTACTCTTAGCTTATTAATCGCACTCCAGGAGGAACTGATGGCTAAGATACTGATGATTACCGGTGACTTTGTCGAAGATTACGAAAATATGGTGCCGTTTCAAGCACTGTTGGCTATGGGCCATGAAGTGGATGCTGTGTGCCCGGGTAAGCGCAAAAATGAAACGATTGCCACCTGTATTCACGATTTTGAAGGTCAGCAAACTTACACCGAGAAACGCGGCCATAACTTTACCTTGAATGCCAACTTCGACG
Organism: Bowmanella denitrificans; assembly: GCF_039522935.1. Taxonomy (NCBI): domain Bacteria; kingdom Pseudomonadati; phylum Pseudomonadota; class Gammaproteobacteria; order Alteromonadales; family Alteromonadaceae; genus Bowmanella; species Bowmanella denitrificans. The sequence continues at coordinate 23,972 of NZ_BAAAEI010000006.1, read as the reverse complement.
ATGTGGCTGCCTCAGATTATGACGCTCTGTATTTACCGGGGGGCCGGGCGCCAGAGTATTTACGACTGGATAGCAAGGTACTGGCCATTGTCAAAGCCTTTATGGCCAGCAACAAGCCAGTGGCAGCAATCTGTCATGGTGCCCAGCTGTTAACCGCCGCCAATGTGATTGAAGGTAAAAAGGTGTCGGCTTATCCAGCCTGCGCACCAGAAGTCAGACTGGCAGGTGCCGAGTATGTAGAATTACAGATGGATGAAGCCATCACCGATGGCAAGCTGGTTACCGCCCCGGCATGGCCCGCTCATCCTGCCATGCTGAAACACCTTGTAGCACTGCTATAACAGGTCAATGGCCGGTTTAATCCCCGGCCAATTCCACCGCGGTGCCGGTAACCGACACCCCTCCGGTAACCGGAACACTGACATTAAGCTGGCTGGGACGCCCCATCCTAACCCCCTGCTGAATTTCAAATTGCATGGGAGCCTTAATCAGTCCGTGATCGCGCAAATAGCCCCCCAGCGCCGCTGCTGCTGCACCTGTGGCGGGATCTTCCACCACCCCACCAACCGGAAAAGGATTCCGACTGTGGTATAAGCCACTGTGTTCACGCCAGATCAATTGCAGGGTAGCCAAACCATCTTCCAGCATCAGGGTCTGTAAGCGATTAAAATCATAAGCAAGATTGTCCAGTCTGCTCTGGCTTTGACAGGCCAGTACCAGATGCCAGGCCCCAGCAAAAGCGAAGATTGCAGGAAGAGACATATCCAGCTCATCAGAATGCCAACCGATAACATCCAGATATTGTGCAAGCCTGGCCGCTGGAATCGGCCGCTGCTCTGTGGCGACCGAGGTTAATTTGGCGAAGCCCTTACCATCCCGTTCTTCGGTTTCCAAGGTGACCTCTCCAACTGAGGTATGCAGTCTGTAAGTTCCTGCTCCGCTGGCTTTTGCCAGCACCACGCCAGAGGCAATCGTAGCATGACCACAAAATGATACCTCGGCCAACGGGCTGTAGTAACGAATCTGTCGCTCTGCCCCTGTGCCTGGCGCAATAAAGGCTGTTTCCGAATAGCCCACTTCAGCGGCAATGCGCTGCATGGTTTCGGCATCAGGTAATTGTTCACCTATCCAGACGCCGGCCGGATTACCCCCGTGCGGACTCTCGCTGAATGCGCTAAGACGAAATAATTGCTCTGCTTTATACATAAGACATCCCCCTGTTGCTTTGAAGTGTCCAGTATGAGCAGTAGAATAATTTGTCACAACGGAGTTATTCTTAGCCTATGACCAAAAAATATTAAGCCAAATGTCACAACGTCTTCCTCCAATGAATAGTTTACGAGCCTTTGAGGCCGCTGCCCGTCACGGTAGTTTTGTAAAAGCCGCTGCAGAATTGCACGTTACCGCTGCCGCCATTAGTCATCAGGTGCGTGAGTTAGAACAAACACTCAATCTAAAATTGTTCTTACGTCGACCCAGAGGAGTCATATTGAGTGAAATGGGTAACCGCTACTATAAAGATGTGGCAGAAGTGTTCAGGCTACTTGGGCAGGCAACACTTTCATTGCAAAACGTTGATATCGCCGGTCCCCTTGAATTGTCAGCGCCGCACGCATTTTGTCAATTCTGGTTGGCACCAAGATTGCAAAAACTGCGGGCGGCAATGCCGCAGCTGCGATTGACGGTCAAGGCAGACAATCATATTTGCGATATGCGTACAGACAAAGCACAGGTCGCCGTGCGATTTGGGATGGGACAATACCCCGGACTGCACAGTGTTTTTTTAATGTCAGATGCTGCCGCGCCACTAGTGTCCACCAGCAAACTTGAGTATGCCGCCGTTGATCGCAAAACCTTGCTACAAACTGAACTGCTGCTTGCCGAGCATAATTTGAATCCGGACGAACCCTGGATGGGTTGGTCGCCATGGTTACGAGAAGCCAGAGTCAATAAGGCAAAGCACAATACCCTATCGGTATCAGACAGTGCACTAGCGCTATCGGCTTGTTTAGCCGGAAATGGTCTGTGTATTGGACGTTTGAGCCTTGCATTTGAGGCAATTAAGCGGCAGCAGCTGAGTATTCTTATGCCTTGGCGCATTACTGACTACGGCTATTACCTGCTGTGCAGCAACGTCAACATTAGCAATCCCAGGATCCAAGCCTTCAGCCAATGGCTACAGGAGGAAATCAGGGAGTTTACAAGCAGTACAAAAGTTCTCTGTGACATTGCCCTGAACAACAATTAAAGGTCATCTCAAAAAACTCGTATATGCCGCCGGGTTGACCCAATGGGAGTTTATTGCACTAAGCGCCATTCACTTGTAACGTCTATTCACCGTATCGGGGTATCGCTGCCAGTTTCGGCCAGGCACAACTGACCATGCATGGTTAAGGATGAATACACGGGAGTCTGTTATGCGAGAAGAAATTAATTTTCCGGGACTGGGACATCAGCTCAGGGGGCTAATGGAATGGCCAGAGCAGCCTATTCGCTGTTTTGCCTTGTTCGCCCATTGTTTTTCCTGCGCAAACAACAACGTGGCCGCATCCAGCATTGCGTCGGCCTTAACGGCTAACGGCATTGCCGTGCTCAGGTTTGACTTTACCGGACTTGGCAGCAATGACGGTGATTTAACCAACCATCACTATTGCGCCAATCTGGATGACTTACTGGCGGCCGCCAGTTTTTTGCGCCAAAGGTATCAGGCCCCCGCCCTGCTGATTGGCCATAGTCTTGGCGCTGCGGCCGTACTGGCCATGGCCGGGCAGGTTAAAGAGGCTAAAGCCGTCATCACCATTGGCGCGCCGCACAGTGCCGCCCATGTAGTGCAGCACTTTGGCAGCTCGCTGCTGGATATACATCAGCAGGGTCAGGCCAGTGTGAGTTTGGGCGAACGAGAGTTCCTGATTAAGAAGCAGTTTCTGGATGATATCAATGCCTATCAGGGCGCCTATCTAAGTGAACTGAATAAAGCCTTGCTGATTATGCATGCACCGCTGGATAGCACGGTGGCCATAAGCGAGGCAGAAAAGATTTATCAGGATGCCCGTCATCCTAAAAGTTTTATCAGTCTGGACCAGGCTGACCATCTGCTCACAGCGCACTGCGATGCTCAGTATGTGGCAGAGACCATTGCTGGTTGGGCAAGCCGTTACCTGCCGGAAGTGGATAAACAACCTGGGGCACCGGCCGGACAGATTTGGGTGGAGGAACATAATCACAGGTTTACCGTCAGGATCAGTAGCGCCCATCACCATTGGCTGGCCGATGAACCCAAAAACCTGGGCGGTGACGATCTGGGGCCCGATCCTTACCAGCATTTACTGGCGGCGCTGGGCGCTTGCACTGCCATCACGCTGCGTATGTACGCAACGCGTAAAACGCTGCCACTGGACCACATCAAGGTTGCCCTTTCTCTGCATCGCGAGTCTGACAATCACGGGGCAAATAACACCCAGCAGGAAACAATTCAGCGACGCATTGAGCTGAGCGGCAATTTAACCGACGCACAGCGCCAGCGTTTGCTGGAGATTGCCAACAAATGCCCCCTGCATCGCACCATAAGTGGCCCAGTCGTTATTCAATCTGAACTGGTTGAGCACACTCAGCCTACCTGATCTTGCTTCACATTATCTGCGCATAAAAAAGGCGGCCTGAGCCGCCCTGTCATCTACACCTGCATATGCTTGCTTATAGGCAAGTCGCGAATGCGTTTGCCGCCTGCGCGAAATATAGCGTTGCACAGGCTGGCCGCCACCGGCGGTACACCGGGCTCACCCACCCCACCAGGCGGTTGGCTGGACTCGACAATATAACTGTGAATTTGCGGTGACTGATTAATGCGTAGCAGCGGGTAGTCATGGAAGTTAGACTGCACCACCGCACCGTCTTTTACGCTGATTTCCCCCATCATCGCCAGCGACAGGCCAAAGATCATGGCCCCTTCCATTTGCGATCTGACCCTGTCGGGGTTCACCACGGTGCCAGCATCAATGGCGCTGTGCATTTCCAGTACCTGCACTTTATTTCCATCCACCCGGACTTTGGTGGCCACCGCCACATAGCTGACAAAACTGCGATGCACACTCAGTCCCCAGGCTTCATTTTTAGCCGTGGGTTTGTCGACCCCGGCTTTATCCGCCACCAGATTCAGTACCCCTTTAATGCGGGCCGTATCAATGGGGAAAACCGCTTTGGATTCGCCATAATTGCCGTATTTAAAGCCTTCAGGCTCAGGGTCGACCAGGCGATCACTGCCCAGCAGCTCCAGCCACAGTTCCCGTGGTCGGCGCTCTAGTTTATGCGCCAGTTCATCCACAAAAGAACCAATGGCGAAGCCATGCTGGATATTGCTGACCGAACGCACCCAACCGATACGCAAATGCGCTTCCGCCTTTTGGACCTCACAGGACAAATTATCCAGCGCAAAAGGCAAGTCACCAAAGCCCAAGTCCAGCTCCGAGCCGGATGGCTCATCTGAGGTGCCATTAAAGGTCCAGCTGATACTGGGAAACGCGGTACGCTGCAACCAACTGACCACCCGGCCGGTGTCGTCCATGCCCGCCGCAAAATGCATCGCGGCGGCGGCGTGATAGTAACCGTGACGAATTTCATCCTCACGGCTCCAACTGACCTTAACCGGCTTACCTGTCTGCTTAGCCAGAATAGCCGCTTCTACCGAGAAATCCGGTTTGGATTTACGGCCAAAGCCACCGCCCAGCAAGGTCACATTGACTTTGACTTTGTCAGGCTCAATGCCAAGCGCGCCCGCCACATTTTGCTGGGTGCTTTGTGGTGTCTGGGTACAAGCCCAGATTTCACAGGTGCCGTCTTTAAATACTGCCGTTGCTGCAGGCGGCTCCATCGGGGCATGAATCAGATAAGGTACGCTGTAGCCCGCTTCAAAAGTGTCCACCGCGTTCATCATACCGGCATAGGCATCACCGATACTGCGTATCACTTTACCTTGTTGTTTTACCCGGCCTTTCAGCACGTCCAGGTAGGCGTCCGAGTCGTGTTCGCTGTGGGTACTGTCGGTCCATTCAATACGCAGTTGCTTACGTCCCTGCATCGCTGCCCAGCTATTGGTCGCCAGTACGGCAACGCCGGGTAAAGGTTTAAACAGCACAGGTTCACTTTGCTCTGGCATCACAAAGGTGTCGACCACGCCTTTAACTTTCAATGCCGCGCTGTTGTCTACTGATTTGACATTGGCCCCCACCACCGGAGTACGCTCAATACTGGCGTATAACATGTCAGGCAGTTGCACGTCCTGACCAAATACCGTCTGGCCACTCAGAATGGCGGGCATATCCACAATCGGAACGTCTTTACCTATGTAGTTAAAGTCATCAGGGGACTTAAGCTTAAGCTGGTCTTTGGCCGGTGGGGTTAACCCGGCGGCCGCTTCTGCCAGCTCGCCAAAACGCAAACTGCGGCCCGACTTCTGGTGCCAGACCTGATGATCCCTGGCCTGTACTTCTTCCAGTGGGACCTGCCACTGATTGGCGGCAGCCTGTTCCAGCATCGCCCGGGCTGACGCACCCATTTCGCGCATAATCTGGTAAAAACGTCTGACCGAGCGCGAGCCGTCGGTATTCTGGCTGCCGTATTCGGCATTGGCCAGCCCCTGCACCACCTGCACTTTTTGCCAGTCAGCCATCAGCTCATCGGCCACCACTTGTGGCAAGCCGGTGCGGATCCCCTGACCCATTTCACTGCGATGGCAAATAATATGCACCAAATCATCACTGCCGATGCTAACAAACAAATTCAGTTCACTAACTGCATCCCCGGTCTGGGCCCAGGCCGGTCTGAATCCGGGCAGCAATCCACCCAGCACCAGGCCGGTGGCACCCATGCCGGTTAATTTTAAAAACTGTCTGCGGCTGACGTTGGCTATCTGGCTCATGATTTGCTCCCCAGCTTAGCGGCCGTCTTAATCGCGGCCTTAATCCGCGGATAAGTACCACAGCGGCAGATATTGCCCTGCATCTGCTCATCAATGGTGTTGTCATCAGGATTAGGGTGTTTAGCCAGAAGGGCCGCTGCGCTCATCATCTGCCCAGACTGACAATAACCGCACTGCGGCACATTATGCTCTTTCCAGGCCTGCTGCACCGGGTGTGATGCATCCACCGCCAGGCCTTCAATGGTGGTCACTTTTTTGCCCTGCACTAACGACATGGGCAAGGTACAGGCTCTTACTGCCTGGCCGTCAAGATGCACGGTACAGGCACCACATAAGGCCATCCCACAACCGTACTTCGTGCCGGTCATGCCCAGCATATCCCGCAGTGCCCATAACAGCGGCATATCGTCCTCGGCATCCACTGACACGGCATTGCCGTTTAAGGTGAAATTCATCATGGTCTTTTTCCCCTGGCTTGTTGCCATTGTTTTAATTCATCTTGGGTATCAATATCTGTTGCAGCCTGCACCATTGGCAGGGTTTTGAGTCGGGACGGTTCTGCCAATAGCAGTGCTTTTGCCCCCTTGTCACCGTTAAGTTTTGCCAGCGCAGCAAAATCAATGCTTGGAAATATCGCTGGCACACCAGGTCCTTGAGCATACTCTGCGGCAATACGACACTCTTTGTACAGTTTGGCCTGTTTTAATAACGCCACCAGTTGCAAGGCGCTAATATCGGGCTGATCAGCCAGCCCCACCAACACATGGCTGATATCCGAATGCAGCCACTTTATGGCACTGGCCAGACTGCTGCCCATGCCCTGTTGCCAATCGGGATTCACCACCATATCCACCCAATCAGGCATGATAGGTTCAATTTTGTCTGCATAAGCCCCCAGCACCACCACGGTCTGTGCCAGAGCAATGTCTTGGTAAGCAGACAAGCAATGCAATAGCATCGGCCGCCCATCAAGGGCAGCAAGCTGTTTAATGCCACCATAGCGACTGGCATTGCCAGCAGCTAAGATCACGCCCGCCACTTTCATTGAGCCAGTTCACCACTGATGGACAGACCATCTTTGCCTTCCAGCACCGCATGGATCTCTGCCAGCGTGGCCAGTGCAATGGACTCTGGCAGTTCACCGCCAAGGCGCAGTCCTATGGGGCTGAATAGCGGAGCAACAATGTCCCGCTGACTTAAGCCGGCAACTTTCAATACCCGCTCGGTGCGATGTGCAGGTCCGAGGATGCCCAGATACTTCAGAGGCAAATTCCGACACACAGACAGCGCCTGGGCGTCCAGCTCCACATGATGAGCCATTAACACCACGGCATCCAGACTATCCAGCCAGGGCTGTTGATCAAGCTGGCTAATGGGTTCATGTATACAGTTGGCCGCAGGAAACCACTCAGCTCTGGCATTGGCTGGACGCGGGTCCACCAAACTGATACGCCAGCCCAGTTCATTGGCCATCGCCACCAGCGGTTTGGCGTCCAGGCCGCCACCGAATATACCAATATGCGGAGCGGGTTTTATATGCTGGGTAAAGATCCGCCCCTGGGGTAGATCAAACTGGCCGCAGCGCTCGTTATCATCCAACCATTGGGGACGCGCGGTCAGCAATTGATTATCGGGCCGCCCATCGTCCAAAGACTGTGAATAATATCCGCCGCGCTGCTGGTTCAGTTCATCCAGCAGGGCATCCAGGTGCAAGTACTGATTTTGTGCATCAATGGGCTGAAGCAGTATGCGCACCATACCGCCACAGCCGATGCCCAGTTGCCAGGCCCAGTCGTCTTCGTCCCGCTGGTCATATTGAATAATCCGGCTATAGCCGCTGTCCCAGCAGCGCCTGGCCTGACGCAGAATATCCGCTTCCAGGCAACCGCCGCTGAGCAGACCACGATACTGGCCCAGACTGTTGATCAGCATCATGGCACCGGCTTTACGATAGCTGGAGCCCGCGGTTTCAATAATGGTGGCCAGCACCCATTGCATTTGGTCTTTTTGTGCCTGCCAATGGGCCAGCATTCGACTTAACTGATTCGACATAGATGTTAACTCGCTGTAACTTCCGCTAGTGCATCAGTCATAGTGCAACGAATCAACCGGCACGGGACCAAATTCTATTTTCATAAGACCAACGGACACCACTAACGGCTGTTCTCAACCAGGGTCTTAAGGTTGGCCAGGCCCATTTCAAAATCCGGCCCGACCATGGAGTCCATCATCACCGCAAAATAATGATTGATGGGGTTGCTGCCCACATCACCATAATCCACCCATTGCACACGGGTTTTGCCTTCTTCGTCGGTCAAAATAATTTCACCGGTGCTGCCCATTTCAAATTCGGGGAAATATAGGCTGTACACCAGTCGCTTGTCCGGATCGGCGGCAATAATCTCCATCACGCCGCTGCCTTCCTGGGCACTTATCCACTCTGAACGCATTCCCACCTCAGCTGTAGGGCCATCGTAATGAACCTGCATGGCGGGATCGCGCTTAAACCACACGCCCCAATCCTGCCACTTTTGTAAGTCCGCCACTTGGGGGTAAATTTTTTCAGCGGGGGCGTCAATGGTAATAGAGCGCTCCACCCTGAACTCAGAGGGCAACATAAAGCCCACCGCAAAAAACAGTACAATCAGCAACACCAACCCAAGAGCAATTTTTTTTATGATTCCCATGTTGTTCTCCCTAAATTCCAACGCCACAAAGTATTTTTATAACATATGCTTAACTTTTCACAGGGCTTTTACTGCAGGCTGCTGACCTTTTTGCCCGGGCAACTGCGCGCCACGAAAATAAGTAAAGGAAAAATAATGAAAATACGCCAATTCCAGGCATTGCTGCTAGGCACCTTGTTGAGTTTGCATACCTGGGCCAAACCCGGTGCCAGTGCCCCCGAGCGGGCCGCAGATGAAGGCCAAGGCCCCTACTCCCGCTTGATTTTGCGCGGCGTTACTCTGGTCAATGGCGAAGGCGCGCCAGCCCGTGGTCCGGTTGACATTGTTATCGAAAAAAATCGCATCGCCGGCATCTACAATGTCGGCAATCCCGGTGTACCGATTCTGGCCGAAGGGCGTCCCAAAGCTCAGCCAGGTGACCAGCAACTAGCCCTTGAAGGCCATTACGTGTTGCCCGGTTTTATTGATTTGCACGGCCATATTGGTGGCTCTGCGGACAATATTCCAGCCGAGTACGTATTTAAGCTATGGCTGGCTCATGGCATTACCACTGTGCGCGAACCCGGCAGCTTTAACGGCGTGGACTGGGTACTGGACCATGTCAGGCGCAGCGACAAGAACCAGGTGGTTGCGCCCCGAATCATCCCTTATTTTGGTTTTGGTCTGGGCAGTGAATCCCCCATTTATACCGCCGAGCAGGCACGGGACTGGGTAAAATGGGCGGCAAAACACGGTGCCAAAGGCATTAAGTTCTTTGGTGCGGCGCCAAAAATCATGCAGGCCGCATTGCAAGAAGCCAAAAAACAAGGGCTTGGCAGCGCCATGCACCATGCCCAGCTCAACGTAATGAGCATGAATGTACTGGACTCCGCCCGACTGGGTCTGACCACCATGGAACACTGGTATGGTTTACCCGAAGCACTGTTTGAAGGACAGCGAATTCAGAACTACTCGGCCAACTACAATTACAATAATGAGCAGCATCGTTTTGCCGAAGCCGGTCGCTTATGGCAACAGGCCGCCAAACCCGGCAGCGAAAAATGGCGTCAGGTGCGCGACGAATTACTTGCACTGGATTTTACCCTCAACCCCACCCTGACCATCTACGAAGCCAGCCGCGACCTGATGCGCGAACAGCAGGCTATCTGGCATCAGGATTACACGCTGCCGACCCTGTGGGAATTTTTTCAGCCCAATCGCTATGCCCATGGCAGTTATTGGTTTGACTGGACCACAGACGATGAAATTGCCTGGAAACAAAACTACCAGCTGTGGATGGCGTTTTTAAACGACTATAAAAACCAGGGCGGCCGGGTGACTACCGGCTCAGACTCAGGCTACATCTATAAAATCTACGGTTTTGGTTATATCCGCGAGTTGGAACTGTTGCGCGAAGCCGGTTTTAACGCCCTGGAAGTGATTCAAGCCGCCACCTTAAATGGTGCACAGGCACTGGGGTTGGAAGACGAGATAGGCTCCGTCAGCGTTGGTAAACTGGCCGATTTGGTGATTGTAGAGGAAAACCCACTGGCCAACTTTAAAGTATTGTATGGCACCGGCCATTTTAAGCTGGATGATAACAACCGCCCCACCCGTGTCGGTGGGGTAAAATACAGCATTAAAGACGGCATTGTGTATGACGCCAAAGCCTTGCTGGCTGATGTACGTGAAATGGTCGTTGCTGCCAAAGCGGCGCAGCAATAGTATGTCAGCATGATAAACTGCGGGCGGTTTTTGCCGATGGTCAGGCGAGTACAGAAGGCAACAACACATAGCATCTGGTTGTTCCTAAGTGGCTGGCTACTGTGCTTGGTACTTTTCCCAGCCAAAGCACAGCCGCCACAAAAGATCATCTGGGCTAACTTTGACTTTCCGCCTTTATATATCCTTAAAGGCGAGCTTCAGGGCCAGGGTTACACCGACAAATTAATTGATTACCTGGAATCCGCGCTGCCGACCTATCAGCATCAGCGAGTGGTGTTTCCCAACTATTTAAGAATGGAGCGCGAAGCGGCCAATGGTGTCCCTATCTGCGATGCGGCAGCATTCTATCAACCACCAGAGCTGCGCGAAGATACACCGTGGCTGCTAAGTGCCCCGCACACAGTATTTTTTATGCACAGCCTGGTGGTTGCCAAACACAGCAAATATGCCTTTGCCGAACAGGAGTCCCTGGCGGAATTGTTGCAACAGCCACAACTGAAACTCGGTATTCAGGCCGGCCGGCCGCTGGGGCAAAAGCTCGATCAGTTATTGCAAGCGCATCATAAAAACAGCGCATTCAGAGGAAAAAACGGTCAACCGGTGAACCTGATTGAACGCTCAGCCGAGGATTTCATTGGCCTGTACAGCATGTTGCAGCGCGGCAACATTGACTATCTGATTGACTACTTCCCGCAAATGGCCTTCGCCACAAAAACCCTGGGCTTAGCGCACGACAGTTTCCGTATGCTGTCATTATCTGAAACCGCCGGACAATATGGCCTGGCGGCCATTCGCTGCCAGCAAGCGATGCAGAAAGTCATAGCCGATATCAATCGCTTGTTAATAAGAGACCGGCCCAAGCCCTTTTTTCAGACGCTGACCAAACGCTGGGGCGTACGTAACCCTTATCCGGAATTGGCCGATGATATATATCAGAACAAGGTGCTGAAGATAATGGATTAAAGACCCGCGCCTTAGCGACTGCCGTTTGCTTAACCGCCTATAGCCACTAAAGCACCTTTGCTGCCAACAAAGCTCAATCAGCTTGCCCCCCCATATTGATAATGGCTTTTAACGCCTCTACATGGTGTTCAAATGCCTGTTGGCCCTGGCGGGTCAAGGCAATCCAGGTACGGGGGCGGCCATTGTGATTGCGCTTTTTCAACTGAATATATTGCGCTGTTTCCAGTGCTTTAAGGTGCTTGGACAGCACCGAGTCAGTCACTCCCAGTTGTTCGCGAATCAGCCTGAAATCCAGCTCTGCGCTGGTCGCCAGCATGGCACAAATCTGTAGCCTGTTGGGTGCATGAATAACAAGATCCAGCTCAGCCATTTAAACGCCCTTAATCCCGACTTCCCCTGTTGGGAATCGTCTTTGTAGCCAGAAAAACAACACAGCCGCAGCAGTGGCGCATAGATAAGGCCCAAACTCCATACCCAGTTCGGTGCGCATAAAGCGGCTGCCAAAGCCCAGCGCGGCAAAACCAATACCGGTGTAAATATGGATTTTTTCAGTCTGATAAAAGCGCGGAAAAAACCGAATTCGGATCCCTTGTAACCGATAAGTATAAGTGTACAGGACCGATGACAAACCAAAGCCTAACGCGCCAACCCAGATGGCCAGCGCCCAGTTATTTTCATGTTCCGTCATACCATAGCCAAAGAGTATCGCCCCCAGGCTTAGACTCATGACCACTCTTATCCACACTGAGGGCACAAAGCTTTCCAGCAGAGCCTGTTGACTGCTGCGCATTGTATCCAGCGCCCCTTTCGCGCTGGCCGCAGACGTATCCTGTTGTTTCATTTCCCATCCTTACTTTCCATCATGGAAAGTAAGTTTAATCATTAACTTTCCAATATGGCAAGTTATTATTTTCCACAATGGAAAGTTAATAGGATTATCAGAAATGTCATCAGAACATAGATAAGGCCAATGATATTCGTGGCCTATTGGCATAAGCTGTTACTGGTGGATGGCAACTGGACTCATTAGGGAAATGCAATGGAACGTAAATCTAATTCGAAAGCACTGGCGCTGGTATGCTTCTTACTATCCGGTACTCCAGCAAAAGCAGATAGTTTTAGATGCAATCAAAAGTTAGTTATGGAGGGTGACACTACCCTGGAAGTGAAACAAAAGTGTGGGGGGCCCGATGAAGAAGAAACCGTTGGATATGTAAAGATTGATGACGCCTACATTAATGTTGTGCGGTATATGTATGACCCGGGTGAAGGTAGGTTTTTAAAAATCCTGGAATTTCACAACGGCGTACTTAACAAAATTATTACCGGTCCCCGCAGTTAATCGATATCGGTATAAAAAGACTGGGAAACCTTATAATCCTTACTGGGAATAAAGGCTTTGATATCGGTCACATCCATGGTCATATCCTTATAAACGCAGGCCATCTACGCAGTTCTTGGCCAAAATGGTTCGTTCTTAGTCGATGCGATGCTGCATAGCTATACTGAAGGCCATCGCCAGAAAGCGATGACCAGCCCTTTGTATTAAATCTCTACCTTGTCTTAAAACAGAACCCTGTCTGGCAAATTAATCTCGATCTGACGTTTTCAAACCTCAGGCCACGTTCAACAACATGAGCCATGACAGACACAGGTATGAAAGCTATGCAAGCGCAACGTTATACTGCCGTATCAGCGCCAGCCCGGTGTAATGAATAGTCTAAAAGTGATTTCACCATGGCAACCGAGCCAGGCCGAGGGCTAATCACCGATGCCCATCCATATTCACCATACACTGGGTGAGGAAACAATACATCGCTGGCAGAGAAATCAAATTTACTGCGATTTGCGCTGAACTCTTTGGGGGTGAAGCTAAAGAGCTCAGCAAATTTCTCCCTGCCGACATCCATATTAAGGCGAAAGATATCCGGACGATTAAGATTTGATTCGTAGTCAAAGCCTTCATAGTCACTGGTCACTATGGTGATAAAAGGCATTTTGCCTAGTTCGCCATTCTTGCGTTTTAAAAAGACAAAGGTGTCACCCCATGCTGCTTCAGGCGAGCCATCTTGTGGACTTGCCACCTGAATGTACACAGATTGGTTAGCACTTAAGTAATTGCGAATGTCGTCTTGAGTCATAGTGACACCTCTTTGTTTGATCTGGCGTTGGCATGGGATGAAAAGTGGCTGACCGGCGATTGTTGCTGGTATTGTTTTGTATATACCTGGAGAGATTTTTGAGGAAGGCCCTCGATGCTACCGCCATTTCTTATCAGGTCAGCAGACAATTGTGCCGCCTGAAACTTGTTATAACAAGGCCAATAATTGCAACAATATTGATCTCAATGTAACAACCGGCTCTGATAAGCTTACTTTGATGCCTGTGTTAACAGGCAATCTGATGCTGAGTGTTAGCACAATTTTCCGCCCCTTACGGGTAACAATGGCAAGGCCACTGTCATCCGTATGAAATATACCTATAAGTCAGCAATCCTCGCTAAAAAGCTCACACCTGATGCAGCGCCGCAGCCGGTTCTTTGTGCAATAGTTTGCGGGTTGGCAAATAGGTGGCAAGCAGTACCAATATGGCAATAAATGCCGGGATCCCCAGTAAACCCATCAGGTAACTGTTGCCCAGCAATACAATGGACTGAGTAATCTGGCCGACCAGCCAAAGCGATATCAGCAGCCCCGCACTAACACCCAACAGTAATTGCCCTGCGGCCTGTTTTAAAAACAGCGCGACAATTTGACCGTTGCGCGCTCCCAACGCCCGGCGCGTAGCAATCTCCTGGCTTTGCAGCATAATGGTATTGGCCGACACCGCATAAATCCCGGAACCGGCCAGCACCAGGGCCACCAGCCCGGCTAACAGGAAGATCCGATTCACCGCATCCACCAGTTTCATGGGTTGTTTAACCAGATTGTCGTAGCTTTGCACATTGTGCGGCGTTACATCTGCATCGATGCGATTAATCGCTTGTCGCAGCATTGCTTCAGCCTGCCCCTGCGGGCCGGAATAATGAATCACTATGGTCATCAGCCAGGGTCGCAGCTCCATCAACCCATAGCCGGTATGCCGGGCACTGGTGGCCTGCATAGTCGGGCCGTGTACGGTATCTGACACCACCCCGATAATAGTGCGCCACTCACTGTGCCAATCCTCGGTCACCGTACGCACCTGCTGACCAATAGCATCACCATCAGGAAACAAATCCCTGGCGATGGCGGCATTAATCACTGCCGGGGCCGTCTGTTCACCCGCTTCAATCCGCTCGATGGCCGCATCATCAAGAGTAAAGCTGCGCCCGTCAATCAGGGTGATGCCCACTGTATGCCAGGCATCCCTGCTAACGGTTTCAAAGTTCCACTGCGGATTTTCGTTATATACCTGTGCGGCGCGGCCCCGGATCTCAAAGTGAGACACCCCGCCGCCGGTACCCGGTGGGCTGGTGAAATACGCCGCACTGTGAATATGCGGCAAAGCTTCCAACTCGTCTTTCAGCCGATAGTAAAAGTGATTGCGCTTTAGCTTGCTTTCTAAATCACCTGCCTGCCAGGGATAGGTGCCCGACGGCAGCACAATATCTGCGGTGATGCGCTTGTCGGTGGTGACGCCATAATCTGCCTGTTGCGATGCATAACTGGTACTGAGCAACATGGTAGCAACACTTAATACCACACAGGACAGGCTGATTTCTGCCACCACCAGGGCTTTGTTGGTCCACTGGGCTCTTTTACTCAGCGCCCCGCGGGTACCATCCCGAAGCAGAGCATTTACATCACCGGACAGGGCGCGTAAGGCAGGGATCAAGCCGGTGATAATAACCATCACCACCAGCATAGCCAGCAGCAGCAAAACCGCCTCAAGGTCGAGCTGTACATACCACCAGAACGGCCGTTGCTGGGTTACCGCAAAAATCTCTTCAAACACCAGGTTGGTAAGATGCACGCCGCCGCTCGCCAGGGCAAGTGCCACAAGCCCGCCCAAGGCGCATATCAAGGTGCTTTCCAGCAGCATTTGCACAATCAGGCGCTTTCTTGGCACGCCCAGAGAAATACGGATGGCCACTTCCTTGATACGTTCATTTACCCGTACCAGCAACAAATTACCCACATTGATGCCGGTTAGCAGCAGGATCAACAGCACCACCACCAGCATGGCCATAAACACCGCATAATGCTGCGCAATGCTGTCGTGACTCAGCTTAAAGGGAAAGGCCCGGATATGCCCGCCGGGTGATGCGGCCCGCCAGGCTAACTCTGCAGGTAAGGCCTGAAAATGGCGCTGCAGTATGTGTTTTAATTCCTGCTGAAATTGCGCTAAAGACACATCGGGTTTAAGCCGTGCAACCGCATACAAACTGTCGGCATACGCCGTGGAAGGCTCGCTAGGCGATAACCTTGTAAGGGGAATGGGCTGCCAAATCTGGGCCGTGGCAGGAAACGCAAAGCCCGCCGGCATCACCCCAATAATAGTGCGGGACTGACCATCAATACGCACAGCTTTGCCTATGATCTGTGGATCAGCAGCAAAATGCCCCTGCCACAGTGCATGGCTAATCACGCTGACCGGCGGTGCGCCCTGGTCCTGATCCTGCGGGCCAAAGCCACGCCCCAGCACAGGCTGAATGCCCAATACTTCAAACAGATTCCATTGGCTGTGGGCAGCACTGAGCATCTTGGCATTGCCCTGTTCCCCTACCCCTGCAATAGTCTGAACACCCGGCCGGTACTGGCTCATGCCCTGCAACAGTTGTGAGTCGGCACTTATCTGATTAAGGTGATAAATATCGGCGCGTTGCCCCCGCCCATGGCTGGTATGAAATTCCCCCTCAATGGCCACCAACGGGGTGCCAGCGCTGAGGGTCATGGGCTTAAAAATCAGCTGATTAAGTAGCAACAAGGTGTAAATGGTCAGCCCCAAGCCCACCGCCACAATCAACATGGCGGTCACACTGAATAAGGGCTTGCTAAGCAGCAGCCGGGCTGCATATTTGATTTCAATGGCGTAAGACATGTGCGTTCCTTAAGCCCGGGCGGACATGCCGCAAAGCGGGGTAACCTGCCTATCGGCAACAATCTGCCCGTCAAACACTTCCACGATACGTTGGGTACGGGCCGCCGAAGCGCTGTCGTGGGTCACCATGCAGATGGTGGTACCGCCCCGGTTTAACTGCTCCAGCAGCGCCATAACGGCTTCGGCATTTTTAGAGTCCAGATTACCGGTCGGCTCATCGGCCAGAATAATGGCCGGGTTGCCAGCAATGGCGCGGGCCACCGCCACACGCTGCTGCTGACCACCAGAAAGCTGGGCAGGGTAATGCTGTTGTCTGTGGGCCATATCCACCTGTTCAAGGGCAGAGAGCGTCATACTGTGCCGCTCGGCTTTGCTTAAATTCCCCCGGTAGGTCAGTGGCAGTTCAATATTTTCCGCTACGGTTAAATTGCTGATCAGGTTAAAAGACTGAAACACAAAGCCGATTTCTTTGTTTCTGATCCTGGCCCGCTCGTCTGCGTCAATGCTGGAAGCGTCGTGACCGGCCAGCCGGTATTGGCCACTGCTTGGCGCATCCAGTAAGCCCAGTAACGACAGCAGAGTGGATTTACCACAGCCCGACGGGCCAATGATGGCAACAAATTCGCCCGGATAAATACGCAGTTTGATGTTATTCAGTGCATGGGTTTGTACCCTATCGGTAGCAAACACCTTGCTCAGCCCCTGTAGTTCGATAATGGCGTTTTTATGGTTATTTGTTGGTTGCATAGTCACTTCCTATTTAATGCCGATCTGTTGATGCTGCGCCCAGCCAGAGGCATCAGACACAATAATGCTGTCACCTTCGTTTAAGCCCGTTTGCACCTGAATAAACTGGCTGGACATATGGCCAAAGGTCACCGGTTGTTGGTTAGCGTTTTGGCCCTGTGGGCCGAGCCGATAGACAGTGGCTTGGCTGAAACTGCTGGCGTACATGGGGCGGCGTACAAATAAGGTGTCGGGTATGGTGGCAATGTTTATTTCGCCGTCTACGGTCAGTTCCGGGCGAACTTCTTTGGGCAGCTCGCCCAACAGCTCAACATCAATCTGCACTGAGCTATTGACCACTGCCGGGTCGATACGCAGTACCTTGCCCTGAATATGGCTGGTGCGAGTATCCAGGGTGACGGGCTGGCCAATAAGCACATCTTTGATTTGTTTTTCCGGGATCCTGAGCTGGGCAATAAACAAATCGCTTCTGGCCAGCAGCGCCAGATTACTGCCTGCGCTGACCTGCTGGCCCAGCTCAAGAGGCATATCCTGCACAATGCTGTCCATACTGGCTTTAACCTGTAAGCCGTCTACCTGCTCCTGAAGACGTTGTACCACCTTGCGCATTCTGCTCAGCCTTGCTTCGTTGGCCAGCATATGCGCATCCAGGTTTTCCTGACGCTTTTGCAGCCGTTTCTGTTCCAACTCCCACTGTTGCTTGTATTGCGCCACATTGATCCTGACTTCTTCGTAGTCAATTTTAGAAATGGCCACAATCCCCTGCCCCAACAGCGTTTTTTGCGCCTCCAGGGTTAACAGTGCACGCTGGTGATTAAGGCTTTCATTCACCACAGCAATTTCCTGATCGAGTAAATCCGACTCCAGCGACACTCTGCGCGCCTGGGTTTCAGCCTCAAGCGCCTGCAGCTCCCACTGCGCTTCCAGCAATTGCTGTTGTAGTTGCGGGTTAGCCAGTTCCATCAATACGTCACCTTGCTGCACCTTAGCGCCGGCTTTTTTCAATATCCGCTCCACCCGTGCGGGCACATCGGTGGTGATCCAGCGAATATCTTTGGGGACCAGCACGCCGGTACCCCGCACCCGTACATGCAAATCGCCGCGCTGCACGGTATCAATCAACAGGCTGTTCCGATCGGCAAGGTAGGCGGCGCTGCCGGTGTTAAACAGCAGCACAGCGGCCACCAATGCCGATAAGGCAACCAGACTTAAGGTGGTTTTGCGACTCATACGCCGGACTTTTTTTGACTGAACAATATCCATACACAACCTGATAAATGCGCAGACGTTCTGCGGGTGAATATGGCGATACTGTAAAAGTGGCTGGCGGCTGCAAACAGACAGGCAAGGTAAAAATGCCGGGGGTAAAACTTTACAAAAGTTTGCATTTCCCTGGCTGAGGTTGTTGGTATAGTGCCATGTCCGGTTTAGTGGCCTGAAGGAAGCCTGTGAGTATTAAGCCAAAACTGCTGATAGTGGAAGATGAACCCGGTATTTTGCGCGGTTTAACCGATTTGTTTGTGTTTCACGGCTATGAGGTGGAGAGCGAAAGTGACGGCCAGCAAGGCCTGAATCGTGCCCTTGAAGGCCAGTTTGCCTGTATTATTCTGGACGTGATGCTGCCTTCTGTCAGTGGTTTTGATATCTGCAGCACGCTTAGGCAAGGCTCCCGTACCCAACCCATCTTGATGCTGACCGCCAAAAACAGCGAACAGGATATTATCAACGGTTTAACCCTGGGCGCAGATGATTACCTGGGCAAACCCTTTTCCACTTCAGAACTGGTGTTGCGGGTCAATGCACTGGTGCGTCGCGCTGGCTGGATTGGCACCGATCTGAGTATCATCCTAAGTGATCAGGTAACGATTTGCAGCAAAACCCTGACCGGCATCTCCTATCAACAAGAGGTAAAATACACCCGCCGCGAGGTACAGATACTGAGCTACCTGCACAGGCAAAATCAGCCGGTCTCCCGCCAGGAACTGCTAAGGGAAGTCTGGGGCTATAAAACCACCGATGAGGTAGACACCCGCACCGTGGATATTCATATTGCCAAGATACGTAAGAAGATTGAGCGCGATCCTAAATCCCCCCAGTATTTAACCACCCATCGTGGTGAAGGCTACCAGCTGTATTGCCAGTAAGGGACCTTATGCTGTTTTCCACCAAGCCGCTGCTGAATTACCAGCAAAGATTGCACCGCTTACGTATAGTGGCCATGCTCGGCCTGTTGGCCCTGCTGATTCCCGTGGGTATTTTGCTGGCCTTGGCCTATCAGCAGCTAGACCGCCAGCATTTGGCTGATTATCAGCGCGACGCCACGGAGTTGATGCAATCCATTAACCGCAAATTGTTTAAAAAGCTCACCTTAACCAACACACTGGGCAAAGACGCCTTTAACTACTATCAGCAGGTTTATAACCCGCTGACTAATTCGCCCCAGCAGTTGTTGTCGCCCCTTGCGCAGTTGCAAAGCCTGCAGGACAGCCCAGGCCTGGTGGGCTACTTTCAACTGGATCAGCAGGGCCGCTTTAACAGCCCCATCTGGCCCTATACGCTGCCTCAGGAGCCAGAAATGACGGCGCCAGCCGGGCCACAGGAATTATCCGCAGAACTTATCACCCGCAAAAACATCGCCAGTCATATCTTTGATATTCTTAGTGCTTCAGACAGCTTCAGCACGCTGGCGCGGGCACATCAAAACACCGAGAGCGAGTTATTTACTCTTAGCCTGCACAGCCCGGACTATTTTATTTTTTCCCGCCGCGTGGATATGGCCGGGCAAAAACGCATTCAAGGCTACCTGGTCCAACGCCAAGTCTATCTGCAACAGGCATTTAGCGACATTCTGGAGCTGAAATCATTTAGACGCTCAGTGTTGATTGAGATAACTGACACCCGGCAGCCTGACAACGCCCTGTATCTTTTGTATGAAAAATTAGCCAATGGTCAGTCACAGGTCAGCTACCCAGGCGCTGCGGACCCGCGCTTTATACAGCAACCCATCTTAACCAGCAGATTGCATTATCCCTATCAGGATTATTCGGTGTCGCTGAGTACCGCCAATCTGCCCCTTACCACTAATATGCTGTATAGCGGCATCTTAATGCTTGGCCTGGTGGCGGCTATTTTTATGGCCTGTTACGGCTTTTATCGTTTAGGTATTAAGCAACTGGCGCTTGCCGGCCAGCAACTGAATTTTGTCTCATCTGTCAGCCATGAGCTTAAAACCCCACTCACTTCCATTCGTATGTATTCAGAAATGCTTAAAGACGGCATGGTCCGGGAAAAAGCCCACAGGCAGGATTACTACGGTTTTATTTTTGCAGAAAGTGAACGCCTTAGCCGCCTAATCAACAACATTTTGCAGTTAAGCCAAATCAGCCATCAGCAGCACTATGTGCGCCCGGCGTATATCAGGCTGGCCCAACTGGAAGAGATGATTGATAACAAAGTGGCGGCCATGCTGGAAGAAAGCCAGTTCAGACTAAATAGGAAGATTGAACTTGCAGATAACGCCGGTACTTGTGTGTTTATCGACCCCGACGCCTTTGTGCAAATTCTGTTTAACCTTACCGACAATGCGATTAAGTTCTTTGATAAAGCCAGCATCGCCAATCCACAAAGACAACAGCTTGATTTTATCTTCAGGCCCCACCCTAAACACAGCCAGATGCTTGAGCTGGAGATCCGCGACTATGGCCTGGGCGTCAGCAACGAGCAGCAAAAGCATATATTTGACCTGTTTTATCGTGGTGGCGATGAGCTGACCCGCACCACCAACGGCACCGGTATTGGCTTAGCTCTGGTAAAAGAACTGGTATTGGCACAGGGCGGTGATATTCGGGTGGTTAGAAAAGACCCTGGCTTAGCGGTATTGATTGGTTTTCAGGCCAGGTTTGAGTAAACCTGGTTTGAACCATATGTCCGAAAAAATTTGCGCCCCTTTCATAAACAGGCGCTGGTTACGCTTTGCACTATTGGCTGTGTGTATTAGAGATTGACTTTGCTCTTCACGTAACGTTCAAGTGTTTTGCTCTATGTCAGGCTCCACAAAACACTGTTTTATCGGGCCTGTATACATCAGAGCAATAAGACCACCGCTTAACAAATTGGATATATCGTGGAGCAAATCTGCCAGGCCAGTGGAAACGTACACACCATCTGAAAAATAGGTCGGAATCATTAACACAAAGGCGACAACGAACAGATGGCGGGCCCAGGATTTAAACATAAACAAGCCCACATATGAGGCGGCAACAACAGCAAGAACAACGCCAGCTGTCACAGCCATCCATACATCCGACAGTAACTGGCGGTTATATTCGGCTTCTAGTTCAGAAATATAGTCACTTACTTTATCCAGGTTTTCATTCGGAATCACAAGTGCTGCCGCAACTGACAAAAAGGGCAATAGCAATGACAGTAACAATAAAATACGAAAGGTGTTTTTCTTCATAAGGCAGTTTCAGAAAACCCCACCGCTTGGGCGATGTTCAGTTTGTCCTGGTCAGATAAATTATCGGCGTTTAATACCACCCCGGCCGGTTTACCGCCGCGGTCATTAGCGGTAAAGGCATTAACTAAAAAGGCGTTAACTTCCATTTAGATCTCTTACTTCCTACTACAAATGGGTAAACAAACAGGAGACGGGATTATGCTGTTGAATTCTACCCTGTGCTACCCCGATAAACGTCTGACCGATGTCCAACTTTTATCACCTGAACAATCAGTTCATTGTCTTTAATTGCATAGATGATTCTGTACAGCCCCTGCCGTACCCGATACAAATCGTGACCACTTAACTTGATAGCACCGTCCTGACGAGGGTCGTCAGCAAGGCTATCAATCCTGGCTAGTATTTTTTTGACATCAGATTTTGGAATTGTCTTAAAGTCCTTAATAACGGACTTCTTAAAGCTGATTCTATATTTTTCCATCAGCTTCTAAGCTGCTTAATAATGCTTCGTACGATATTTCTGGTTCATTCACCCTTTGTCTGACCGCCGCCAGATCTGCCTGATCTTCATGCATCAGCAATCTGACGGCCTCATCAACCAGTTCCGATATCGAGGTTTCGGATGATGCTGCCCGAAGTTTAAGCGCCTTATGAATAGAAGGTTCAAAATAAATCGTTGAACGCTTGGATAACGTGCTCATAAACCACCTCTAAATTAACGCTATAACATTGTAGCACCATAAGGTTTTAACAACGAGGTTCCATATAACAAGTCCTCCACGCCATTCCCTCTTAACCTTTATGCTTCCACCAGTGATTGCGCCGAACCATTACTGACGCCGACTTCAAAAGATGCCAGGTCTATCCCTTCAATACAGGCCAGATTGTAGCCATATTCGGTGGGCACGCTGCGGCGCTGATGATGGGTGTAAATGCCGCACACACTGCAAAAATAGTGTTTGGCAATCTTGGTATTCCATTGATACAGGCTTAACTTATCCTCGCCGCGGGTAACGCGCAGACGATCCAAGGTCACCCCCGCCATAATGGCGCCTTTTTTACTGCAAATAGAGCAGTTACAACGACGGATATTCTGATGCCCGTCAATCAAGTCCACCTCAAACTCCACAGCCTGGCAGTGGCAGGTACCTTTTACTGTTTGCATATACTTCTCTTTGTCCTTTATTACCGCTAAGGATTTAGTGCTTAGCAATGGCTTAGGCTAGCCCGTTAGTTTTTGGGCCTAAGCGTTTCAATGATTTTTGCATCCACCCAATAGGGGCTTCCCAGCGCATAGCGGCTACCATCGTCGCGGGTCTTCACATCGCCCTTCCAGAAAAACAAATATTTGCCATCAGGCGTGACTTTAGGGCGCTGTTCATACAATGGGGAGTTGATGGTATCGCCCATATTGATGGCCTCGCCCCAAGCGCCGTCTTGCTGGCGAAAGCTGATATAAATATCCGGGGTGCTTTCGCCGTCCTTCTCGGCATCCCACATTAAATAGGATTCATCCGGGGCGATAAAGGGGTGAGCTATATATTTTCCCTGGTTCACCGCCGCGCTCATCTTAACCGGCATTTCATACTTGCCATCAATCAGCCGTGAATAGCTTAAATGCCCACTGCCATCTTTAAAGTCTAAAACGTAAAAATACTGGGTTGCGTTAGCCGCAGTGGTATAGCCAATAACCGGAATATCCTGAAAAGGTTCAAGGCTTTTAAGCGCTGCTACGCTGGGGCTAAAGCGCTGCTTATATTGTCGAACATCCTCAGGGGCAATCTGCTTCTCGCGCCATTGATTATCCTGGTATTGCATTACAATCCATTTGGCCTCTTTAAAGTCGCCACCAGAGCGGGTGAACGACAGCTCACTCATATCAGGTAGAAACAGCACTTCTGTTTCATGAGATTCAGTGGCCACTATACCGGGGGCAAAGAGTTCCGGGGTCAGGCCTGGGGGTGTCTGGCCTAAGTAGAGCGGTGCTGCGACTGGGTTTATATCCTTGGCGTAACTAATGGCAGATATAAGAACTGTGGATAGTAGTAAGCTTGTTTGGATTCCTTTAGGTTTCATTCATTATCCTTTTTAATTATGTAGTTGAAACTATGGATGCTTTAGTGTTCTTCAATGAAATCCAGCCCTCCCAAAGGCTTGGAAGTGGCTGTTATCCTATACTGCCATATGATTACTCGATGCATAATTGTTTAGGAGGGGAAGTCCACATTCTAGTTAACACGATTGTTATATCATTCAGTAGAATTCAAAATTCTCACAACATCCAAATAAAATGCTGAAGTAGTATTGATTGCACCCAGTTTTAATCGTGTGGTTTTAGCCACATCAACTTTAAAGATTTTTTTTAACTGTTCTACATCATTTTGCAGCATCTTTGAAGTGCCACCACCACAGGGCGTGAGCGCACTTTGTTAATTCCATTAACCAAAGAGTAATTCTGCTCTGAAATTATCATCGA
>NZ_BAAAEI010000005.1:0-26229 GCF_039522935.1 Bowmanella denitrificans | reverse complement strand
ATTCACCTCATTTGATGGTTGGATTCTACCACCTAACTTGGTGTCTGGTTTTATTAGACCACTACAATCTTGTTACTGCAAAGCTAAAGTAATGCGAATGCAAAGGCGCCATCTACTGGAGTTTCGACTGGCAATACCTCACCACCAAGCACACAGAGAACACGAAGGAAGAGAAACATATGCATTTATCTTGCTGCTGGCAAAGTGAGGAATGCGGCCATGTTCTGCACCACAGTTTTAATAAAGCTGGTCCTGATGTTTATAATGAGTTTCGGCGTTAATACGTAGGTCATAAGTTGCCACTATACCTCGAGCTAACTGCACCATGTTTTACCGTTTCCCTACAGGTGTTCCCCCAAGGAATAGATAGATGTCAGCAAAGTGTGCCAAATCACTTTATTACTCAAACAAACAGATTTTGTTCTGGTCCAGATCTCGGAAATAAGCAGAAAATCGTCCTGAACGGATGGCGGGCTCACCTTCACTTTGGCCACCTAATGCCAGGGCTTTTTGGTGTAGCCGCTTCACTTCCTGTTGAGAGCCGAGATTCAGCCCAAGCATGGTGCCATTGCCATTAGTAGCCGGCTCGCCATCAAAAGGTTCTGCAACAGCAAACATAAAGTCACCGTTTGTCCAAATTGTCATGCGCCCCATTGTCTGGCCTTTGTTGACGCTGGTATTTTCAAAAAAAGCATCGTAAAAGCCAATTGCTTTGCACATATCTTGGGTGCCAAAGACAAAGTAGTTCATCTTCATAATGTATTTCCTTTGTTGAGCTGGGCTGCGAGAATGACCTAATCCCTAATCCACACAGCCTTTGGCTAGACTAAAGTCGCCATTTATATTTCTCTTTGAGTTTCTTGTACAAAATAAAATCATCTGTAGAGGAGTATTGATTCCACCCCTGACCGAATACGCCAACATAAATACACATTAGAAATAGCAAGGAAAACATGCCAATTGGAAATACCTTCTCTTGCCAAGACATGTCTAAGAATAGAAATAGGCCAATGGCAAAAAGACAGAATATTGCGCCGAGCAAGCAAACGATTCGACGAAATAACAACCAGGCAGTAGCGACTCTACGCTGAGCATCGGTCACTTCCCGCCTTCGATAGGGTGATACGTACCAGCAAAAACCAAGAGCGAAAATCAATACTGTTAAAGCTATCAAAATCTCCATATCTGAACCTGACTCCGCTTCGCATAAAACTTCGCAATCTTATCTTCATGTCGTTCGCTAAAGGTGTTTACCCACTCACCAACTCTCTTAGCCTCATAAAGATAATCTGCTCAGGGGCCAGATTGAACAATCTTTAGCTGTCTGCCGGGCAAAATTCAGGAAAAACTTTGTAAAAGTGGCTGCGCATCCCAACAAAAAGCCGGGCAGTGCCCGGCTTCCAACCTAACCTTTCAATTTATTACAAATCGAACTTAATCCCCTGCGCCAGTGGCAGCGCAGTGGAATAGTTGATGGTATTGGTCTGGCGGCGCATATAGGCCTTCCAGGCATCCGAGCCGGACTCGCGGCCACCGCCGGTTTCCTTCTCGCCACCAAAGGCGCCGCCAATCTCAGCACCGGAGGTGCCGATATTGACATTGGCAATCCCGCAGTCCGAGCCCCAGTGGGCCAGGAACTGTTCGGCTTCCAGCATATTCTGGGTAAAGATGGCCGACGACAGGCCCTGGGCCACATCGTTTTGCAAGGAAATGGCCTGCTGTAAGTCGCCGCTGTATTTGATCAGATACAGAATCGGTGCAAAGGTTTCTTCCTGCACCATCTGGTAGTGATTTTCGGCTTCAACAATGGCAGGTTTGACATAGCAACCCGACTCGTAGCCCTTACCGCTTAGCACTTCACCGCCACACAGCAGCTTGCCACCTTCGCACTGCACTTTATCCAGCGCCGCGCTAAAGGCCTGAACTGAAGCTTTATCGATCAGCGGCCCCACATGATTATTCTGATCCAGCGGGTTACCAATGCGCAGCTTGCCATAGGCCCCCACCAGCGCATCTTTAACCTTGTCATACACCGACTCATGCACTATTACGCGACGGGTGGTGGTACAGCGCTGACCAGCCGTGCCCACGGCGCCAAAGGCCACGCCGGGAATGGCCACTTTTAAATCGGCATTGGGGGTAATAATAATGGCGTTATTACCGCCCAGTTCCAGAATGCTTTTACCAAAGCGGGCCGCGACTTTCTGACCGGCATGGCGCCCCACCCGGGTAGAGCCGGTGACTGACATCAGCGGAATACGTTTGTCATCCAGCATCAGCTCGCCAATTTCGGCGCCGGTGCCCACCACCAGCGAGAACACGCCTTCTGGCAGGTTATTGCGGGCCAGAATATCTTTTAAAATATGCTGACAGGCAATTGCGGTCAGCGGGGTTTTCTCAGACGGCTTCCACACCGTGACATTGCCGCAAACGGCAGCAATCATGGCATTCCATGACCACACCGCCACCGGGAAGTTAAAGGCAGATACCACCCCGACAATACCCAGCGGATGGTACTGGTCGTACATACGGTGCAGCGGCCGCTCGGAGTGCATAGTCGAGCCACACAGCTGGCGGGACAAACCCACGGCAAAATCACAGATATCGATCATCTCCTGCACTTCACCTAAACCTTCCTGCAGGGATTTGCCCATTTCATAGGACACCAGCTCGCCCAGCGGCTGTTTGTATTCGCGCAGGGCCTGACCAATCTGGCGCACAATTTCACCGCGCTGCGGGGCGGTGACTTGTCGCCAGACCACAAAGGCCTGCTGGGCCTGCTCAATCACCTGCTGGTATTGAGCCGGGGTGCAGAGGCTGACGTTGGCAATTAGCTGGCCGTCAACCGGCGAGTGAATGGCCAGTTGTGCTGCGCTGCTGTCGGCCAGCCAGGCTTGACCGGTACTGGCACCGGCGTTGCTGGTGCCAAGGTTAAGTTGCTTAAGAAATTCCATCGTGAATCCTCTTCTTGTCGTTACCGGGCGGGGTTATTAACCCAGGCCCCTAAGACCGCTGCGTAGGGTATCGAGGAAGCGGTCTGCTTCAGGTTGCCCAAATACCATGGGCGGTTTGATCTTCAGAATATTGTTAAACGGCCCCTCACTGGAGAGCAGTATGCGCTGGGCCTTAAAGTGTTCGATCAGGGTTTTGGTTTGTGCCGTGGCCGGGGCTTTGCTGGTTCGATCGGTGACCAGTTCCACACCGATAAACAAGCCCAGACCGCGTACATCACCAATCAGTTCAAACTCACCGGCCATATCCCTCAGCTTGGTTTGCAGATAATCACCGATGCGTTTGGCGTGAGCTTGCAGTTGCTGCTCTTCAATCACCTCCAGCACCGCCTGGCCGATGGCGCAGGAGACCGGGTTGCCACCAAAGGTATTGAAGTATTCCATGCCGGTAACAAAGGCCTCGGCCACCTCGCGGCTGGTGATCACCGCCGCCATTGGGTGACCATTACCAATAGGTTTACCCAAGGTGACGATATCCGGCACCACATTCTGAGTTTCAAAGCCCCACATGGCCTCGCCCACCCGGCCAAAGCCAATCTGCACCTCGTCGGCAATACAGATGCCACCGGCCGCGCGTACTTGTTCGTACACCGAAGCCAGGTAGCCTTGCGGCATGACAATTTGCCCGGCCACACCCTGTACCGATTCACAGATATAGGCACCTGGCTTTTTGTCCTGCCAGTTCAACTCTGCCAGCACCCGCTGAATATCCGCGGCATATTGCTGGCCAGTTTCCAGGCTATAACCGGCATAGGGGCCACGGTAGGGATCAGGCAACATCACTTTATGTACATGGGCCGGCGCACCCTGCCCGCCTGGGCCGTCAAACTTATACGGGCTGGCGTCAATACAGGCATTGGTATTGCCATGGTAAGCGCCGTCCACCACCAACAGCTCGCGGCTTTGGCTGGCACAACGAGCCAGGCGGAAGGCCAGTTCATTGGCTTCACTGCCGGAGTTAACCAGAAAACACACCGACAGCTTATCGGGGAAGTAACCCAGTAATTTCTCACCATAGCTGACCAGATTGTCGTGCAGATAGCGGGTGTTGGTATTCAGTTGGGCCATTTGCTGCTGCGCAGCCGCGACCACTTTAGGATGGCAATGGCCAACATGGCAGACGTTATTCACCATATCCAGATAATCCCGGCCCTGCTCATCAAACAAATAGGCGCCGCGGCCACGCACAATCTTCAGCGGCTCGCTGTAACTCAGGCTTAGGGTACGGCTGAAATGGCTTTGACGGCTGGCAATAAGCGTTTCTTTGCTGCGCCCACCTTGGGCAATACCCAGCAGTTCCGCGACCAGGTTTATACCAATGACGGCCAAATCCAGTTGCTTAAACTGCTCCAGCGCCAGCCACACCGGGCGGGCCGAAATCAGCAGGTAGTCATTGTCCGGTTTTTGGCGAATGGCATGGGCAGAATTGCACACACTGACACATAAACGCAGGCAAATCAGATACGGCAGTGCCTTAAGTTCATCTTCACTAAGGGCTCGCTGGTTATGATAGCCCTTAGCAATAGTGCCGATCACTGCCACCGGATCAGGTTGATCCAGCATGGCGTAAGTACAACTGATAGCCAGCTCATTAACCAACTGGCTAAAGCACATATCACCAAAATCAATCAACCCACTGATCTGGCCGGGGTTAGCCAGATCGTCCACCAACAGGTTGTAGTCATTGGCATCGTTATGAATGGGCCCGGCTGGCAACTTAGATAAAAACGGCTTCACCTGGGTTTGGTATTGCAGCAAAAAGCCTTCCACCAGCTTGCGCCTATCAGCTTCCAGCGCCGCCAGCTTGTCGCGGCACACCTCCAGGCCAAAGGCCAGATCCCAGTCCAGGTAACGGTTCAGACCGGGGTGGTGAAAATCACTAAGGCCCTGATCCACACGCCCCATAAATTCACCAAGCTGCTGCCAAAGCTTTGGAAAGTCCTGACCTTTAGGCAGGTCTGCATAGAACTGGCCGGGCAGATAGGTCAGCACCCGAATCGGAAAACGCTCACCCGCGCTGTCGGCTATTTCACCCAAGGTGCGACCCTGTGCGTCAGTGAGTACCTGCGGTACAGGCAAACCACGTTTGGCCAGATGATTCATGGCCTGATTTTGCAGGTCCAGATACACGGGCGCTTCGCCCTCTCCCGCCACTTTGATAATAAAGTGCTGACCGGCTGGGGTTTGCAGGCGCAGGTTAAGGTCGCAGTAACCGGGTAGCCGGGTCAGCTCACCCTCTAGCTGATAATGCGCTGCCACATACTGAGCAATATCCGCATCCAAAAGTCGCGCCGTCATAGTCTTTCCTATCAACGAAATCGAAAGAGGCGAGCCCAAAGGCCCACCGGTTTATTTGGTTCTGGCGAGCCTCGCCGGGTTATCGCCGGCACTTAATGGGACCAAGGTAAAGCCATACTGATAATCCTGTGCAGGCACACTGTATTGGTCGTGCACCGGGCGGCCCCATGATGTGTCACCACCCACACCCATCTGTTTGTGGT
Source organism: Bowmanella denitrificans (assembly GCF_039522935.1). Classification (NCBI taxonomy): domain Bacteria; kingdom Pseudomonadati; phylum Pseudomonadota; class Gammaproteobacteria; order Alteromonadales; family Alteromonadaceae; genus Bowmanella; species Bowmanella denitrificans. Next base: position 20,717 of record NZ_BAAAEI010000005.1, on the reverse strand, counting down.
CCAGGTTTAAGGTCACCAGATCGCGCATCGGTACTTCCAGGCCATGCTTGCTGGTCACCGGCACCAGGCCCGAGGCCGAGGCTTCGCTGTCACCGGCATAGAAGTCGATATCCGACTGCAGATAGGGCCAGGCACTGCCCGACATCAGTTGCTCGCCCACTGCCAGTAATCCCGCACCTTGCTCGTTGGTCAGGGCAATCCAGCGTAAGTCCTGCTTATTGGCATTTTCCTGCGGACGCACATAATGATGAATTTGATCGCGCACCTGGGCCTGATACAAGCCCACCCGCGCTGAGCGGTAGCGATCGGCATAACTCTCGTGGGGGCCACGACCAAACCAGCTAACAAAACCATACTCACCCGGGCTTTGCAGTTGCATACCGAACTTAGGTAATTTGGGTAGTTCCTGTCCTTCGGCCAGATCCAGCTTGCTGTTCACCGCCACCCGGCCATCATCACTGATGCGGTACTGCACCTGATAACTGCCTTTAAAATCCGGGCTGTGGTAAAGGGCACTCACCAACACCTCGGTTTTCACGGTTTTGCTGGTCAGGCTTTGCAGTTTGAGTCGGTCTTCGGCGTGTTGCCAGATAGCCGCCCAACGAGGCATATCGTTACCCAGATCATTATCTGTGGGTGGACGCCAGAAATTCACTTTCAGCGGCGCCTTCAACAGCGCCTTGCCCTGCACCTGATACTGGCTCAACCAACCGGTTTTCGCATCAAAGGCTAGTTGTACCTGCTGATTACCCACTTTTAGCAGATCGCTGCCTTTGTCTATGCTCAGGGCCTGCGCTTTCACCACAGGCTGTGGCAGGTAAATAGTTTTTACCGGCAAAGCAAACTGCTCAAAGGCCACTTCGTGGTTATCATCCAGCAGACCCATGGGGCGATTCAAACGTGCCGATAAGGTCAGGATATATTCCTGGCTGGCTGATTTGGGTAGCACTGGCAAGGCCAGCTTCACCTTGGCGGTAGTGCCAGCGGCCACCTGCGGCATCGGCTCACGGCCCTTGGCAATCAGCTCGCCGTCGGCTTCAATCTGCCAGACCAGGTCATAGCCTTGCAGCGACGCAAAGATAAACTTATTACGCACTTCAAACAGGCCCTTGCTGATATCCAGCGCCTTGAACTTTATTGGCTCATAAACCTTCTTCACTTCCAACAAATGCGGATGTGGCTCACGGTCTGGATTGACCAGGCCGTTATTTAAGAAGTTACCGTCGGTGGGTAGCTCGGGGTGGAAGTCTTTGCCGTAGGCCCAGATTTTCTGGCCCTTGTCATTGGTGTATTCCAGCGCCTGGTCTACCCAGTCCCAGATATAGCCGCCTTGCAGCACATCGTACTTTTCAATCACATCCCAGTAATCCTGCAGATTACCTACCGAGTTACCCATGGCATGGGCGTACTCAATCATAATGCCGGGACGATCCTTGTGCGTTTTGGCGTATTCTTCCAGTCGTTCAACGCTGGGGTACATTGGGGCAAAAATATCGGTGTAATGCTCGGTGCCAGCCGGTTCATATTGCACCGGGCGACTGCCGTCATGCTCTTTCAGCCATTTGTAGGTAGCTTCAAACACCTTGCCTTCACCGGCTTCGTTACCCAAAGACCAGACAATAATGGACGGGTGATTCTTATCCCGCTCGAACATACGCTTGGTACGCTCAAGGTGGGCTGGCAGCCAGCTCATTTCATTACCGAGCTGGGTGTCTTTATTGATGGCCAGCGGGTGCGACTCAATATTGGCCTCGTCAATCACGTACATGCCGTATTTGTCGGTGAGATCGTACCAATACGGATCATTGGGATAATGACTGGAGCGCACCGCATTAATATTGTGCTGCTTCATCAGCTTAATATCCCGCTCCATAGACTCGCGGCTGACCACATGGCCGCGGCGTGGATCGGTTTCATGGCGGTTTACACCACGAATATAAATGGCCTTGCCGTTAACCTTTAACTGACCGCCCTCAATGGCGATATTACGAAAGCCGATATCGTCGCGTACGCTTTGCAGTACCTGGCCGTCCGCATCTTTGATGGTCATCACCAGGGTGTACAGATTGGGGGTTTCGGCGCTCCATAGCCTGGGCTTGTTCAACGTGGCGGCAAACTGCACATTGGCAGCTTTGTTCAGCGTTACCGACTGTTCACCGCTGGCGACTTGTTGCATTTCGCGGCTGGGGTCCAGCAGTTGGTATTCTACCGACACCGCCGCCGGGTCGGCGTAGTTACGCAAATCCATTTCAAGGGCCAGTTTTCCTTCATCCAGGGCGCGGTTCAGGGTCGGCCTGACATGGAAGTCATATAAATGCTGCTTGGGGGTGGCGTATAAATACACATCACGCTCTATGCCCGAGACGCGCAGCATATCCTGGCTTTCCAGGTAGCTGGCGTCGGTCCAGCGGCGGATTTGCATGGCAATCAGATTGTTGCCCGGCTTTAAGTAGGGAGTTAAGTCAAACTCGGCCGGAGTTTTGGCGCCCTGGCTAAAACCAATGTACTGGCCGTTCAGCCAGATCTCCAGTGAGGAGCGGGCACCGCCCACATGAATAAATACCTGCTTACCCTGCCAGTGTTGCGGCAGCTCGAAGCTGTTGCGATACGAACCTATAGGATTGTAGTCTTTGGGTACATCCGGCCATTGGGCGTCAAAAGGATAGCGTTCATCCAGATAAATGGGGTGGCCAAAGCCTTCGACTTCCCAGTTGCCCGGTACCCGAATTTGTGTCCAGTCGCTGTCATCAAAACCCGGCTTTTCAAACCCTTGTGGCGCATCTTTGGTGCTGCGTTGCCAGTTAAATTGCCACAGGCCATTCAAGGAAAGAAAGTTGGCGCTGTTTTGATAATCATCGGTCAGGGCAGCGGCAACACTGGAATAGGCAAAGCCGCTGGCGCGCGGGTCCTGCTTATTGATAGCAAATACCTGATGATCTTCCCATGGTGCGCGGGGCGTGGCCATGGCCGGATAGCACAGGATACCGGCCAGCACCAGGCTGGAGATTTTCTTCATAACAACCTCTGATATCAATTAATGCTATTTATAATACAAATATTTAACCCACTGACAAGAGGATATCAAGTCGATTAACATAACAAACAGGCCATTGCCCGCATTGCGTTATATCAGCAACAGCCGGGAAAACCGCAACAAATAAGGGCCCGGCAGCACTTTTGCCAGTAACCCCAATAAAATTTAGTTGTAAATAAATACTATAAATAATACATTGAATGTTATCTATACGTTAACCGGGTAAGCTAAGCATGTCGTCCCTGTCTTCACTCGATATTTCCCTGTTCGCCGCCTACGTGGTGATGTTGGTTGCCGTGGCCTTTTGGGTGTCACGGGAAAAAGCCGGCCATGAAAAAAACACCCAGGATTACTTTCTGGCCGGTAACAGCCTGCCCTGGTGGGCCATTGGCGCGTCGCTGATTGCCGCCAATATTTCCGCCGAACAGATTATTGGTATGTCGGGCTCAGGCTATGCCATTGGCCTGGCTATCGCCTCCTATGAGTGGATGGCAGCCATTACCCTGATTATTGTCGGTAAATACTTTCTGCCGATTTTTCTTAAGCACCGTATTTATACCATGCCGCAATTTTTACAGCAGCGTTTTGGTCATGAGGTGCGTATGACCCTGGCGATTTTCTGGCTGGGTGTCTATGTGTTCGTTAACCTCACCTCCATCCTGTGGCTGGGCGCCCTGGCCATTAATACCATTACCGGGATAGATATGACGGTAGGGCTGGTTTTTCTGGCCCTGTTGTCATTGACCTACTCCTTATACGGTGGCCTGAAGGCTGTGGCCTACACCGATATTATTCAGGTGGTGGTACTGGTCGCCGGTGGCTTGCTGTTGACGTATATCACCCTGGGTATGCTGGGCAATGGCGGTATTATTAGTGGTTTCACGACCTTGCTGGATAAGGCCCCGGAAAAGTTCGATATGATCCTGGCCCCGGAACATGAGCACTATATGAGCCTGCCAGGCCTGTCGGTGCTGGTTGGCGGTATGTGGATTATGAACCTGTCTTACTGGGGCTTTAACCAGTACATTATTCAGCGCACGCTGGCGGCCAAAAATCTTAAAGAAGCGCAGAAAGGCATAGTGTTTGCCGCATTCCTGAAACTACTGATGCCCATTATAGTGGTGCTGCCGGGCATTGTTGCTTTTGTGCTGCACCCTGGTCTGGAGCCAGCCGATAAAGCCTACCCTATGCTGCTGGGTATGATGCCAGAAGGTATTAAAGGCTTTGTGTTTGCCGCGCTGGTGGCGGCCATCGTGTCTTCGCTGGGGTCCATGGCCAACAGTATTTCAACGATCTTCACTATGGATATCTATACCCATTATCGTCAGGGCAGAACTGACCGCCATTATCTGCGGGTGGGCCGCACCGTCAGTGTGGTCGCCATGTTGCTGGCAGTGATCTGCGCGCAGCCGCTGCTGGGCCAGTTGGATCAGGCCTTCCAGTATATTCAGGAATTTACCGGTTTCTTTACCCCAGGTATTGTCGTGTTGTTCTTGCTGGGTATGTTCTGGAAGCAAACTACATCTAAGGGCGCCATGACGGCGGCATTAGGTTCATTTGTAATATCACTACTATTGTGGAAGTTTGCTCCAGGCCTCCCCTTTATTGACCGGGTTGGTGTGGTATTTATTTGTTGTCTATTTGGTGCCATGCTGGTCTCCAAACTGGACCGCAATGCCCAGGCAAGGGGCCAGAATCTGCTTGATGGTGTGCAGTTCAGCACTTCGGGTTCCTACAATGTTGCCACCCTGGCCGTCACTGCGATCCTGGCCGCGCTATATATCACCTGGTGGTAAGTTTGATGGTAACAACACCAGCCCAACTAATAGCCCGCCTGCCGGTACAAAACCGGCTTGGCGAAGGGGTGCTTTATCATCAGGCGACAGATTCTGTGTACTGGACAGATATCAAAGGTGGTGGTTTGTACCGGCATAGCCTGACAGATAATCAAACGCAGCATTTTGAACCACCGTTTGCCATCAGCGCCTTTGGCTTTACAGATATTGCCGGATGCCTGGTGGTGGCTTTTGTGCATGCCCTGGCCCTTTATTGGCCAGAAACGGGTGAGGTGCAACGGTTACACGATGGTGAATCGCACCTGCCAGGCAACAGGTTTAATGACGGCAAAGTCGGCCCGGATGGCAATTTCTGGATTGGTTCCATGGTGGAAAACCCACAGGCCAATCCAGCAAAAGCCAGTGCCAGTCTGTATCGACTGGATACACAAGGGGAACTGACCCGGGCATTTGACGGCATCCAGATTTCCAACGGCTTATGCTGGAGTCCGGACGCCAGGCAGATGTATCACGCCGACTCTCCCCTTGGCCTGATTCGCCGTTATCGTTTTGTGGATATGCCAGAGCAAGGGCAGCAATTTGTGCAAACAGAGCAAGGCGCCAGTCCGGATGGTGCCTGTGTGGACAGCCTGGGCAGAATATGGAATGCCCAGTGGGGCGGTAGCCGCGTGGTGTGCTACAGCCCTTCTGGTAAACCTGCTGGGCAACTGAATTTGCCGGTCAGCCAGCCTACCTGCGTAGCCTTGGGTGGAAAACAGGGCAACTTGCTGTTTGTCACCAGTGCCTGGGATGAGCTCAGTGATAGCCAGCGTGCCAAAGAGCCTTATGCTGGCGACCTGTTTATCTTTGCGGTCGACGCACAGGCTTTGGCCGAGCCCCAATTTAAAGCCGGGGCCCTGATCAATAAACAAGTGTAGGAAAATCAGGCAGAAATCTGGTATCCACAGCCTGACTCCATTAACATACAAATAGTATAAAAGTACGGTGTAATGCATGCTTCAAACAGCCAATCACAACAATCTCACCCACCAACTGGTGCATGAGCTGGGTAAAGCCATAGTGCGCGAGCAATTTGCCGTGGGTGAAGGGCTGCCATCGGAAGCAGAAATCTGCAACCGCTATCAGATAAGCCGCACCGCCACCCGCGAAGCGGTAAAAATGCTGGCAGCCAAAGGCTTGCTGGTGTCGCGCCCACGCAAAGGCATTACTGTACAAAGCCGGGAACACTGGAACTTGTTTGACCCCGATGTGCTGGACTGGATCTTATCCAGCACCCCCAGCCTGCAAACCCTGCGGGATTTTCTGCAACTGCGTCTGGCCATTGAGCCCGAAGCGGCCGCACTGGCCGCCAAAAATGCCAAACCTGAAGATATTAAGGCCATTGGTAATGCCCTGGCGCGGATGAAAGCCGCCGAGGAAGGCCTGGAAGACCCACTGGAAGCCGATATCGACTTCCATTCAGCTATCCTGCGTGCCAGCAAAAACCCGTTCTTTATGCAATTGCGCAGCTTTATTGAAACGGCCCTTAAAGTCAGCATTCGCTTTACTAACCAGTTTAAAGGCGTAGATACCGCCAGCTATGAGGAACATCGTAAGATATACGATGCCATTGCGGCCGGTGATGCGCCGCTTGCACATCAAACCTCGCACGCCATGGAAGCTGAGGCCCTGCAACTGATTGAAGGCCGGATTAAGGCCTGAGATAAGCGCTGCTCAGCTGTTGGCAGCATAGAAGCAACCTGCGCAGCCTGAAGACTGGGTGTCTGGGGCCTGAATCCTCGCACTGCGCCGCTGGCAGCGTATTTCTCAGTTGAATGATTTACATCGCCGTCCTTACACAGAGCAGGATGTCTCGATGCTCTTTGTCTCACAACCAATCGTTCTGAATAGCCTGTAAAGCACCCTGCAACGGCAGTTTTTCTGCGTCCGCAGAAATTCAGGCTTTTCCTTTTAAAACCAGACAGTTATTTAAGGTCCTTGCGGCCGGGTTATTTTTCTTATACTGACAAGTTAGCAGGTTGATTTGACCAACGTATAATTATATTATAAATAATATATTGAGATGTATGGTAGATGCACAGGAGGCTTTGATGTTCGGACAATATAGCGATCTCTCCAACGCCCGGGTGTTTATCACCGGCGGCGGCTCAGGTATAGGTGCCGCATTGGTCAGGGCCTTTATTGCGCAAGGCGCACAAGTCGCCTTTGTGGACATACAAACGCAAGCCGCAGCGGCGCTGAACGCGCAATTACAGGCCGACTATTCACGCCAGGCCTATTTTCAGTCCTGTGATATCCGTGACATTAGTGCCCTGCAGCGCTGTATCGAAAATGCCTGTGCCGAGATGGACGGGGTGGACGTGCTGATCAATAACGCTGCCTCGGATAACCGTCATAGCCTGGCCAGCCTGACCCCGGAACAATGGGACGATAGTTTGAACATCAACCTGCGCCCACATCTGTTTGCTACCCAGGCGGTCGCCTCACTGATGGCCAATCAGGGCCGCGGCAGTGTTATCAATATCGGCTCTAATTCAGCCTTGCTGGGCCTGACCGGCTACCCGGCCTACGTAGCGGCCAAGTCTGCTATTTTGGGGTTAAGCAAGGCTCTGGCCCGTGAACTGGGGCCAAGTGGTATCAGGGTAAACAGCCTGATCCCAGGCTGGGTGATGACCGAGCGTCAGAAACAGTTGTGGGCAACCCCGGAAGCGGTGGCACAGTGCCTGGAGCAGCAAGCACTTAAGGATTGTATTGAAGAAAAGGATATTGCCGAAGCCGCACTGTTTCTGGCATCGCAAGCTTCCCGAATGCTGACCGGTCAGGCCCTGGTGGTCGACGGCGGACGTGTATAAACATGCTTGCCATTGATTGGGGCTCCAGCAGTTTTCGCGCCTGGCATCTGAATGCCGCGGGCGACATTCTGGCTAAGCTCAGCACACAAAGGGGCATCCTGAGCTTTCAGGGCCAGGGTTTTGCGGATTATCTGCAAGCCCATTGCGGCCCTTGGCTGGCGCAGTCCGCCACAGTCATCATGGCCGGTATGGTTGGCAGTCGCAATGGCTGGCAGGAAGTGCCTTATTTGCCCTGCCCGGCCGGGGCTGAAGATATCACTGCCGCCCTGACAAGTTTGCACAGCGAGCTGCACCCTAATTTGCAACTGGTGCCCGGTCTGCAATACGCCGGTCACAACGGCCTGATGGATGTGATGCGGGGTGAGGAAACTCAAATTATCGGCGCTTTGCAATTAACCGAAATGAACGAAGCCTTGTTGTGTCTGCCAGGTACTCATAGCAAGTGGGCCCAGGTCGAATATGGCAGCATCACCGCATTTTCCACCTTCTTCAGCGGCGAACTCTTTGCCTTGTTAACCAAACACAGCTCGCTGGCTGGGGTATGCGATATCCAGGTACATGATGAACCCGCCTTTTTACTCGGCCTGGAACAAGCCGCAGATATACGTGGATTATCCCATTTGCTGTTTAGCCCAAGAGCCGCCGTGGTTACCGGCCAGATGCGCCCACAGCAGGCAGGCAGTTATTTGTCCGGTTTGATTATCGGCGCTGAAATCCAGGGTGCCCGCCGGGCACTGATCGAGCCGGGGCTGCTCAGTGCTGATAAACCACTGCTGTTGGTCGGCTCTGAGGTACTGACCCAACGTTACCAGCAGGCGCTGGCATTTTACCAATTACCCTGCCGGACCATTTCCGGTGAACAGGCGGTATTAGCCGGCCTGTACCGCCTGGCCACCGGCCAGTAACCCTATTTTCAGAGGTAGCACATGTCTGAGTCTTCTTACCTGCCACTGGTTGCCATCCTAAGAGGTGTTCAACCGCACGAGTGCCTTAGCCTGGGCCGTATTCTGGTGGATGCCGGTTATCAGATGATCGAAGTTCCGATGAATTCGCCCACACCGCTGGCGTCCATCGAATTACTGGCCAAAGAGTTTGGCCAGGATGTGTTAATTGGTGCCGGTACAGTCACGCAAGTAGCGCAGGTTAAAGAGATTACCGCAGCAGGCGGCAAACTGATGGTAGCCCCCAATACCAATGCCGAGGTTATTCGCGCCGCCAAACAGGCGGGGATGTACTGCATGCCAGGCTGTATCACACCAACCGAAGCTTTAATTGCCCTGGATGCTGGTGCCGATGTACTGAAATTCTTCCCGGCCGAGCTTACTCCGCCTACTGTGATTAAAGCGATTAACACGATTCTGCCCGTTGGCACTTTAGTCTGTGCCGTCGGTGGCGTAACCAGCAGCAATATGGCCGAGTACATGGCGGCAGGCTGTCGGGGTTTTGGATTGGGCGGCTCACTCTATCAGCCCGGCATCAGCATTGAGGCCTTTAAGCGCAACGCCGAGACTTTAATGAATAGCTTTATTTCCCTTAGCCAGCCCCAGGAGAAACAAGCATGAAAAAGGACATTTCACTGCGTAGCAGAGCGTGGTTTAACGACGATAGCAACCCGGATATGACCGCCCTTTATCTGGAAAAATATCTGAACTACGGCCTGACCATTGAAGAACTGCAAGGCGGTAAACCTATTATCGGCATTGCCCAGACCGGCTCAGACTTGGTGCCCTGCAACCGTGCCCATATTGAACTGGCCGAGCGCTTAAAAGCCGGTATTCGCGATGCCGGTGGTATTCCCATTGAATTCCCGGTACATCCGATTCAGGAGACCGGCCGCCGCCCCACTGCAGCGCTGGATCGCAATCTGCAATGTCTGTCACTGATTGAAGTACTGCATGGCTACCCTATCGATGCCGTGGTGCTGACCACAGGTTGTGATAAAACCACCCCGGCCCTGTTGATGGGCGCAGCCAGCGTTAATATTCCCGCCATCGCTTACTCGGTGGGCCCGATGCTTAATGGTCGCTATAAGGGCCAGTGTGTGGGCTCAGGAACCATTATCTGGGATGCCAGAAAGCGCCTGGCCAAGGGTGATATCGACTATAACGAGTTTATTGCCGAAGTCGCCAGCTCGGCACCCTCCACTGGTCACTGCAATACCATGGGCACGGCGCTGACCATGAACTGTCTGGCTGAAGCCCTGGGCATGATGTTACCCGGCTGTGCGTCGATTCCGGCGCCATACCGGGAACGGGCGCAAATGGCCTATCATACCGGCAAGCGCATTGTAGAGATGGTGTGGGAAGACCTGACGCCAGAGAAAATATTAACCCGCGAGGCGTTTGAAAACGCCATCCGGGTGTGCTCCGCGCTGGGCGGTTCCACCAATGCGCCTATTCATATCAATGCCATCGCCGCGCATGCCGGTGTGGATATAAAAATTCAGGACTGGCAGGCGGTGGGCCAGCATATTCCTCAATTGGTCAACTGCCAGCCTGTGGGTAAATACCTGAGCGAAGACTTTCATAACGCCGGTGGCTTACCCGCCGTTATCGGCCAGTTACTGCAGGCTAACTTACTTAACGCCCAGGCCCTGACGGTTACCGGCAAGAGCATTAGCGAGAATTGCCAGGGCGCACCGCTGTACAATACCGACGTGATCTATCAGGTTGACTCCCCCCTTAAACAACAAGCTGGCTTGATGGTGCTGTCCGGTAACTTGTTTGATTCAGCGATTATGAAAGTCTCGGCCATTGATGCTGACTTCCGTCAGCGTTATTTATCTGACCCGGCCAGGCCAAACTGCTTTACCGCCCGCGCTATTGTGTTTAACGGCCCGGAGGAATATCACAGCCAGATTGACAACCCTGAACTGGATATCGATGAAAACTGCATTCTGGTCATGCGCTTCACCGGCCCTAAGGGCTATCCCGGTTCGGCAGAGGTGGTGAATATGCAGCCGCCCAAGGCCTTGCTGGAGCGCGGTATCAGCTCACTGCCCACCATGGGTGATGGCCGTCAAAGCGGTACCTCTGGCTCGCCTTCTATTCTGAATGCCTCGCCGGAAGCGGCCGATGGCGGCGGATTGGCGCTGCTGAAAAGCGGCGATCTGGTAACGGTGGATTTAAATCAGGGTAGCGTGAATGTGCAAATAAGCAGCGAGGAACTGGCTCAGCGTCGCGCCGAGCTGGACCTGCAAAGCCAGTATCCGGCCAATCAGACCTGGTGGCAGGAAATCTACCGGGCCAAAGTGTCCAATCTGGATGAAGGAGCGGTATTTGTGGATATGCTCAAATACCGCCGTCTGCGCGACAAGTTACCCCGTCATTCGCACTAGGGGCTGTTTTATCTTTCGAGTATAGATAAACAGCCCCTAAGCCTGACCCTATCAGGCCGTCTTCAGCTTATCCTGATAAGGCGGCCAGCCAAGGGGTTTTCCGGCCAGCACATGCAAGTGCAAATGATAAACGGTCTGGCCCCCATACGGGTTGCAGTTCATGACCGCCCGGTAGCCCTCTTCGGCAAAGCCCATTTTCTCGGCCAGCCTGGCAGCCACCACATACAAATGCCCGATCAGCTCGCGGTCGGCTTCTTCAATATCATTGATAGTGGCGATGGGCTTTTTGGGAATCACCAGAAAATGCACTGGCGCCTGGGGATTAATATCCTTAAAGGCCAGTGATAAGTCATCTTCATGAATAATCTCGGCGGGAATTTCCCGGTTAATAATCTTGGTAAACAAGGTGTCTGACATAACAGCGTCCCGGCAATTAACTAAACACGAACACTAACAATACCACACCCAGCAGCAGTCGGTAGATCACAAATGGCAGCATACCAATGCGGGAAATCCAGGTCAGGAATAACTTAATACACAGATAGGCACTGACGAAGGAGAACAGCGCGCCATACAGCATCGCCTGCCAGTCAACCGCATGTTCGCTGGCCGCCAGGTCCAGTGACACCAGCAGTCCCGCACCAAGAATGGTGGGAATAGACAGCAAAAATGAAAATCTGGCGGCACTTTCCCGATCCAGTCCGGCCATCAATCCGGCTGTCATGGTAATACCTGAACGGGACGTGCCAGGGATAATTGCCAAAGCCTGAGCAAAACCAACAAACAGTGCGCTTTTCCAGGTTAACTGAAAAATATTTTTATGCTGTTTGGCCTTGGCATCGGCATACCAAAGCAGCAGACCAAAGACGATGGTCGTCACCGCAATGACCAGGGCCGAACGGGAATAAATCTCGATAGCAGACTTAAACGCAAAGCCAAAAATCACCGCTGGAATGGTTGCCACAATAACCCACCAGGCCAGTCGGCTGTGTTCACTGTGCTGGCCTTTAAATACCGCATATAACCAGGCGTTGATTAAGCGCAGAATATCCTGACGAAAATACAACACCACCGCCAGCAGACTGCCCACATGCACGGCAACGTCAAAAGCCAGCCCCTGATTGTCCCAGCCCAACAGCGCGGAAGGCAAAATTAAATGCCCTGAGCTGGAAATGGGTAAAAACTCGGTAATTCCCTGGATCAGGGCCAGTACGATGATTTCAAGCAACGTCATAGTGAAGGTTTCCAGTTAAATTCTACTTTCCATAGCTTCTGGCTGTCCTTGTCATAGTCCTGCCAAAGCTGCGCATAAGAGGTTTGTGTTTGAGGATGCAGGCGAGCCGGAATCAGCTCTGCCAGCGGCCACAAGACAAAGGCATTGTGTAATATTTCCGCCCTGGGAAGGGGCAAAGGTTCACCCTGTACCAGATCATCATACAAGAGCAGATCCAGGTCCAGAGTGCGTGGGGCAAATTTCTTGTCGCCCTGCAAACGGCCGTTGCTGGCTTCGATGGCTTTCAGGGTCTTCACCACCTCGTCCACTGACAACCAGGTCTGAGCACCGATCACCATATTGAAAAAGGCCTTCCCGGCAAATCCAACCGCTTCACTTTCAAACAAGCTGGATAATTGCAAGCTGCCAAATGCTGCATAAAGTGCATCAAGCCCGGCGCGGGTGTGTTTTTCCCGCTGCACATTGCTGCCAAGACTGATATAGATCTGCGCCATCTAAGTGCGGGTCCGGGTCAGTTTCACGGCCACATTGCTGGCGTTAGCCAGAATATCCGGCTTACTCAGCTTCAAGCTGACTTTGAGCACCGGGAATTCGGCAAATAGCCTATCCAACATGCAGGATGCCAGGGCTTCCAGTAGTTCAAAACTGCTGCTGGCTGCCACCTGCTCCAGGCATTCGGCTACCTTGGCGTAATCAATGGTATCTGCCACCTTGTCAGACTGTGCCGCCTGTCGCAGGTCGGCCCACAGACAAAGGTCAACCAACAGGGGGCGCGGCGCGGTGCGCTCCCAGTCATACACCCCAATCAGCGATTGCAGGGCAAGCCCCTCAATATAAATCTTGTCCATAACACATCAGGCCAGTAGAAATGATGAGATAACCCCCCTTTTCAGGTAATCTACCTGTAGGCGAAGCGAGTGCTCGCCAGCCGGGACGGATTTCATTTAGCCCAGTCAGGCCAAATAACGTTGGCGGGCAAGTTTACACAAGGGATCATACAAAGCAAATGACGGCATTGACCTTATTGATGATGACGGCAGCATATCTGGCAGGCTCCATTTCCAGCGCCGTGCTGATCTGCAAACTGTTTGGCCTGCCGGATCCCCGCTCACAGGGCTCTGGTAACCCCGGTGCAACCAATGTGTATCGCATTGGCGGCCGCTTTCCCGCTTTTCTGACCCTTTGGTGTGACATTCTGAAAGGCACCATTCCGGTCTGGGGCAGCTATTTCCTCGGTATTGAACCTTTGTATCTGGGCTTTATCGCTATCGCCGCTTGCCTCGGGCATATTTACCCGCTGTTTTTTGGTTTTAAAGGCGGTAAGGCTGTGGCCACTGCCCTTGGTGCAATGTTACCCATCGGCCTGGATCTGTCCGGTCTGCTGATAGCCACCTGGATAGCCACGGTGTTTATTACCGGTTATTCGTCGCTGGCGGCGCTGATCACCGTCGGTCTGGCGCCAGTTTTTACCTGGTTTATTAAGCCCCAGTACAGTATTCCGGTGACTATGTTGTCTATTCTGATTATTGCCCGCCACCGCAGTAATATTGTGCGTCTGTTTAAAGGCCAGGAAGGGCGGATTTGGGATAAAGGTAAGACGCTTGAATGAGGTGCGAGAAAAAAGTGTTGGACTAGCACTTTGATATGCCAATAGTTTTTATCTGTTGGCGATTTAAAACTTACACTATTTCATATGTTGTTGGGCTGAAGCCCAACCCACAGTGGGTCGGACTTTAGTCCTGACAACTGCCAAGGTCTAGCTTACAGGCAAGGTCTAGCTTACAGGTTCCAAACTCTCCAGCGGCCAGCGTGGCTTGGCTTTGGCACTCAGGCCTTCGTGCTGACCGGCTTTCAGACGCTGCATACCGGCGTAAGCAATCATAGCGCCATTATCAGTACAAAATTCCAGCCTGGGGTAAAAAACCTGGCCCCTGGCTTTTTGCGTCATCTCTTGTAACGCCTCGCGCAAAGCCTTGTTGGCACTTACCCCACCTGCAATCACTAAGCGTTTTAAACCGGTCTGTTCCAGAGCACGGCGGCACTTAATCACCAGGGTTTCTACCACCGCCTGCTGAAAGGCCATGGCGATATCCGCCTTGGTCTGAGGATCATCGCCCTGATCGCGAATGGTGTTGGCGGCAAAGGTCTTCAGGCCGCTGAAACTGAAGTCCAGCCCCGGTCTGTCGGTCATGGGGCGGGGAAACACAAAGCGTCCGGGGGTACCCTGCTCAGCCAGTCTGGCCAGCAGCGGTCCGCCAGGGTAATCCAGACCGAGTAACTTGGCGGTTTTGTCAAACGCCTCACCGGCGGCATCATCCAGCGATTCACCGAGCATCTGATATTGGCCAATACCATCCACTTGCACCAGCATAGTATGCCCTCCCGAAACCAGCAGGGCGACGAATGGGAATTCAGGTGCAGGCTCATCCAGCATAGGGGCCAGCAGATGCCCTTCCATATGATGCACGCCAACAGCGGGTACATTCCAGGCATAGGCCAGGCTGCGACCGACAGATGAGCCGACCAGTAAAGCGCCGACCAGACCCGGCCCCTGGGTAAATGCCACCCCATCCAGCTGTTCTGGCAAGGTATTGGCACTTGCCAACGCCTTTCTAATCAGAGGAATGATTTTGCGCACATGGTCACGGGACGCCAGCTCAGGTACCACACCACCGTAATCGGCGTGCAACTTTACCTGACTATAAAGTTCATGGGACAATAACCCCAGCTCGTCGTCATATATGGCAACTCCTGTTTCGTCACAGGAGGTTTCTATTCCCAGGATGCGCATGAAATCAGCTTCTTAGTCGGTTCGAAGGGGCGAATTCTAACCCGGCAGGGTAAATTTCTCCATGCTCAAGCAGCGGATAGATCGCCCTAACCTGGCTTTATTTATAATTAAAGCGGGTAACGGCCTTTACAATGCCCGCAGATATGATTAAAATTCCGCACCATTTTTAACCATGCCGGTCATAATTCGAGCTGGTAATACGCACTTATTTTTGAGGTGAGATTTTAATGCCGATTGTTAAAGTTAAAGAAAACGAGCCGTTTGACGTAGCTCTGCGCCGTTTCAAGCGTTCTTGTGAAAAGGCTGGAGTTCTGTCTGAAGTTCGTCGTCGTGAGTTTTTCGAAAAGCCAACTTGGGAACGCAAGCGCAAAAAAGCTGCTGCTAAAAAGCGTCACCTGAAAAAGCTGGCTCGCGAAAACGCACGCCGTATTAAGCTTTACTAAGATCTCACTAAAAAGGCGCGTTAAGCGCCTTTTTACTTTTAGCCGATGAGTAATCCCATGAGTCTGATTGAACGCCTGAAAGAAGCCCAAAAAGACGCCATGCGTGCCAAGGATAAACTTCGTCTTGGTACCATTCGCATGGCCCTGGCCGAAGTAAAACAAAAGGAAGTGGACAGCCGCGAGCCAGTCACTGAATCCGACACTATTGCTATTCTGACCAAGATGGTCAAACAGCGCAAAGATGCGCATAGCCAATTTGAGGCTGCAGGTCGTCAGGATTTAGCCGAGCAGGAAGCGGCCGAGATGGTCGTACTGACCGAGTTCTTACCCCAAGCCTTGACTGATGCCGAGCTGGAAGCCCTGATAGCCAAGGCGATGCAGGAAACCGGTGCAGCCGCAATGCAGGACATGGGTAAAGTTATGGCCTGGCTAAAGCCCCAGGTACAAGGTCGCACCGATATGGGCCAGCTCAGCGGTAAAATTAAAGCCAAACTCGGCTGATAAAAAGTCTGTTCCGGGTCAGAGAATTAACGCTGACCCGTCTTTGCCTTTATGGCATCATCCTTTTCTTACTTTTTCATAAACGGCGACTATGGCAGGCTTGATCCCCCGCGACTTCATTGACGACTTGCTGGCGCGCACTGATATTGTTGAGCTGATAGACAGTCGGGTGCGACTGAAAAAGGCCGGCAGGAATTATCAGGCCTGTTGCCCGTTTCATAACGAGAAAAGCCCGTCGTTTACCGTCAGTCAGGACAAGCAGTTTTACCATTGCTTTGGTTGTGGCGCCCACGGCAATGCCATTTCCTTCTTAATGGAGTATGACCGGCTGGAATTTCCTGATGCCATTGAAGAGCTGGCCCGTTATCAGGGTGTGGAAGTGCCGCGCGAACAGGGTAAGTCCCCACAACAAAGTAAAGAAAAGCGTCAGCAACAGGAAAACGACTATGAGCTGATGGAAAAGGTGACGCGTTTTTTTGTTCATCAGCTAAAGAATCATGCCAATGCACCACAGGCCATAGACTACCTTAAAGGTCGCGGACTGTCGGGGGACATCGTTAAGCAGTTTAATATTGGTTATGCCCCGTCAGACTGGGATAGTGCGCTGAAAACCTTTGGACGTACTCCCGCTCTGCAACAGCAATTGCTGGATTTAAAGGTAGTCAGCGAAAATGACCAGCGTCGCCGTTTTGATTTTTTCCGCGACCGCATTATGTTCCCCATCCGTGATCGCCGCGGGCGGGTGGTCGGTTTCGGTGGTCGGGTCATGGGTGATGGCAGTCCCAAATATTTAAACAGTCCCGAGACCCGGATTTTCCACAAAGGCCATGAGCTCTATGGCTTTTATCAGGCCAGACAAGCTAACCGCAAACTGGAGCGGTTAATGATTGTAGAAGGCTATATGGATGTGGTGGCGCTGGCTCAATATGGTATCGACTATGCAGTGGCATCCCTGGGTACCGCCACCACCGCCGAACATATTCAGATGCTGTTTCGCGCCGCCCCACAATTAATCTGCTGTTACGACGGCGACCGGGCCGGGCGGGATGCAGCCTGGCGCGCGCTGGAAAATGCCCTGCCCTATATCAAGGATGGGGTCGAAATGAAGTTTCTGTTTCTGCCCGATGGCGAAGATCCGGATACCCTGGTCCGCAAATTAGGTAAAGAGGCGTTTGAAGCTAAGCTGGATGAAGCCGTGCCGCTATCCAGGTTCTTTTTTGACAGCCTGATGAGTCGTCATCATACCAAAAGTAATGAAGGTAAGGCGGCACTCAAAGCCGAAGCCATGCCATTACTTAACCAGATCCCGGAATCTACGCAAAAGAAAATGCTGGAAGAACAGCTAAACGAATACACCCTGGAAGACAAGAATCTGCGTCTGAAACGCGAGATAGAAGAAGCCTATCAGCGTCATAAACCTCGTCAGGTAGACAACCAATTGTTGTCCAGACACAGTTGGACTCCGGTGCGGCTGCTGTTGCGTCTGCTGTTGGAAAAACCCGCACTGGCAGCAGCCTTTCCGGATTATTCACCAGCCATACTGGCAGATGCACAAATCAGTGGCCTGGATGTTCTTCAGCAGGTGCATGGCTATTGCCTTGCCAACCCTCACTACAACACGCCACATTTGCTGGAACGATTTCGAGGGCACAAAATTCAGGATAGTTTGTCCAAGCTGATGAGCATGGATTTGCCGGTGGATGACAACAATCCCATTGAGTCGCTTTATCGTGACGGATTTGATCGGCTGATTAATTTTTATTTGCAAAGTCGTTGCGACGAACTCTTGGCAAAAGCCCGTCTAGGCACTATCTCTATGCAAGAGAAACAGGAACTGAACAGCCTGATGCGCGATTTGTAAAAAACAGCAACGTACCCGCAACAACAAATGGGCTAGCGGCACAAGCGGTGATTCTGCTATACTGCGTAATTCTCTGCGCGTCGGTTCAGAACAGATTTAACCCTAATTTTTGAGAAGTGGAAGGTATATGGCGTCGAATAAGCAGTCTCAGATTAAACTCCTCATCGCAAAAGGTAAAGAGCAGGGTTACCTCACCTTTGCTGAAGTTAATGACCACCTCCCACAGGATATCGTCGATTCCGATCAGATAGAAGACATTATCCGCATGATCAACGACATGGGGATCCAGGTGTTTGAATCTGCACCGGATTCCGATGAGTTGTTAATGCAAGAGACCACGGCCGATGAAGATGCTGCCGAAGCAGCGGCACAGGCGCTGGCGACGGTTGAGAGCGAAATCGGTCGCACCACTGACCCGGTACGTATGTACATGCGTGAAATGGGCACGGTGGAACTGCTGACCCGTGAAGGCGAAATTGACATCGCCAAGCGTATCGAAGACGGCATTAATCAGGTGCAGTGTTCCGTTGCCGAATACCCAGAAGCCATTACTTACCTGCTTGACCAGTGGGATCAATACGAAGCCGAAGAAATTCGCCTGAGCGATATTGTTCTGGGCTTTATCGACCCCAATGAGACCGACGTCGCCCCCACGGCCACCCATATTGGCTCTGAATTGTCCGAAGAAGAACTCGACGATGAGGACGATGATGAGGATGAAGACGACGACAATAACGACGACGACGGTGATTCCGGTGTCGACCCGGAAGTAGCACGCGCCAAGTTCAGTGCTCTGCGTGAGCAATATACTAAAACCCGTGATGCCATCGCCAGCAAAGGCCGCGACCACGCCGATGCCAAAACAGAAATTGCGGCACTGAGCGAAGTATTTAAAGAATTCCGCCTGGTGCCCAAGCAGTTTGACCGCATGGTTAAAAATATGCGTAGCATGATGGACCGGGTACGCGTGCAGGAACGCATTGTGATGAAGCACTGCGTGATGCATGCCAAGATGCCTAAGAAAGATTTTATTAAGGCATTTGCTGGCAATGAAACCACTACGGCCTGGTTGGAGATTCTGCTGAAGTCAGGCAAAGCTTATGTTAACGACCTGCTGACCCATAAGGAAGAGCTGGAACGTTGCATTTCCAAAATGAATCAGGTTGAAGAAGAAACCGGCCTGACCATTGCCGATATCAAAGATATTAACCGCCGCATGAGCATTGGCGAAGCTAAAGCCCGTCGTGCCAAGAAGGAAATGGTGGAAGCTAATCTGCGTCTGGTTATCTCTATCGCCAAGAAATACACCAACCGCGGTCTGCAATTCCTGGATCTGATTCAGGAAGGCAACATCGGTTTGATGAAAGCGGTAGATAAATTCGAATACCGCCGTGGTTATAAGTTCTCAACCTATGCCACCTGGTGGATTCGTCAGGCCATTACCCGTTCCATCGCTGACCAAGCCCGTACCATCCGTATTCCGGTGCATATGATTGAGACCATCAACAAACTCAACCGTATCAGCCGTCAGATGTTGCAGGAAATGGGCCGTGAACCAACCCCGGAAGAACTGGCTGAACGCATGCTGATGCCGGAAGATAAAATCCGTAAGGTTCTGAAGATTGCCAAAGAGCCTATCTCCATGGAAACCCCTATTGGTGACGATGAAGATTCGCATCTGGGCGATTTTATCGAGGACAGCACTATTATCCAGCCGCTGGACTCTGCCACTTCAGGCAGCCTGAAAAGCGCCACTCAGGAAGTATTGGCCGGTCTTACCGCTCGTGAAGCGAAAGTGCTGCGTATGCGTTTCGGCATCGATATGAACACCGACCATACCCTGGAAGAAGTGGGCAAGCAGTTTGACGTGACCCGTGAGCGTATCCGTCAGATCGAAGCCAAGGCACTGCGTAAGCTGCGCCACCCCAGCCGCTCCGAGCAGCTAAGAAGCTTCCTGGACGAGTAAGTTAAAAACTTATCTTAGAATACCCCCGATTCGGGGGTATTTTTTTGCCTGAAGAAAAATGGGGCCAACTTCTGACCTTTTCTCTACTATATCAATATTTAAGTATTGTCCTATCTGCCTACTACAAGCACAAAAACCAATCTGTAATGCATCCTGATTCACTTTGAGCCATTAGGCTTTTTGAAAAAAGGCTTGACTAACTGGAAAACCGACATAAATTATCTATGATTCGCTCGAATCTATGGAGGTAATGTAGTTAGATAAATTAGCGGAAGCCATCAACGCTAAAGCTTCTGCATTGTGAAAATAATCATATCTTTATTAAAAGGACTTACATATATGGATATTAGATGTTTAGCCATTGTAGCGATATTGATGCTGCCCTGCAGCTGTTATGCCGTTGCCTCACTTAAAATTCAAAGTACTACATCTGAGGACGATCTGAACAGTTTTAAGGTCTGGAATTCTGACAATCATTCTTCTTTCAGCGTCTATTTTTCCGAAGACCTGGAAAATGTAGCGTCTCAGGCCATACCCCAGGGCGTGAGCGCACTTTGTTAATTCCATTAACCAAAGAGTAATTCTGCTCTGAAATTATCATCGAAGCTGGCCCTGACACATTTGCCTCGGATGGAATCTTTGCTTTTGCTGTGTTGCTTCACCATGTTGCGTACCACCCGCCTGAACAACGCCATATTCTGCGCACTTATCGGCTCCTGAATTTGGCATTCATCTTCTTTGAACACCACATCCAACACCCAGTGTTGCTGATTCTCGGTCAGCCAGTGTTGGCGTATAGCCTTGGCTATGCTGTCTACATGGTCTAATGATGTCAGGTAATAGTGGGTGCTGTAGCTGGTCTTTTGCCCCTGGCTACGCTCACGCTCAACCGCAACAATGCG
>NZ_BAAAEI010000004.1:0-15793 GCF_039522935.1 Bowmanella denitrificans | reverse complement strand
GGGGTAGAGTCCGGTATTTTCATAGTCGGCCAGGGTGATATTGATGCGCTCCCCGGCACTGGCGTCGAAGGTCCAGGAATCGAGATCCCCCCAGGTGATGTGCTCTTCCACATAGCTGCCGTTAACTAACTGGCCATGCTCATTGGCGCCCAGACTCTTCGCAAAATGGATCCGATAATTTGCTATCACTTGTGAATTAGACGTACCGTCTTTGACGAGCAAGGTATAAACGCCAGTTTGGCTGGCTTCCAGATTGTAAAACTGGGCGGTGTAGTAGCTGCCGGCATTGGCAACAAAGGTGCCATCCGGGGCATACAAGGTCATATAGGGGTAGAGCCCGGTATTGTTTATGTCTGCGAAAGTAATATTAAGGCGTTCCCCTGCATTAGCCTGGAACGTCCAACTGTCCTCATCACCGGCAAACTCGATAGCACCGCTAACCGAACCACCATTAACCAGACTGGCGGCATTAGCATTAACATGAAAAACCGTAAGTAGTGTCAACAGCAAAGCACTTAACCAGTGCCTTAGCACTATGGCTATAGGCTTAGATATGGGGGGATTGTTATTGCCAGGGGCGGGATCGGCCCTGTTTAAAATATGGGATCGCATGGCAAGTCCTCTTCCTGATTGGGTTTGCAAATTGCGACCAGTGGGCGTAGCGATACTGCTGGATTCCTGACGTCCCTGAATTCTGGCCAGCCGGAGGGTTCAATAAAGAACCCGAAACTTAAACATAAAAAGCCTGTATTCAGAGGGGCACAAAGCCCTTATCAGTTGGCTCTGACTTTATGTTTAAGGACCTTAGTGTTGTACTGAGACAAGGTAATGTGAAGAAGGGAAAAGGCTTAACTGAAGTCCTGTTAGCTTAACTGCGGTTAAGTTGTGCTAGATGGTTCAGACTTTTGTTGGTTGCACTACTGCCCATTTACCGGAATTCAAGGTGACGGGTTTGCCATATTGCCGATGGCGGACCAGACTTGGCTGCATAAAATTTTAACAAATATTCACAAATGGGCAGGGATAAGCGCAGCAGGAGCACTTAAGCTGGGTTTATGTCGGTAAAGGGAGGTTCTATGAATTTGTCATATTTTGTCAAAACTGTTTTTTCTGTTGTTCTGTCGTTGCAATTGCTCGCCTGCGGTTCGGGCGGTGGTTCTTTAGAAGGACCGACGCCAACTCCTCAGCCTGCCGTACCGCAACCAAAATTTGCCCAAAGTGGTCTGGAAAGTCGTACGGTTAACCGATTACTGGTAACGGAGTCCGTTATCTATGCGGCTACAGATGCGGGACTATACGCGCAGATAGATGGCCAGTGGCAACTGCGTAGCCAGGCCGACTGGCATGTGCTGGATATGGTCCGTTTTGGTGAACGCCACTTGCTGGTCAGCGCCAGCCAAAAGGATAAGAGCCTGCTGGCAGAAACTAAGGATGACGGTCTTAACTGGCAAATAATCGAGCATGACTTTGGCGGTATGGAAGGTGAACCGGCGCGCCGGCTGGTGCTGCATCAGGGCAATTTGTACGGTGTCGGTTATGATGTGCTGGCAGTGTCTGAAGATCGTGGCCGTCACTGGCGAATATTGGCGGGGGGCTGGAACGGCTTTGCCAGGGGTATGTCGGCATTGGCGGCTCATCCCACCAAACCCGACGTCTGGTATGGCGGGCAGGGGGCCATTGAAAACATTGTGCTACGTAAGCTGGATACTGAGACTCTGGCTGAAGAAAGTTACCCCGATATTGTCGACCTGCTACCCATGCCCAGTACGGTCAAGTCCATTGTGTTTCATCCTGCCAATCCCGAGCAACTTTATGTTTCCGGGGAGGGCGGGATTATTCTGAGCCAGGATTACGGACAGAGCTGGCAGGCACTGCGGACCAACGAAAACTACCGCTTTTATTTCGGTTTACTGCTGGATAGCCGTGATCCGGATGTGATGTACACCGCCGGCTGGAAAAAAGACTATGACAATCCGCAAAGTCTGATTCTGGAAATCAGCCGTGATGGCGGGGATACCTGGCAGAATTACCAGCACCCCGACAGCAATCTGTTTGGCGGTGTATACAGCATGGGTAGCCGCAATGAACAGGGCAAGGAAGTGCTCTATCTGGGTCTTTTCCGCGGTGGCGTCATGCGGGTGGTGTTTGAATAAGTAAGGGCGTTGAGCTTTTACCCTATTAGGATTTGATCGCGCCGGACAAAAGATTAAAATGCAAACCTTTCTCATTGATGGTTGTTTTTATGTCCGGCAAATATCTTCTGCCACTGCTTGGTTTGTCATTCAGTGCTTTTTCCCAAACCGCTACGGATATTGAGCGGGTTTCAGTCACCGCTACCCGTGGCGCTTATCCGGTTAGCACGGTCCCCGCCGCTATCAGCATTATCAGTCAGGAAGACATTCAGGCCCAATTGGCTCACACTCAGGATATTTCGCAACTGCTGGGTAACCTGCTACCGGGTTTTTCCCCTAGTCGCCAGAAGCTGACCGCCGCCGGTGAAACCCTGCGTGGCCGCGAGCCTTTATATATGATTGATGGAGTGCCACAGTCCAATCCGCTAAGAAACGGCTCACGTGACGGTAAAACCATTGACCCGGCCATGATTGAACGTATTGAGGTGATCCGCGGTGCCAATGCCATTCAGGGCATGGGGGCCAGTGGTGGCATTATCAACATTATTACCAAGTCAGCGGCTGATAAATCCCATCAATTATCAGCCGGGTTTTCCACCCCTACAGGGAGTGACAGTCAAAGCTATAAGGCCAGCTATCTGTTTAACCATGCCAATGAAAATACGGAGTTGGTGACAGGATTGTCACTGACCAGTACCGGTATGTATCGCGATGGCAATGGCAATTTAATTGGGGTTGACGGAACTCAGGGTGATACCCAGGACGCGAAAAGCCAGGATCTGTTCCTCAAACTAAAGCAGCAGCTCAGCGCTGAACAGAGTTTGCAACTGATGGTTAACCATTTCGACATTCAGGGCAATGGTGACTATTTATCGGTGCCAGGTGATCCTGCCACTGGTCTGCCGAGCACCGCCATGAAGGGCAATGCAGAGGGGGAAGCACCGCAAAACAAGGTGACCACTGCGTCAGTGGATTATCAGCATCAGGCGTTATGGGGCGGGCAGTTAACCTGGCAGGTGTTTGTGCAGGATTTTGCGGCATTGTACGGTGGTGGACGCTTTGCTGCGTTTCAGGACCCTGCCTATGGTGACAATCTTTACGACCAGTCCCAGAATAAATCAAAAAAACTGGGCAGCCGCCTGACCTGGTTTAAGCAAAACCTGGCGGGCACCGATCTGGACCTAGTCACCGGTTTTGACTGGTTGTCTGACGAAACCTTTCAGGAGCTGGCCCTGACTGGGCGTAAGTGGGTACCACAGGCTGAATTTAATAACCTGGCCCCCTTTATACAGCTTCGCTACGATGGGATTCAGGACTGGGTGTTTAGCCTGGGCGGCCGTTATGAATACGGCAAGCTGAAGGTGGATGATTTCACTACCCTGGCCAGTTATAACAGTACTTTTGTTCAAGGTGGTGAACCGAGCTTTAACGAACTGCTGCATAACCTAGGGGTTGTATATCAGCTCAGCCCTGAATGGCGATTGTTTGCCAGCTACAGTGAAGGTTTCAGTATGCCGGATGTCGGTAGGGTGCTACGCGGCATTAATCAACCTGGACTGTCGGTTAGCTCGTTCCTGAGCCTGCAGCCTGTGGTGTCGGACAATCGCGAAATCGGTCTGGAATACAATAATCGCTGGCTGAGTCTGCAAAGCAGCTACTTCCAGTCAGACTCCGATTTGGGTTCACGCTTGCAACCGGATGCGGACGGCATTTTCTCGGTGCAACGCGAAAGAACCGAAATTTCCGGTTTTGAACTACAGGCTCAGGCATATATCAGCAGCAACAGTCTGATTGGCGCCAGCTATGCCCGCACTCAGGGGCAGTATGATGGCGATGGTGATGGCAAGGTGGAGTCGGATCTGGGCGGCGTGAATGTGGCCCCCGAACGCCTGAACCTTTACTGGCAACACAACTGGGGCAACGGCCTGAGCACCAGAATACAGGCTAACCAATTGTTTGATATGGACTTTAATGCCAGCAGTGATTTCGATGGCTATTTAACGATGGATGCATCAATACGCTATGAACATAGCCAATTCGGAGTCTTTACCCTGGGCCTGGACAATCTGGGCGATAAGCAATACATCACCTATCACTCTCAAACTAACCCTGCCACCGCCAGTCATTTTGCCGGAATGGGCAGAACCTTAAGTCTGAGCTGGCAACAGGCGTTTTAAGTGCATCGACCACACCACATGGGCATCTTGGATGCCCGCTTAACAAGGCTCGTTGGCTAATGACAGCCAAGCTCTGGCATCGATGGTTAGGACTGGTTCTGGGCATCTGGTTGGTACTGATTGGCCTGAGCGGCGCTGTCTTGTTATACAAGAACCCGCTGCTCAGGTGGCAGTATCCCCAATTGCAGGGTATTGAGCCGGTCGCGGATATCAGCGCCTGGGGGGCGCTGATGGATCAACTGCAGCAGGACCCGGCGTTTCGCTACGCTAAATTACCTGCTGAAGATGCTTTATGGCTGGAGGCAGTGACCCACACAGACAGCCACTATTATTACGATCATCAGGGCCAATTGCGTCTGGTACGTGCGGCGCACAGTGATGTACTAAGCTGGCTGTACGATTTTCATCTGCACTTGCTGGCTGGCAAGGATGGCCGTCAGGTGATGGGCTATCTTGGTTTGGCAATCCTGATGATGCTGATTACCGGGTTGGTGCAATGGTGGCCCAGACAGGTTCGCCGCCAGCTATGGCGTTTACCTTGGCGTAAACCTGACTTACGTACTTTACGGCAATGGCATACCAGTCTGGCCAGTTTGTTTTCACCTTTACAGTTGCTGATATTGTTGACGGCGCTGGCAGTGATTTTCTCCGCTCAGGTTCGACCGGCGTTAAACTGGCTGTTCAACGACCCGGTTGTGGTAAAAAGCGATGTGCAGCCAATGGTTCAGCCATTATCTCAATCTGACTGGACCGAAGTGTTGGTGCGGGCCCGCTCTTATTGGCCGCAAATGGAATTTCGCTTATTGAGTTTTCGGGGGGATGCCGAACAGGCTTATCATCTGCGCGCCAAAAGCCCCAATGAGTGGCATCCCAATGGCCGTTCCACATTGCTGATCGATGCCGTGAGCTATCAGATACTGGATAGTCAGAATGCCGATGAATTGGGCCGTGGACAGCGCTTGTACAATTTAATGTATCCATTGCATATGGCGGCAGTGGGTGGGCAGGGTTATAAATTGTTGCTGCTGTTCGGTGGTGTGCTGCCGCTGATTCTGTTTATCAGCGGCCTTTGGTATTACCTGCTAAGACGGCGTAAATAAGCCACAACTTGCTACCTTTTTAACAAAAGCATAAATAACCACAGAGGCACAGAGAACACAGAGTTGTCTAGGAGGATGATTACTCCAGGTGCATTTCTCCGTGCTCTTGGTGCCTCTGTGGTGAAACTCTTCGTTTCTTGGTTCGTGGTGAATATTATTAATGCTTTAGTGCTGGTTGTTCATTGCTTGTAACAGTCTGCCTGGCGCAGGGGGTTAGCCCTGTTTCCCTGCCTTTGATATGCTTTTTGCCGCATATGCCTACAGTCAAGGAAAACAATGAAAACAACAATGCTGGCGCTATTGGCTGCGCTATCCACTCCACTACTTGCCGCGCCTTTAAATAGTGAGGCAATTCAGGCGCTTGGCCCGGTGAAACTGGGCCAATTGCATGACGGCCCCCATCAGGAAGCCATCTTCCATAATCTGCAATCCCAAGTAAGTCAGACTCAAAGCAGCAAGATCACCTTGCTGAATCAGTCCTATTCCTGGCAACGCCTAAGTGATTTCAGTATGGCGGCAGACAGTCTGGGACTGTTTCGCACTACCTTAAGTGTCAATCGCTATACTCAGGGCGAATTACTGGTGGAAGGCTTCGAGAAGTTACATCTGTATGTGAATGGTAAGAAGCTCAGCAAGGGTGATAAAGGCTATAAACTGGCATTGACCACGGGGGAACATCAGTTGTTTGTGATTGCACAGGACAACAAGGCTGAGCAAAGCCCCACATTTGAGTTTATTGGTAAAACGGATGAAGACCAGCTTATCCTGGCACATAAAGGGAAACAGCGCTTATCTGCCAGCCAGCTGTTTGATACAGAAGTGGTGTCGGGACTGACCATCGCTGATAACGGCCAGTACGCTTTGATCAGTTATAAAAGTTTTAACGACGATAAAGGAGACATCCCCGAGACTCGTACCGAGTTGCTCAACCTGAAAAGCATGCAGGTTATGCAGCGCTGGGACAGCAGTCCATCCGGTGCGGTATTCAGCCCGGACAGCCAGCATTTGCTGTACAGCAAAGACGATAAATTACAGTTGCTTGACCTGAAAAGCCTGCAGGTCAGTACCTTAACTGCAGAGCTAAAAGACGCCAGCGGCTTTACTTTTATGGGTAACAACAACCTGCTGTTTTCCTGGAATAAACCAGGCAAAGATGACGGCAAGCTGGTCAAACATTATCAGGCGCTGGAAGATCGCTGGAGCGGCTGGCGTGACAACAGCCAGCTGTATTTGCTGGATTTACCCAGCGGGCTGATACGTCAGCTCACTAAGGCCAGTGCCAGCAGCTATTTGCTCGATAGCGACGAGAAGCGCGGCACTTTGCTGCTGTCTCGTGCTGTGCTGGATTACTCCGAGCCGCCCCATGGCAAAACAGCTCTGTTTGAATTGGATCTGGCCAGCGGTACGGAGCGCCAAATCGGTGAGTACCTGGCCTTTAATTCGGCAAGCTATGGTAAAGATGGTATCTACGTAATCGGTGGCCCCAGCTTTGCCGGTGGTACTGGCGTGAACGTCAGCGCCGGTTTAACCCCCAATGACTACGACGGCCAGTTGTATTTTATGGATTTGCAGGGGCAGCAGGTGAAAGCCTTATCCAAAGACTTTGATCCGGCCATCAGTAGTATTCAGGTGCTGGACAATGACGATCTGTTATTGTCCGTGTCCAAAGCAGACAGAACTCCGCTGTATTGGTATGACGCCAGCAAAGGCCAGTATCAGGAGCTCAGCAGCCAATTGGATGTGGTAAAACACTGGGCGGCTACCAGCGACAGCAAGGCGCAAATTCTGTATGCCGGCACTGGTGCTTCCAGCCCGCAGGCCTTGTACAGCCAAAGGTTGGGGCGCAAAGCCGATAAGATTTGGGATTCAGCTGGTGAATATGCTGATACCTTAATTCCAAGTCTGGAAGAGTTTAACTTTGTCAACGCCGATGGGGTGAACATTGAAGGGCGGGTTTACCTGCCTAATGACCTGAATAAAGACAAAAAGTATCCGGCACTGGTGTATTACTATGGTGGCACAGCGCCAGTGAGTCGAGCCTTTACCGGCCGTTATCCTTTTAACCTTTGGGCGGCTAATGGTTACGTTGTGTATGTGCTGCAGCCCACCGGTACTTATGGATTTGGTCAGGATTTCTCGGCTCGCCATGTAAATGCCTGGGGGGATTATACGGCCAAGGATATTATTGACGGCACTAAAGCGTTTCTGGCCGCGCATCC
Organism: Bowmanella denitrificans; assembly: GCF_039522935.1. NCBI lineage: Bacteria > Pseudomonadati > Pseudomonadota > Gammaproteobacteria > Alteromonadales > Alteromonadaceae > Bowmanella > Bowmanella denitrificans. The sequence goes on along the minus strand of NZ_BAAAEI010000004.1, from coordinate 8,165 downwards.
TTATGTGGATGCTGACAAAGTCGGCCATCTGGGGGCGTCTTACGGTGGTTTTATGACCATGTATCTGGCAACCCAAACCGATATTTTTGCCGCGTCTATTTCCCATGCCGGGATTTCCAACCTGACCAGTTACTGGGGCCAGGGTTGGTGGGGCGCCATGTACTCAGGCGTTGCCTCCCGTGGTAGCTTCCCCTGGAACAATGCCGGGTTGTATAGTCAGCACAGCCCGGTATTCCATGCAGATAAGGTGACTAACCCTATACTGCTGATCCATGGGGATGCGGATACCAATGTGCCACCAGGGGAAAGCCAGAATATGTACACGGCGCTGAAGCTGTTGGGTAAAGAAGTGGATCTGGTGGAATACAAAGGTGACAACCATCATATCCTGACCCGCGAGAAGACCTTCCACTGGTGGGCAACTATGCTGGCGTATTTTGACAAGCACCTGAAAGGCCAGCCACAGTGGTGGGATAGTCTGTATCCATCGCAATATGAGTAAGACTAATTTTACTCACAGTCGGTTGGCTTGCCACACCGACGGTGCCGATTGATACAGGTGCAATGCCTACAGATCAATAGCGCAAAGACAAAGCCCGGACCTATGTCCGGGCTTTGCTTTTACTTTGGACAGCAACAGCAGACTGACTTATGGCTGGCCTGTCAACGACAGAGGCGGTTGCTTTACTTTGAGCAGCCCTTTGGAATAGAAGGTGAAGTCGAATATCTTGTCTTCATTGACCTCAGCATCCCCTCCGGTCAGGTTGTGATTATTAAAAAACTTGTGCTGATGTGAGATATACAGCTGTGGTTGACCCAGGGCGTCACTTTCTTCGCTGAGAATATCCAATACCCGCTCATGATACAGGATACATGTGTCATGGACCGAAGGGGCAAAACTGGCAGGTTGGCAGTAGCGGTTATTTCTGGTTTGCTGGCGATTGTAGCGATAACGGCGAACCACAATATTTCCTGACTCATCAATCAACCACGCCCCCGGCATTTCGGTTGTCTCGCCATCTTCCAATACACCATTTTCATCAAAGTCAAAAGTCTGGTAGGTGGTGGCACTGCCGTCGGCCGCCAGTTCAAACCAGAAATGATCCAATGGCCGATCATCGGTGGTCGGCCACTGGTAAATACCGGCGAAGCGTTCAAGATCCAGTGCCGACTTGTCAAATATTCGTTCAACCATTCGACCGGACGCTACGATGTTATAGGTACCTGGAATTATAACGTTGGCCTGCAGTTTGCCATGTGGGTCGGTAAGTAAGGCGATATTCAGTGCTTTAAAAAAAGAGTCAGTCTCGAATGCTAATTCCAGCGTGCCATCAGCCTGTATCAGCCAGCGTCCGCTAGCCTCTTGTGTATGACTTACACCCTGACTATCTGGCAGCGGGTAGGACACCATTATTGTTCCACCAGATTGCCAGTCGCCGTTAAGACGAATATGCAGACTCTGTATCACGGCGGCGTACGAGTCATTCCCTTGCGTCGTTTCATAAAACATCCATTGTATCGGCAGGCTGTATTCAACATCCAACTTCAGCGCCTCTGATGGCGGGGTAAGGTCCTTGTGCGCCCTGGTGTTGGCACTGAAAGAGAGCGGGCGTAACTGCTCTGTGGTAGAGAGGTCAGGCGATTGCTGTAACGTTTCTCTCGTTGCTACATGTACCAGCAAAACGGGCTGGCCACCAGGTAAGGCTAGCTGAATCAGACTGAGTTGTTCGACCTGGACATCACAAAGCTGCAGAGTCCTATCCTGATAGGATTTGCAGTACCTTTCGTTACTCAGCATCTGTTCTGGTAGAACAGAGGTTAGCAGGCTTTGTGCATTTTTCTCCCAGTGGAAGCTGACTTCGCCTTTATTGAATAGGAATGTGCCGCTACCGTCTTGGTTAAAGCTCAGGCGGCCACCAGATCCTGCAAGCGACTCTGGGGTATCAAACAAATAATACACTGAGTTAATGTCTGCTTCAGGCAAGATCTGTTTAACCTGCGGAGCAGCAAAAAGCTCGGACAGCGCCTGGATGTATAATGATGAATCATACTCCAGTGTGTGGGCCAAAAAGGTGGCTGTGATGGCTCTGTTGCCCGCCATTACTGACAAATCATCACTGTGTGGAGACAGCATTTCAAAATATTCCTGCGTGACATCCCCTAAAAGTAACTGCATAAACAATGCACTGGGTAAAATGTCTGCTGCTGGTATTAATGCTGTAATCTCGGTTGGCTGCGCACCTGCAGGCAATAACCCTCTTGCCTGGTTATAGAGCTGGTAAATTGCCGTGCTGACAGCGTTGAGGCTGGCCGTATAACTGCTCGGGGCACCCGGTTGCCTGGTGGCCTGAACATGAAGATCTGACACCAATCCCAGCACGGCAGCCTGATCAAACTTTTGGTAGGGTGACGGTGCTTTGGCGTGCAACGTGACCAACTCATGCTTATTGCTGTCGGTTTGAGTCAGGATGAACTGGTAACTACCATCGGCAGAGGCATCACTATAGTAGCTTTGCTCGCCTACCGTCAGTGTCATGGCGGACAAAGCAAAGATTTCTTCTGACATTTTGCCGCGAATGCTTATCAGATTATCGACGCTTTTCACCAGGACGGTAAATTCATCACTGGCAGTTTTGCCCTGATTGTCTGTCACAGTGACCTTAAAGGTCAGCAGGCTGTCTTCATTGACGCTCGGGGTGATAAAACTCAGTTGGCTGTTTTCAGCCAATAAATTGCTGACCGAAGGGCCGCCAAGTTGTTCCCAAACATAGCTGACCACACTGCCATTCGCATCACTGGCAAGAGCACTGACAGTCAATGACGTTTCTTCATAGATGTCGGTATTTGCAACATCTACCGAAGGGGCAGGGTTAAGGTTGAGTTTGACGGTCATGGTTCCTTTGCTGGTGGCGCCCTGATTATCTGTCACGGCCAGTTCAAATAATATTTCCACCGGGGTATCAATCGCAGGAGCGGTAAAGCTCAACGTGGCCTTATCATTGGCATCAGCCTCGACTTGTGGGCCTGCTACCTGGGTCCAGGCATAAGAGACGATGTGTCCGTCCTGGTCACTGACATTGGGGGCCAGGGTCACTTGCTCACCTTCAATAACCGAAAGATTGATGGCAGAAATCAGCGGACTCTGATTCACCGTTGGAGATGTAGGCTTAGACGTGTTGTCCGCTGAGCCACCACCGCAGCCAGACAATAGGAACAGCAAACAAGAAAGAATCAAATTACAGCGCATTATTGTGTTACCTGAAAAATTATTATTAGAGACACAATAGCCAAGCCTGCATCCCTGTTTTTTATCCGCTCTTGTTATAAGAGCGGGCGACATTATGCTGCGGATTAACCGCTCGTCAATCCAAAGCCATTACATAGATAAAGTGTTTTTTTAATACTTTGAAATTTATAGGGTTATTTTAGCTTGTGGGGACTTTTAATATTCAATTACAAATTTGCAAAGACTCCAATCTTGCTTTGTTCTGACTAGCTATAGACACTTAAGCATGTGCGACTGAACTGTATTCTGTGCAGTCAATATTGACGCCTGAAAACCACGAAAGGGAATTAATGTGAATAAATATCTGCTGTCCATCGTATTTGCCTTCTGTTCCAGTATTGTTGACGCATCAGGTTTGATTCCTGACGATAGCGTAAAACATCAGAGCGATTGTTTTAGCGGTAAGTTTTCCAGCTATGAATCCTGGCGTGGATTTATAGAACAGAAAAATAAAGCTCAGGGAAAGTCTGAAAAGCTGATAGATAAAGCCATGCAGTCCTTTGACAAAAGATTCAGTAAGACGGATTTTGATTTTTATCGGAACGAATTGATATGTAGCAGTTTTATCTATCAAGTAGACGGAGTTGATGTCTTTGGTTACGTCATTAAACCTCGAAATCATACTGGGAATTTGCCTGTATTAATTTATAACCGGGGAGGCAACGGCAATTTTGGTTCTGTGGTGTTTGCCTCAATGATGCACAATTTGTTTCCCATTGCTAATGAAGGTTTCGTGGTTATCGGTAGTCAATATCGCGGCACGTTTAGCGAACAGGACAATGCCGATGAGTTTGGTGGCAAGGATGTTGACGATGTCGTAGCACTGCGGGATTTTATCGGCCAGATACCCGGTGCGGATCCACAGCGAGTTGGCATGTTTGGTGCCAGTCGGGGTGGCATGCAAACGTTTCTGGCCTTAAAACGAATGGAGGAAGTTAAGGCTATCGCCACTATTGCTGGTGTGTCAGATTTGTCCAAAGAAATAGCGCATCGCCCGGAAATGGAAAGGGTATTTAAACATCGAATTCCCGATTATCAACACAACAAAAAAGCGGAGTTGGAAAAACGCTCGACGTTAAATAACTTAGACGATTTATCTGCCAGCGTACCTATTTTGCTATTGCATGGTACTGATGATGAGCGCGTTCAGGTTGAACAATCAACGTTATTGGCAGAAGCGCTGAGTAGAAAACAGCTGCCTCATAAACTTGTGCTGTATCCTGGTGATAATCATTTCTTAAGTAACAACAAAGAGAAGGCGAATAAAGAGATAGTCGATTGGTTTAAAAGATACTTATAACCCCATAATTAAATGGCTGCCTGATTTATCCAGTACAGTGGGATACAGATGACGTGCAATGCATTTTTATATGAACAGCACGCCTTTTATCCCATCATACCGGCATTTGACAGTGCCTTACCCTCAAGTGGCGTCTGCCAGCTTTGAAAAAATTGGGTAAATAATATGCTGATGCTTTGCTATTAAGGATGCAGGCTATGAACCTGATACAGGTTGGGATATTGGCACTTTGTTTGGGGTTGTCGGGTTGTGCAAGCAACAGAACGACAAACGCCAGTCAGCAAGATAAAGTCGAAGGTCTCCATTGTCTCAAGGAAAATCGCGGCAATGAGGACGCTTGCTTGAGTGAACAGCAAAAGCAAAGCGTTGGCCTGAAGTGTGAAGAGGTGGAAGTGACAGGGTCCAGGTTTAGAAAACGTGGTTGTACCACCCAGGCCCAGCGTGACGCTCGCAGCGGTAATGCCAAAGAGGCAGCTCAACGTATGCGTGATAGCGGTAAATCCAATATCACCAAAATGGGCAACTAGCGGCGTCTTGCTAATTGCTCCTGACCAACTACTGACAAATACTCAGATAAAGCTGATCGGCCAACTGTTGCAGCACTTCACGCTGCGGATGAGTCTGCGCATAGGTACGCAGGCCATAAATACCCATCACCAGATAGCGGGCAAGGATCTCAGGGTCCTTGTCTGCTGTTAGTTCGCCCAAGTCTTTTGCTCGCTGTATTTGTGATTTCAAGGCAGCCTGCCAGGTTTCCAGGCTGGTGCTGAGTTCGGCTTGCAGCTCAGCATCCTGATCAGCCATTTCATTCAGTGCTTTGACCAGAAAACATGCGCGACTGCTGTCGCAGCTATGGCATTCGGCAACCAAATCGTCCAGATAGCCTTTCAGACTGGGTAACACGGGGGCATTGGCGGGAAAGGTGGCGGCAAACTGCCTGTCTCTGTCCTGCTTATATTGCTCAACAGCGGCCACCAGTAACCCACGCTTATTGCCAAACGCACAATAAATGGAACCCGGATGCAAGCCGGTAGCTTTGGTCAGATCTTGCATACTGGTTTTGCCATAGCCTTTATGTAAGAACGCTTTTAACGCACTTCGCAGCACCAGTTCGCGGTCAAATTCAGCCTGTCGCATAGTATTCTCCTCGGGACTGCGAGGGATTATATCTCGATATTTGAATATTTGTTCAAAAAAGTTCTTGAGTGATTGTTCAAGAAATACTATCTTGAGTGCTCATTCAAAAACTCTGGAGTCCACCGATGTCGGATATTCTTTTTCAACCTTATCGCCTTAATAAGGCGCTGGAACTAAACAACCGTATTCTGATGGCGCCGCTGACCCGCTGTATGGCAGATGACAATCTGGTGCCAACCGATGACATGGTGGCGTACTATGCCCGTCGTGCCGATGCCGGTCTGATTATCAGTGAAGCCACTATTATTCGCCCTGATGGTCAGGGTTACCCGAACACCCCAGGGTTATTTACCGACGCACAGATACAAGGCTGGAAAAAAGTCACTGCTGCAGTGCAGCGCGCCGGCGGCAAAATATTTGCTCAGCTTTGGCATACCGGCAGGGTGGCGCATCCGTATTTCTTTGGCGGTGAAGACGTATTGGCACCGTCAGCTGAGAAGGTGGAAGGCACGGTACCCCGTCGTCGTGAACTGACCTATGTTACGCCCAAACCCGCGACGCTGAATGATATTCAACAGCTGGTGCAGGACTACGCCCAGGCCGCAGCCAATGCCATTGAGGCAGGTTTTGATGGGGTGGAAATCCATGGTGCCAATGGCTATCTGATTGACCAGTTCCTGCATCACGACAGCAATAAGCGCAGCGATGAGTACGGTGGCAGCCCTGAGAATATGAGTCGCTTTGCTTTAGAGGTAACGGACGCTATTGCTGCAAGTATCGGCTGGGAAAAAACCGCGCTGCGCATTTCCCCTGGCGCCTATTTTAATATGCAGGGTGATGCCCGTGATCGTCAGGTATTTGATTATTTGCTGAATGAGCTGCAAAACCGCGATTTGGCATACCTGCATATTGGTATTTTTGATGACAGTATGGAGTTTGACTATCTGGGCGGCAGGGCCTCGCAATATGTGCGCAGTCGTTACCACAAAACCCTGGTGGGCGTAGGTGGTTTTACTGCCGATAGTGCAAGTCAGGCCATTGATGCCGGTGAATTCGATTTGGTGGCTATTGGTCGCCCCTTTATCGCCAACCCCGACTATATCAGTAAGGTACGTAACCAGCAGGATTTGGTGACTTACACTGATGATATGTTGGCGACCCTGGTCTGATTTAGGGCGCTTGGAGTACGAGGAGCGTGCGAAGCTGGCTGACTATGTGATGTGGGGCTTTTCCCAAACAGGGAAATTGTTTAAGGTAGGCGCCCCATTACCACAGGACTGATAATGAAAGCGCGATTCCTTGCTCCCATCTTATTGTTGCTGAATGGCTGTGCGCTGACCGATATGGATTTAGGCGCGGCGCTTACCACCAATGAGCAACAAGCCCTTACCGCCCCCCTGACTCGAGCTGAGTTGCTGCAGGACCCCGCCTTTAACGCAGAGTATCAGGCGTTTGTACCAAGCCGGGATGATTTACGTAAAATTGCCGCGTTGCGGGGCAAAGGGGTGATGGTGTTTTTTGGCACCTGGTGTCATGACAGTCAGCGTGAAGTGCCAAGGCTGTTGAAATTGCTGGATGAGGCCAGAGTCAACCCCGCCTGGTTGCAGTTAGTGGCGGTGGATCACAATAAGCAAGAGCCCAGCGGTTTATACAAACAGTATAAACTGCGCTATACCCCCACCATCGTGGTATTGGATCAGGGCATCGAAACCCACCGTATGGTGGAGCGCCCTAAACGCAGCATCGCCAGCGACCTGACCGGCCTTTAACAAAACCTATTTTTCACCGCAGAGGTACAGAGAACACAGAGTTGTTAAAGGGATGGTGACTCTGCGTGTTCTTCTTAGCGCACTCCGTGTCTCTGCGAGAGGTTATTATTAGCTGAAGGCACTTGGTGTCCTTTCGTGTGGTTCGTGGTCATTCTGAATTTGCAACCACGAAGTCACGAAACTGCTTCTCGCCGAGACGCTGAGTTCGCAAAGAGAAGGTGACCAATGAACTTTGTGCTATCTCTGTGCCTCCGTCTCCGTGGTGATTGTATTTGTGCAAGAGTATGAATAACCACAGAGGCACAGAGAGCACAGAGTTGTTAAAGGGATGGTGACTCTGCGTGTTCTTCTTAGCGCACTCCGCGCCTCAGCGAGAGGTTATTATTAGCTGAAGGCAGTTGGTGTCCTTTCGTGTGGTTCGTGGTCATTCTGAATTTGCAACCACGAAAGTCACGAAAAACACGAAACTGCTTCTCGCCGAGACGCTGAGTTCGCAAAGAGAAGGTGACCAATAAACTTTGTGCTATCTCTGTGCCTCCGTGGTGATAGTGTATTTGTGCAAATGTATGAATAACCACAGAGGCACAGAGTCGTTAAAGGGATGGTGTGTAGTGGCATAGTTAATTTGGCCACCTAATTAGAGCTGCTATGATGCAGTCAGAACTTCATTAGG
>NZ_BAAAEI010000003.1:61574-110096 GCF_039522935.1 Bowmanella denitrificans | reverse complement strand
AAACGAGTCAGAACGAAGATACTGGCGTAACTATAAACCTGTGGCCAATATGACTTGACCACTACAGGCTTTTGTATTTTGGAAAGATAAGATTTCACCACAGAGACACAGAGGTCACGGAGAAAAGCCGGAGACTTTTTAATCTATGCTCTTGTCAACCAGCCGTTTTCTGCCCCTAGCGGTGATCAACAGTAAGCTTACCGTAAAAACGTTAAGTGCATAGTAAAAGACCGAAGTGTGACAACACCTTCAACCACTCCGTGCTCTCTGTGCCTCTGTGGTTTTTGTATTCTGGAAAGATAAGATTTCACCACAGAGACACAGAGGTCACGGAGGAAAGCCGGAGACTTTTCGAGTTATGTCTTTGAAATATAAGCGCTCTCTAAGCTTCAGCGGTGACAGTAGAAAAATTTTTCGCAGTAAAGCCCCCAACCACTCTGTGTTCTCTGTGCCTCTGTGGTTTTTATATTCTGGAAAGATAAGATTTCACCACAGAGACACAGAGGTCACGGAGAAGAGCAGGAGAATAATTTCTCTATATTTTTGAAAAATAGGCATTTTCTCATCTCAGCGGTGGGTGGACTAATGTCTCTCGCAAAGATGTTGAGTACGCCGAGAAAAGCTCTCAGATACAATGCCCTCAAAAACTCCGTGTTCTCTGTGCCTCTGTGGGTTCTATGCTTTTGCTACAGAAAACCGGGTTATTTGCCAATCAGGCGCAGGAATTCGTCACGGGTGGCCTGTGACTTACGTAGCCCGCCCAGCATCACCGACGTGACCATGGATGAATTTTGCTTTTGTACGCCGCGCATCATCATACACATATGCTTGCCTTCCATAATGACGCCAACGCCTTTAGCCCCGGTAACTTCCTGCACGGCTTCGGCAATCTGCTTGGTCAGACCTTCCTGAATTTGCAGGCGGCGGGCAAACATATCCACAATACGAGCAAACTTGGACAGCCCCAGTACCTTGCCATCCGGCAGGTAAGCAATATGACAGCGACCAATAAAGGGCAACATATGATGTTCGCACAGGGAGTAAAACTCGATATCCTGCACCACGACCATCTCATCGGTATTGGATTCGAAGATGGCACCATTCACCACCTCATCCAGGGTTTTATGGTAGCCATCGGTCAGAAACTGCATGGCTTTGGCCGCGCGCTTTGGCGTATCCAACAGGCCTTCCCGGGTGACATCTTCGCCAAGGAGTGTGATGATCTGCTCGTAATGGCCTTTTAATTCGTCTGACATCAATTCATCTCGTCGCTAGTGATGGCATTAATACGCAAAGGGACTCACTTTGGATCTGGCTTTGCATTGCGCCAACTGGGAAAATTGCCGGAGTATAACGTAATCATAGCCCTGGGTCAGGAGTTTGTGCGATGGTAAAAAAACAATCCGGCTGGTGGCGATCGCTATGGCATACCGATTGTGTGCGTTGCCGGCAAATTCGCATGGCACTGCTTTGGGGGGTACTGATGTATTTACTGGTGGTATTCTGGTGGATGTAATGATGCAAGAAGAAGTTATCCATATTCGCGCCGGAGCCAAGCGCAACGGCTTCAGTTTGTGCTTGTTTGGATTGCTGGGTTTATTGTTGTCGGCCTTATGGCTGAGCTTTTTGCCGGATTGGTTGAAACTGGCCGGCATTTTCCTGACCAGCGCGTCGTTGGTGACGATTCTGGTGGGTTGGTTGAAAGTAAGAGAACCCGTGCACAGTTTCGAGCTCAGCCGTACCAGTCTCAAATACCTGCACCGCTTCGGCAGTTGGCAGATTGAATGGCACAACATCCAACGGGTGGGCGTCCCCAGAGTCAGGCGCGGGCTGGAACACCAGAATATGGAACTGGTCGGTATTCGGATTAAGGATTATGAGCCACTGCTGAACAACCTTTCACCGCGCCTGGCCAGCAATATACTAATGCAACAACGCCCGCTACTGCTGCAAGGCGAGGACTGTCCAAGCGGCCAGTGTTACAGCGAAACCCTACTGGAAAATGATCGCTACCGCGCCCCTGGTGGCAGGGAGTACACTGGGATTTTAGCCATGTTCGCCCATCGGATGACGCGCATCCGTGAGGTACTGGGCTACGACTTGTTTGTTTACGGTTCTGAGCTGGACAGATCCGAATCAGACTTTGTCGCACTGCTGAAAGCCTGCCAGGAAGCGCAATCACAGTCTGAGTAGCATTGCTATCGAGCGGACTCCGAATTGTGCCCTTGCAGAAACGCCAGCCCTTGTTCTTCCACCTGCAAACATTCTTGGTTAAAGCTGTCCATCAGTGCCTGAGCCTGGACAATATGGCCGGTTTTCAGATGCTCTTCCAGTTCCTGACACAAAGCCCGTAATTTAGGTACACCGGTATAACAGCAGGCACCATGTAGCTTATGTACCAGGTACTCGAGTTGACCATGATCCTCGGCCTGAGCGGCTTGCTTGATCAGGCTGTGCATATCGGGTAGTTGCTGAATAAAGGCATCCAGCATTTGTCTGGCATGGTGAGGATTGTCATTGGCCTGCTGCAGGGCCTGATTCCAGTCCAGACTTTCTTCCGACACTGGCTGACACCAACGCTTAATCAACTTAATCAGATCATCAAAGTTGATAGGCTTAGGCAGATAATCGTCCATACCAGAACTCAACAGCTTTTCCTTTTCTTCCCGGAATGCGTGAGCCGTCACGGCAATAATGGGGGTGCCTCGGTTGAGGTGGGTCTTGCGGATCATACGACTGGCCGCCAGGCCATCAATGCCGGGCATTTGCACATCCATTAGAATCAGATCAAAAGCCTCTTTTTCGCAGCGATCGGCCGCATCCTGACCATTGAAGCTTAAGGCCAGTTCCACCGGCGAGTCTCGCAGCCAGGTGGCCAGCAGACGCAGGTTGATTTCCATATCATCCACGGCCAACACGCTCGCCTTGGGTAGGCTCTTAAGTTGGCGGCTGAAATTGTCGTTTTGAATCGGCGCAGGCGGCTGCAGCAGATTTTCCAGCTTGCTCGGTGTGAGTGGCCTTTCAATACGCCGTTCAAACATGGCAGAAATGATATCCTGCTGACTGGGCCTGGGGCCGCAATCCAGCAGAATCTTATGTCTGGCTGGCAAGGATTCCAGGTTTGCTAATTGTTGCTGATATCCCTGACAATACTCATCGGCACAAGCCAGAAACAGATAATCAAACGGTCCTTGCTGTTGTGCAAGATAGTTAAAGCTGTCGGTACTGGTAACCACTGCGCCCAGGGCCTTAAACATTTTGGCCATGGCCTGCCTGGCCGGTGGATAAGCATCAAATAACAGTACTTGCTTGCCCTGCCATCGACCATTGGCGGCCAACGACATCTTCTGACTAAGCTTATTGACCCGCAATTTCACCACAAACTCGGTGCCGATGCCCTGCTCGCTGTGCAGGTCGATACTACCGCGCATCAATTTGACCAGTTCCTGACAGATGGCCAGCCCCAGACCGGTGCCCTGATACTCCCTGTTGGTGGCACCGTCTAATTGTGAAAAGGCGGAAAATAGCTTATGCCGGTCTTCACGGCTGATACCTATGCCGGTGTCTTCAATGCGAAACACCAGCTCATACAAGCCATTAGCCTGATCTTCACCACTCACCGCCAGCCGCACATGGCCATAACGGGTAAATTTGATCGCGTTGCCAATCAGATTGGTCAGTACCTGGCGAATACGTGCAGCATCACCGATGAGTTTTTTCGGCAGAGGGCTTAAGTCACATATCAGTTCCAGGCCTTTGGCATGGGCCGAACGGGCCATCAGCCCGGTGAGTTCTTCCAGCAACTCGGTGGGGCAAAAAGGCTCATTATTGATTTGCAGCTTGCCGGCTTCTATTTTGGAGAAGTCCAGCACGTCGTTAATGATATTCAGCAGGTTATTGGCTGATGCATTGATAATACGTACATGCTCTTGTTTCTCGGTGGGCAGTGGCGTGTTGGCCAATTCCTGGCTGAAACCCAGAATCGCATTGAGCGGGGTGCGGATTTCATGGCTCATATTGGCCAGAAACTGGGATTTAATCTTACTGGCCTGTATTGCCTGTTTGCGGGCGATGTCCAGCCTGGCATTCTGCTCTTCAATAATTTCCATATTGTTGCGCAGATCATTGGTCACCAGGTCCACTGAATGGCTCAACTGGGTCTGGCTTTTCTCCATTAACGCCAGGGAAAATAATCCCGCTTCCACAAACACACCCATCTGGAAGCAATAGGTAGTGAGGAAATTGGTTGGCAGCCAGCCAAGCAGCCCCAGCATACCAGCCAGCGCGGCAGTGAGCAGGATACTCCAGGCAAACACAAAATACCGGGCCGGCTTAAACTGGTTGGCGTAGCTTTCATAGCCGGCATACAGGTAACTGCTGATAGCCAGCATACTGACCAGATAAACGGCATTATTCTGCCAGGCCGGATCCAGAAAATTACCCAGTGACGCCAATCCCAGCAGCACATTAATCAGCAAAATGCCTATGATCAGACGCGCGGCTTTGGGGGCGTTTTGCCTGACATCCAGAAAAGTGAAGGTAAAAATGCCGGCCGCCAGTGCCACCACCACGAACAGCAAGTCTGTATGTTGATTTAGCCAGTCAGAAACGGGGGAATGCCAATAGACCTGGATGTGTCCGCCCCAGACAAACTGCCATACCAAGACAGTGGCAATATAGGCGCAATAAATCAGTAAGTTAGCATCACGTAAGCTGGCAAACAGTGTCAGGTTGTATAACAGTAAAACCAGTAAGCCACCATAAAACATCCCCCACAGAAGATTTTCCAGGGCCTGCTTTTTGACGTGCAGGGGTTCGGCCGACAGCGTAACAGGTACTACCCTGGCTTCACCTTCACTATGCACCCGGATATACAGGTCCAGTCGGGTAGCGTAAGGCAGTGTCGCTTCCAGGGACGGATAGCGAAAGGCTTGTCCGGCATTATTCTTACCCTGCTTGCTATGTGCCAGCACTTTACCCTGTGCAACCAGATAGATATCCACATTGTCGTTCTGCGCATATCCTATATCCACCAGCCAGATGGGTTGCTGACTGACATTACTGAAGCTGGTGGTAAACCACAGCACGTCGTCGGCAAAACCGTAATTGGGGTTATGCTGAGCTGGCCACTGGAATTCGCCCTGCCTGGTCATCACCTGGTCAATACCCAGGTTGCCCTGTTCATCCACCAGCATGCGCATCTGATCGGTCAGACTGTGGGTTTTCTCTGCGTCAATTAACTGCAGACTGGCCTGGCCAGCAGCCGACAGGCTGAACAGCAAGGTCCAACAGAGCAGAAAATACTTGGCAAACACCATGGTTGTATCGGCTAAACGCGGTTCCAAAATCAAAGTGGTCTATTTAAGCATTGTCCACAGGGGGATACCAATGTTAAGTTGCCATTTTAGCGGTGCCATCACTCTAAATCTTGTCTTGAACCGTAAATCGGCAAATGACAATACAACGGGTGCCAGGCCAGTTGCCAATTCCGATAAGAATCACGTAAAACCACTATGAGCCAAGAAATCAGTATCAGTGCCGATGGCATAGAACAGTTGCCCCTGCGGCGTTTCACCGAAGAAGCCTATCTGAATTATTCCATGTACGTGATTATGGACAGGGCTCTGCCGCATATCGGCGATGGCCTGAAACCCGTGCAACGGCGCATAGTTTATGCCATGTCCGACCTGGGCCTGAGCGCCACGGCTAAATACAAAAAGTCAGCCCGTACCGTGGGCGATGTGCTGGGTAAATTCCATCCGCACGGCGATTCGGCCTGTTACGAAGCCATGGTGTTAATGGCCCAGCCGTTTTCTTACCGCTATCCATTGGTTGACGGCCAGGGCAACTGGGGGGCGCCGGATGATCCAAAGTCCTTTGCCGCTATGCGTTACACCGAAGCGCGTTTGTCCCGCTACAGCGAATTGCTGCTAAACGAGTTGGGGCAGGGCACAGTGGATTGGGTGCCTAACTTTGACGGCACACTGAAAGAGCCCAAAGTGTTACCGGCCCGTATGCCGCATATTCTGATGAATGGTGTGACGGGCATTGCGGTAGGTATGGCGACGGATATTCCACCGCATAACCTGCGTGAACTGGCGCAGGCCTGCGTACATTTACTGGACAACAATAAAGCGGACGTGGCCGAACTGATGCAGTTTGTGCAAGGCCCGGATTACCCCACCGAAGCGGAAATCATCACGTCACGCGATGAAATTCAGAAAATTTACGAAAGCGGCCGCGGCTCCATTAAGGCCCGCGCCGTGTATGGCGAAGAAAATGGCGAAGTGGTGATTACTGCCCTGCCACACCAGGCCTCCGGCGGCAAAATTCTGGAACAGATCGCCGCGCAGATGCAGGCCAAAAAATTACCTATGGTCAGCGATCTGCGTGATGAATCAGACCATGAAAACCCTACCCGCCTGGTGATCACCCCGCGTTCCAACCGGGTGGATATGGACCAGTTGATGCAGCACCTGTTTGCCATCACCGACCTGGAAAAAAGCTACCGGGTCAACCTCAATATGATTGGTCTGGACAACAGGCCCAAGGTCAAGGATTTAAGCAGTATTCTCAGCGAGTGGCTGGAATTCCGGCGCGATACGGTAACCCGTCGTTTGCAATATCGTCTGGAAAAGGTGTTAGCCAGATTACATATTCTGGAAGGCTTACTGATCGCCTTTTTGAATATCGATGAGGTGATCCATATCATCCGTACAGAGGATGAACCCAAGCCCGTGCTGATGGCCAGATTCGGTATTTCAGACAAGCAGGCCGAAGCCATTCTGGAGCTGAAGTTACGCCATTTGGCCAAGCTGGAAGAAATGAAGATCCGCGGCGAACAGGACGAACTGGCTGCCGAGCGTGACAAGCTTGAGGGTATTCTGGGTTCCAGTACTAAGCTGAAAAATCTGATCAAAAAGGAAATTCAGGCCGATGCGGAAAAATACGGTGACGCGCGCCGTTCCCCGATTATTCAGCGCCAGGAAGCCAAAGCCTTGTCAGAAAAAGAGCTGGTGCCATCCGAAGCCGTTACCGTGGTGTTGTCGGAAAAAGGCTGGGCACGTTGTGCCAAGGGCCACGATGTAGACGCACAAGGTCTGAGCTATAAAGCAGGTGATCAGTACCTGGCGTCGGCCAGAGGCCGCAGCAATCAGCAGGCCGTGTTCCTGGATTCCTCCGGACGTACTTTTGCCTGCGATGCTCACACCCTGCCGTCGGCCAGAAGTCAGGGCGAACCATTAACCGGTCGTTTTAATATTGTCGGCGGCGAAAACGTCGAACATGTCGTGATGAGCAACGATGACGACCAATACCTGCTGGCATCCGACGCAGGTTATGGCTTTATTGGTAAGTTTGCCGATATGGTCAGTAAAAACAAGGCTGGCAAGGCCTACCTTAGCCTGCCGATGGCCGCCAAAGTATTAACCCCACAACGGGTGCGCGATGTACAAAGCGACTGGTGCCTGGCCATTTCCACCGAAGGACGAATGCTGATGTTCCCGCTTAAGGATTTGCCGGAGCTGGGCAAAGGTAAGGGTAACAAGATCATCAGTATTCCTTCCGCCAAGGCCCAGGCCCGGGAAGAATACGTAAAGGTATTGGCAGTGGTGCCACAAGGGGCACAGGTTAAAATTCTGGCCGGTAAACGCGGTATGACCCTGAGTGCCGAGGACTTAAGTCACTTCCAGGGTGAACGGGGCCGCCGCGGACATAAACTGCCCCGCGGTTTGCAGCGGGTGGATGGCATTGAGGTCATAGCGCCGGAAGTAAAAGCCGCCAGCCTGACAGAAAGTGAGTCCGCCACAGAATCTCAGGCAGATAACAGTGCCAACAGCTGACTGAGCAAATAACCACCAATCAGTAGCAATAAAAACAGCGCAGCCGCCAGCAACAGCGGACGGCGCCCTGCCCTGACCACCTGAGCGGCGCGGGTGTTCAACCCCAACGCCAGCATGGCCATAGTCAACATCAGATCATCCAGTACTTGCAGCATATGCAGGCCTGAGATGGGCAACCAATCCAGAGTTCTGATACCACTGCAACACAAAAATCCCAGGGCAAACCAGGGTAAGTGCAGCGATTTCTCGCTGCGCCCTGGCGTGTTGGATTGCTGCCAGCCCAACCAAACAAGAAAAGGGGCCAACAGCATCACCCGCAGCATTTTTTCAATGATGGCGGCTTGCTGAACCTGTTCACTGACGGCGGCAGAAGCAGCGGCCACCTGGGCCACTTCGTGCACTGTGGCCCCGATCAGTACACCATATTGCTGTGCCGGCAAGGCCAGCAAGGAATAACCAAGGGGATACAACAACATGCTCAAGGTACCGAACAGCACCACAGTAGCAATGGCCACCGAGACTTTTTCTTCTGAAGCTTTGAGTACAGATTGACTGGCCAGCACCGCCGCCGCGCCACAGATGGCGCTGCCGGCCCCCACCAGCAGACTGGTATGGCGGTCCAGCCCGAGCTTTTTGCCCAGCCACAAGGCACAGCTAATCACCGAGAAAATCACCAACACCGCCATTAGCACGCCTTGCATACCCACTTGCTGGATCTGCTCAAAGCCGATTCTGAATCCGTATAAGCCAATGGCGATACGAAGCAAGGGCCCCTTCGCCCATTGCAATGATGCGTCAACATGCACAAGCCCAGCTGCAAATCGGCTATGGCCCAGTACCAGTCCCACAAGCATCGCCAACATCAAAGGTGAAATTGCCGGAACTTGCTGATTGAACAGCAGACACAACAGGCTAATTGACGCCAGCATCAGCATGCCATAGCAAACAGAGGCACGGGGGTGGGTGGCATAAGTGGGCATAGTAACGCGTCGCAGAGTGGAGATAGGTATAGCTTATAAGTTTCTTTTATATAAAAATAATGCATTAAACTCATAAAAATATGAGCCTGGTTTATGTATTTAAATCTTCACTTACTGCGTATTTTCCTGCATGTGGCACAGCAAGGCAGCTTCAGCCGCGCTGCTGAGCAGCTTTCCATCACCCAGCCTGCTGTATCCAAAGGCATCAGTGAACTGGAAACACAGTTGGGACTGGATTTACTCGAGCGTGTCGGGGCGTCGTTGCGTGGGCGCAGGCAATGGCACCTGACCGAACATGGCCAGGCATTATTTGAACACGCCAAGGGTATCTTTGCCCTGGAACGCGTGGCCGTGGAAGACCTGCAAGCCAGGCTCGACTGTCAGCGAGGCCATTTACATATAGGTGCCAGTTCCACCATCGCCGGGTATTGGCTGGCCGACGCCTGCATGACCTTCAGCCGGGAATTTCCGCAGGCGCAGCTAAGCCTGATGTCAGCCAATACCGACGATATCTGCGCAGCCCTGCAGGACGGCCAGATAGAACTGGCATTAGTGGAGGGCCAGACCGAGAACGCAAAATTCACCATACAGCATTGGCATGACGAGCCGCTGAAGCTGGTGTGTCCGGCCAGTTGGGCTGTATCTGACATAGCTCTGTCAGAAGTACGCTGGTTGTGGCGCGAGCCTGGCTCCGGCACCAGAGCCTGGATGGAGCAGCACTTGCGCAGCGCCGCTATTCAGCCCAAATACAGTATGGAGATTGGCAGCAACGAGGGTATCGCCCGGGCAGTAGCGGCGGGCGTTGGCGTATCCATCTTGCCTTTGCGGGTATGCCAGGAACTGCTGGCATTGGGTAAGCTACAGATCATTGATACCCCCTGGAGTCAAAACCTGACACGTCCGCTGTACTTAATGAACTTGCAACACCGGCCGTTATCGCCGCTGGGCAAAGCTTTTATGGTCAAGATTCAGGCTGTGAAACCACCTTTGTGAAACAAAGATTGAATCAAAGCGATAGGTACTGCTATCTTTCCATGCCTAAAGCCGCCGGATTGCGGTGGCATACTAACAACACCAAAACAGGGAAAGTCAAATGTCTGAACTTGCCAGCAAAGTCGTTGCACAAAAGTCTGTGGCCGCCAAAATCGGGGGCTTAATCGTTGCGGTCATCCTGATTTTTGCCTTTATTTCTAACTCGGTGTTTTATGCCGAGCCTGGTTATATCTACCATGTGCGCACAGTAACGGGGAATGAGGAAGTGGTGACCGATGTGGGTTATCAGTTTTTCCCTTTTGGCCGTTATAACTCCTGGAAACGCGCCATGACAGTGCAGTCTGTACGTGGCGCCGATGCTGATGATATTCACCCGGAAAAAGATTCAGACAATGCATCGGCAACCTTACCGCCCATGAGCATTATGTTTCTTGATCAGGTCGACGCCCACGCCGAAGCCACGGTACGTTTTTCCATGCCCACCGATCAGCAGTCCTTTTTGAAACTGGCCCATGAGTACCGCTCACCCGAAAACCTGCTGCGTACTGCGCTAATGCCGGCCTTTAAGGAAACTCTGCAAGCCAATGCCTCATTAATGACCGCAGAAGAATACTACTCTGGCGGCCGTACTCAGTTTAACTCGGAATTTGAAAACCAGATGAGCCGTGGCATTTTCCTGGTCAAGCGTCAGGAAGAAACCGTTAGTTCCATGAAGCGCGCTGCTGGCAGCGCTAATGTGGCACTGGGCACGCAGCAGGAAGAATATGGTGAAGACAGCAAGACCGTCTTTACGGTGAAGAAGATCCTCGGTCAGGACGGCCAGCCACAGCGCAAAGAGCAGCGTTTCCAGCATTTTGGTATTACCGTGGTTTCTGCCCTGGTTACCGATATGCGCCCCAACAACAAGTTTGTTGAACGTATGCAACTCAAGCAGAAGGCCTCAGCCGATCGCGCCATTGCCCGCGAGCAACGGGTACAGGAAGAAGAGCAACGACTGCTGGCCATCGCCCGCGGTGAACGGGAAGTGGCGGAGCGTCAGGCCAAGGCCAAAGTGGAGCAAATTGAAAAAACCACCGATGCCGAAACCGATAAACAACTGGCCATTACCTCTGCACAAAAATTGCGTGACCAGGCGGCTATCAGCAAAGAAACTGCGCAAATCGAGCTGGAAAAAGCCATGATTGAAGCGGAAACGGTACGTACCCTGGCAGAAGCCGAAGCCTATCAGAAGAAAGTCATCCTGCAGGCAGATAACGCCCTGGCACAAAAACTGGACGCCGAAGTAAAAATTCAGCAACTCTGGGCCGACGCCTTTGCCCGCCGTCAGGTGCCCACTTATGTATTTGGCGGCGGCGATTCTGGCACCCCCACCGGCAGCGATGCCGAAGCCAAGGTGTTTATGCAGATGTTGACCCTGGATGCCGCCAAGCGCCTTAGCTACGACCGCGAACTGACCAAGAAGAAGGGTGATTAAGTGGTAGCGGCGAGATACCTGCATGCGGCCATTCTTTAAGCCAGGCAGGGCCAAGTCAGCAACAGGTATTGCAGGCCTGTTGCTGATAACGGGTCTGGCCTGCTTTTCTTTGTTTGCTGCCGCTCCAACCCAGTTAGATTCATCACACAATCCCAATATCCAGGATTACCTGGCATTCCCCAGCCAAAGTATTGCCCTGCTTGATGTGGATGTATTGGATGGCAGTGGAGGTCCCGCCTTAACGAGACAGACCGTTGTGCTGTCCAATGGTCGTATCAGCCAGATAGGGCCGGTTGCGACAACCATAGTGCCGGAACATGCCAAGCAGTTGTACCTGCCTGGCCATACGGTTATTCCTGGTCTTGTCGGCATGCATGATCATACCCATATGCCGGGCCAGACCTTTCTGGGAGAAGTTGCTGCACGGTTATGGTTGGCCAGTGGGGTTACCACGATACAGACAGCAGGCAGTGCGGACTTTCAAGCCGAGCTGAGTCTAACCGCGGCAATCCAACGTGGTGATATGCCGGGCCCGACAATTTTCCCCACGGCCCCTTATCTCACCGGTCCTGATGGCAACGGCCCTATGCATAAACCTGAGACGCCAGCCCAGGCTCGTCAACTCGTCAAAGACTGGTCAGCCAAAGGTGCCACCTGGTTTAAACTGTACCGGCACATTCAACCCGCCATTGCCGCCGCGGTAATAGACGAAGCCCATAAACAGGGGCGTAAGGTAACCGGTCACTTATGTTCACTGACCTTTAGTGAAGCTGCCCAAATGGGTATCGACAGCATTGAACATGGCTTGATTTCCGCCACCGATTTTCATCCGCAAAAATCCGACGGGCAATGTGTTTCATCACGCCAGGGCTTGGCTGCGCTGGATATTGAAGGAGAAGAGGTCGCCAAGCTGATTGTCCTGCTGGTGGAAAAACAGGTTACCCTGACGTCCACCCTGGCCATTATCGAATCCCATTTTGCCCATCGACCACAAGGTGAAGCGCGAAGCCTGGCACTGATGTCTGAGGCCTGGCAGCAAGCTTATCAGCGCCGTCAGCGGCAATTAAAGAACAATGCATCGTCTATGCCGGACGAAGTACTCGCCAAGCTGATGGCTTTTGAACGTCGTTTTGTACAAGCAGGGGGCCATCTGGTAATGGGACCCGACCCTGGCCGCCACGTTCTGCCCGGGCATGGTAATCAGCGAGGCTTTGAACTTTTGGTGGAAGCGGGATTCAGCCCGCCTCAGGCCTTAAAAATAGCCACCGCTAATGCTGCAAAAACCTTAGGACAGGCCGCACAGTTTGGACAAGTCGCCATCGGCTTCAATGCCGATTTAGTGGTTTTAAAAGGCAAGCTCGCTGCCGACGCCAGAGTTATCCGCAATGTGGAACTGGTGATTAAGCAGGGCCAGGTCTACGACCCAGCCAAGCTGTTAGAGGGGTTGCAGGGACGGTTTGGGCCGCAACTACTGCAGGATTGAAGTACCCAACAGACTACCCGGGCGGGCTGCCTCAATCAGGGAAAAACTAACACACCAGTTGCAACAGAATTTCTTTCCCGCTTTATGCACTTCGCAATTTGATGCACCCGCATTGGCTTACTACCAAGAGCAAGTGAACAGGCACTTTGATTAAAAAGTGCCTTAAGGCAGAGCGTTGGCGATACTATTCCTGGCGCAACAGCAAACTGGCCATGGCCTGGTTAAACACTCTTAACCATTTCGGGCAGAACTGTCCGGCGGCTACCCGATTGATTTCCATCACAGCGCGTTTTTTCGGGCGTTTTCTGTGGGTGCCATGGGCACGGGAATGGGTCAATGCATCAAAGGTATCAACAATAGCCAACAGTTTGGCACCTTCACAGATGTCTGCTTCCTTTAACCCCAGTGGGTAGCCGGAACCATCCATTCTTTCATGATGCTGAATCACGATTTTGCGCGCTTCGTTCCACTGGTCCAAATGCTCAAGCAACCTGGCACTCTTATACACATGGGAGCGCATCAGGTTAAACTCATTCTGATCCAGGGGTTCGGTTTTATGCAGGACCTTAAGGGGCATAAATGCCATGCCAAAGTCATGCACATAGCAGGCCACGGCCAGTTGATTAGGGTCGACCGGCGTGCCGTTTAACTTGTTCAGGTACAAGGCCAGACGGGCAATACGATCACCACGGCCTTCCCAATACTGGGAGCGACGCTCAACCGGCTCCATCAGCTCCCGAAAGAACATAATGTCACGGTGCTCGTCGTCGTCGTGGTCACCGGTCAGGCCGATATCGTCCAGCGCCTGACTGGTTCTGGGTTCCACCGAAACCTGTTCTGGCTTGGCGGCAGACGGGGCATCCAGAGTCGGGTCAAGCAGCAGCACCGACTCGGCCAGCAGCTTTTCATGCTCGGCTGGGTTGTCCGGCTTGATTCTGGCAATTTGTTTCACCAGCAACTGGTAAAGGTCGCCATCGTACTGGGCTTCGCCGGATTTAATGCAACTCTGAACAAAGAGTTTCACCCTGTCCATAGTCAGCAGCACCAAATCACTCATGGTGCTGGTGTAACGAATCTGGCCTTTGCGCAAATAGTCCAGCAAGTCTTCCACGTGCTGCAGCAAGGGGATCATCGGGGAAAAATTGACCAGTCCCAAATCCCCTTTAATGGTATGAATAGAGCGAAACAGCGCGCGCTGTAATTCATTGTCCTGGGGCTGAAGCTCCAGTTCAATCAGGGTTTGCTCGCTGGCCTCGTACAGCTCGTTAATTTCTTCGAGCAGGTCATTAAGGATGTCGTTGTCCAGATCGTCGTGTCGGAATGTCTGCATACGGCTGCCTTGCTATTCTACTTCGCTGGCAAATAAACTGTCAGCCATTGAGTGTAATCTGCCTGCTCGATACTTTCATCACAATATATCAATGAAACGTATGAGATCTTGTCTGGAATCATAGATATTAATAAATAACCGGAGAGAAAATCGGCAATGCAGACTGATCAGATATCCTCGCATGGCAAAACGGGTATACTCTGCCACCTGTTTCTGTTGTGGGGGTAGCTGTGCTTGCTCTGATTCGTATCCCGCTGGCGCTGTTGTATTTTGTCGCCGTTAATATTGCCTTGCTATTTATTTGCCTGGTCAGGCCCTTTCACCGTGACAATGTGCATTATGGCGCACGTATGTATAGCGGCGTGTCGCGAATATTCGGCCTGAAAGTGATAGTGAGAGTAGCTGACGAAGTAAAACAGGGTGGCCCTTACGTGTTTATTGGTAATCACCAGAACAGCTACGACTTGGTGACAATTTGTGCTGCCACCCAACCCGGCACGGTTACCGTGGGCAAGAAAAGCCTGGTGTGGATCCCACTAATGGGCCAGATGTACTGGTTATCTGGCAATATTCTGATCGACAGGCTCAACAGCAGCAAAGCCAGTGACACCCTAAAGCAAACCATTCGCAAAATTCGCGAACGACGCTTATCCGTTTGGTTGTTCCCCGAGGGTACCCGCAGCAATGGCCGGGGACTGCTGCCTTTCAAAACCGGTGCTTTTCGCATTGCCCGCGAAACCAACGAACCTGTGTGCATGATTTGCGCCAGCGAACTGCATGGCAAAGTCAGCTTAAATCGCTGGAATAACGGCATAGTTCTGGTAGATGTCACCGCCCCAGTGGCTCTGGATGACAGCCGTGACTTAAAAGGCTGGACGCAGTATTTTCATCAGCAAATGCAAGCTAAAATCCAGCAGTTAAATGAAGAAGTTGCAGCGCTGGAAGCGAAGCCTTGATGCATGCAAAACAAAAGCAGGCTAGACTGCTGGCAAATTTCTTTTCGCGGAAAATGCTATGAGTGCTGAAATAAATGAATGGTACGAGTTTAATCAGGAAACCATCGAAGCGCTGTTAAATGACGGCAGCAATGCCGAACTGCCTCACTCCATCGAATATCACTTTGCCAGCGACAATTTTGACCAGTTAGAGAAGGCCGCCGTGGATGCCTTTAAAGCCGGTTTTGAAGTCGGCGATGCCGAAGAACTGGTGCTGGATGACGGCGGAACCTTGTTTTGTTTCGATGCCGTGATTGAAAGGCCACTGGAATTGGATGTGATCAACAAGGATACCGATACCCTGCTGGCCATCGCCGACAAGCACAAAGTGCATTACGATGGCTGGGGCACGTATTTTGTAGAATAGCGGCGCTGCTCGCAGGCGTCACCGGCTCAGCTGTCAGTTGCCTGACGGGCGCAGGTTTGGAGCGCAATAACATCAGCGCAATGCTATGCAAGTTTTGTTGGGCTGCAGCCCAACCCACAGTGGGTCGGAATTTATTCCGACACCTCACGGCAAGTAATCAATGCACTCCGACCGCATCCAGTGCGCGTGATACCGTCTGATTTTTTAGCGGCACGGCCTCGGCTTTGCTTTGCGCTTCGGCCAGCAACACGGCCATGGCATCCATAATGTCTAGAAACTGGCTTAGTTGCTGTTCATTTAAGGTAGCAGACAGGCTTTCTATATCCTTGATCAGGGCTTGGGTGGTCATCAGGAACTCCGTCAATATTCTGTTATTGCGCATTATCAGAACCTGATTATTCAAGAGCTGTGCCAGTAAAGACGGATTCGACGCTGAAACAGACTAATCCTGTTGGTTTGGCCCGCGTTTGTTGTCTTCCACTTCGGTGATGACCTTCTGCACCAGTTTAACCCGCCCCTGTTTTACCAGCGCATCGCGCAGCACATATTCAATTTGGGCGTTCAGGCTGCGCAGTTCATCATCCGCCCAGCGCTGCATAGCAGCCAGCACATCGGCATTAATTCGAAGCGGGTAGGCTTTTTTTGACAAGAGGTTACCTTTTCAATCTTGCTATCAATGGGATGGAGATTGCCGCTATATGAGCGGCTCCTGGCCGGGTGCACGGCATTGTATCAATCACCGGTATTGATTGCTGCCAGATTGCGCCGCGGATTTCCGCCCTCGATTCCACCTTGGTAGCCATTAGTGCCGGGTAACGGGATGCCAATGCACATTCTGATGGCATCACCGTCAGCCACACAGTGACCAGGGTCATCAGGCTAGTACAAACTGCCAGCATTAATCACCGGTTGCGTGTGTTTGTCACCACACAGCACCACCAACAGATTACTGACCATCACGGCTTTGCGTTCTTCGTCAAGCTCCACCACGTCTTTTTCACGCAGCTTTTCCAGCGCCATTTCCACCATGCCCACTGCCCCTTCGACGATACGGGTACGGGCTGCCACTATCGCGCTAGCCTGCTGACGTTGCAGCATGGCGCTGGCAATTTCAGGGGCATAGGCCAGGTGACTGATACGGGCCTCATGCACCATCACACCCGCCTTATCCAAACGATCCTGAATTTCCTGTTTGAGAATGTCTGAGATGGTTTGTGGATGACTGCGCAGGGCTACCGCGTCTTCTTCCTGGGGATCATAAGGATAAGAGCTGGCCATATTACGCAGTGCCGACTCGCTCTGAATATTAACGAAGCTTTCATAATCATCCACTTCAAACACCGCTTCTGCGCTGTCGGATACTGACCAGACCACGATAGTTGCAATCTCAATTGGGTTGCCCTGGTTGTCATTTACCTTAATTTTGCCACTTTCAAAATTGCGGATGCGCAATGACACCGTGCGGCGGTTAAATAGCGGGATGGTCCAGCGTAAGCCCGTCTCTTTCACAGTGCCCACATAGGCACCGAATAAGGTCATGACCTTTGCCTGATTAGGTTGCACCATCATAAAACCCGCCAGCGCCGCGACATCCAAGGCCACTACCGCCAGACTGATTATGGTAGTGGCATTCATCAATTCACTTATCTGCGGCACAAAAATCGCCAGCACCACAACCAAGGTAGCGACCACCGCATAACCATTTAAGGAAAATCCGACTTTTTCTCTAATCATAACCAACTCTGAATGATATCAATTTGATATCAAAATAGATCGACCACAGATAAGTTGCAAGTTTTTTTCTTCTGTTTATGCTGGATAAACGGATACCTACCAACCTATAAAAGGACATGGCTATGTTGAAACAGATTCTGGCTGGGGTGATGGCATTAACGCTGATTTCCTGCGCGGCAAATCAGCAAAAAACTGTTGAACAGCGCCGCTCAGACGTACAAAAAATGGTGCAGGAAACCGTACAATCTGTGCAAAAGCACCAGTCCAATATTCGTCAGAAGATGCGTGAGGCACCAGGCTATGCGGTATTCAGCAATGCCAATGTGAATCTGATTTTTGCCAGCTTCTCTGGTGGCTATGGCCTGGCCCACGACAATGCCAGCGGCAAAGATACTTATATGAAAATGGGTGAAGCCGGTATTGGTCTTGGACTAGGGGTAAAAGATTTTCGCGCCGTGTTTGTATTTAAAACCCGCCATGCCTTCGATCGCTTCGTGGAAAGCGGCTGGATGGTAGGTGCCCATGCGGATGCCGCCGCCAAAGCCAGTGACAAAGGCGGCGCTGCCGGTGGTGAAGTGATGGCAGATGAGGTGGAAATCTATCAGGTCACTGAGGCTGGCCTTGCCCTGCAAGCCACCATCAAAGGCACAAAATACTGGCAGGATGATTCATTGAACTAGGTATTGCCCTACGACAGTTTATCTCTGCTCAGCGGGCCGGCTACTGAACACCTGATCACGGCCGGCCTTTTTGGCTTTCAGCAGACATTCATCGGCACGCTCAAAGGCGTCCTGAAAATCTTCATGGCGTTCTATCTGCACCACACCAAAACTGCCGGAAAGAAAATGCCGGGTGTCTGCCACTTTCACTCCGCGTAGGGCCTGGCGCAGTCTTTCGGCGGTTTCACTGGCTTTATCCAGGTCAATACCAGGTAACAACAACAAAAATTCGTCACCGCCGAAACGTCCAAGCAGATCAGATTGACGCAGCCCCTTGCCTATCGCTTCGGCCACCAGCACCAGGGCGCTGTCCCCCGCTGTATGACCAAACTGATCATTTATTTGTTTAAAGTGGTCTATGTCAAACACCAATAAAGAAATGGGTTGTTGATATCGTCTGGCTCTGAGCAACTCCTGTTCGGCCCGTTCAAAGAAATATTGGCGGCTGGCCACTTTGGTCAGGCCATCGCTTAGCGCCAGTTCCCGCAGTTGCGCGTTGTGTGCTGCCAGCACCGGCACCGCCAAACCAAAATATGCGCTGGCTGAAATCACGCAGATGGCAAACTGGTACACCAGGGCGTAATCCATCAGGGACAGCGATGCCACCCAAACAGCAGTTAAGGTACTAAACACAGCCAGACTTAGCGAGGCTCTGAAGGCGGACTCGGTATAAACAATCCACATCTGCGGAATAATCAGGAAGAACACCGCAAAAGACACTTCGGAGTAACGAAACTGCGCTGCCAGCAGCATAGTCAAGGTCAGTAAGGAGCTACTAATCAGCAGCTTGACCAGAAAACCATACAACCCCTGGCCACTTTGCTGAAAGTCCAAGCCACCCAGCCAGCCTTCAATTAAGGGGTAGCGCCAACTGAGCAAGCCAATAAACAGTGGCGTCAGAACAATAGTGCCAGCCATATCGCCAATCCACCAGGGCAGCCAGATACTGGCCGCTTCCTGTTGCTCAATCAAACCACTCCCTGCCAGCACCTGAGTGCCCAGTAGCGCGGCAAGTAACGCTGACAGCGAGCCAAGGATCAAAAAACTAAGGATAATTTTGGGCAGCGCATCACTGAACGAACGACGCACCAGTTGCTTTAACAACTTAGCGCCACAATAGTAGGAAAAACAATGGGCTGCCCCAAACAATACACCGGTGTAGGCCAGTTGCGTCCATGTCTGGTGCATCGCGTACAAATCATCCACCCAGAAAGTGGCAATCAGGCTACACAACATCACAATGGGTACGGCGCGCAGACCCAAAATCAGAAAGGCCGCAAAACTCAAACCCGCTGAAGGAAACCAGATACTGGCGTGCGGGGCATATTCCATCAATACAGCCAACCGCCATAGCAGCAACCAGGAACCAGCCAGCATCAGGCTGCGCAACATTTCCCGGCTGTCCAATAACTGGTTGCTGACAACTGATTTCAGATGATACTTGCCCGAAGCTGGTGATTCTCGCAAATGTTTACCCTTAACTTGCCGACCAATAGTAGGCCAAACCGTTGTCGCTGGCACCAAATATGGCGCTAGCGTCGGTACTGATGGCCATTGGCCAGTTCATCAGAGAGGTCGGCACCTGCCAACATGTGATGCCGCTTTGCACATCGATGAGGTAAAAGTTGCCCGGCGTTTCCTGCCCTGATTGCTCTGGCTGGCCGTCCGTTGCTGTAACATAGATTGCCTGACGATCCATATTTACGCCAGGGTTAGGATCATATTGGGTGTTTTTCTGCCACATGGGTGTGGGAGTCGCAGGCAAGGTGGCTGACGACGTTACCGCATACAGGCAACCATGACTCTGCTCATGCAGGTTAGCACCACACACCAGATAAACCTGGCCGTCGACACCTTTTTGTATCGCAATAGCGTAGGCCACAGAGAGGTCTAGTCCGTCTGGCTGATATTGCCAGGCGGGGGTATCAGGTTGTTCGATAGAAAATGCCAGCGCCTGGCCGTTATGGCTGGCAGCGGCCCACCAAGTCCCATCATAACTAATGGCCACTCTCTGCAGACTGGCTTGGGCCTGATAAAGTGCAGGTGTCTGTAACTTGCTGCCAATAATACTGAACTGCGCCACTGTGCCAGCCGGCCCCTGAGTAACATCATAGTTACGGGTAGTGGCGACGACCGCCACACTGCCATCCGCGCTCAGTTGACAGCTTTGACAGTATTGGTCCGCATAGCTGTATTGGTCCACCATCTGATACTGGCCATTTTGCAGCACACACAGTAGCAATTGATTACCTGCAACAGCCACCAGTGTCTCGCCACTGTCAGACAAGGCCACCTGATTGACCCGGCTTTGGGTTTGTAATTCCAACAAACGCTTGCCGGTTACACTGTCATAGGCATATAAGAAGCCAGTATCAGTGCCTTCATGGCTGAGTGTACCGCCAGCCGCAGCATAGTTACCATTGCCACTGACAGCTACCCAATACACGCCCTGATAAATATCCTCACCTATTTTGTCCTGCCATTGCATAACGCCATTGCTGTTATAGCAAAACACCGAAAAGTCACCGTTTCCATATTCCTGTGACGTCCCCAGCACACAGACCTTGCCGTTTGCGCTGATCGCTGTAGAGTTGATTTGGTATCCGGATTGCGGCTCTGCCGTCCATTGAGGTTGTGCTGAAATTTCCATACGCTTACTCCTGTTCCATTATTATCAGTGTTACCCTATTGGGCGCTCTACGCCAGGCAACAGCGTTAATTTCTGTCTGATAGGTGATCTATCCGATGGTGATTGAATCAGCAATTCTTTATCGGGTCAATTTGCCAATTTGGTTAACTTATAACCGGCGAGATATTCAGTACTGACGCAAACCTGACAGGAAGTGGGTATGACGGTTAGGGGACTCAGACAAGCAGCAACGAAAACGGGTTTAGCGGTGCAAGAAATCAGCCCCTGAGCCTTAACATCAGGGGCCGAACAACAAACTAACTCTGACGCCGCTGAAGCTTGTACTCCAGTATAAAGCCCATCAGCCCTGCCACCAGTAAGCCCACACCAATAATTTGCAGTACCGCATTTTCCAACCGCTGCCGGTTATAGCTGCCGGTTATATTGTAGTAACGACTGCCACCTTCCACCTGGATATGGAAACCCGCACCACGAGACTCTGCAAGGGTCAGCTCGTGCGGAGCATAACGAAGGATTAGTTTATTAAAATGTTCTTCAAATTCTTCATGTGGCACAGAGCGCCGCAGACCGCCATCAAACAGATCCATCGGCTCCCCTGGCAAGACAATGCCTTTGGACAGGTAGCGATACTGATCTTCACTGAACAGCACTTTACTGTAACCGCTGAAAAACAGGGTAACGGCCAGCACCATCATTAGACTGCTGCCAAACAACCAGCGGCGACTATTCACCCCAGAGGCTGCCTGGCGCTTCAGCAGCCAGTTTTCCACATCGCTGATATGGCTGAGTTGTGACTTAACATAGTGCTTGTCTAACTGCCCCAGAAACTCTGACAGCTCTATATTCAGAGCCTGCAGTAATCGCCGGAAAACGTCTGTCGAAGGCAGTGACCGGTCGTTTTCCAGCTTTGACAGGTAGGACTGTTCTATTTCTGCCGCAGTGGCCAGTTGTGGCTGGCTCAGGCCGGTTTCATTGCGAAGTTGTTTTATTTTTTCACCGAAGGTCATAGGTTATCCTTTTGCTAAACTGTTGTAGTTAGCAGCCAAAGCTTTGATTGCACTGGGTATTCTTGGCAATGCATGCGGAAATAGGAAGTGGAATACACAGGAATATACGCGAATACTAGGTGTTTTTTGAGATCATTAGTCCGGCTAATGCGAATTGGTTAAAAAATATGCGTTGTATGTACCAGGCACTGACATTACAATCCGCGCCCGAATCCATCCGGGCCCGATTGACGTTCAGCCATCTTATGCAAACGTTATCAGGCTGGCGCAGGCAGTTTTAAGGAACAGGCAAGGTGCACAAGGCCGACTTTATCCAGATAAGAAAATTTATCGTCAAGCTTGGCAAAATGTTGCACAAGTACGGCACGCCTGCGTTTCGCCAGGAAGCGCACCTGACAGAGGTAGCAACCTACCTTGGTGTACACGCTTCCTTTATTTCCACCCCCACCTCACTGACCTTTGTAATATGGAGCGATAAACATGAGGACGAATACACTCATGCCGCCAGAGTGCAGCCAGGTGAGTTGGATCTGGGTTCATTGTCCCGTACCGATGAACTGGTAACCCAGTTATTAGACGGCAAGCTGACCTTAAGCGAAGCAGACAAATTACTGGATGATATCAATGCCCTGCCCAATCCATACGGCAAATTGGCGACGGGTAGTGCATTCTGTTTGTCCAGTGGCGCGTTTGCGATGCTGCTGGGCTCCAGTTGGCACGATGTGCTGTGGTCGAGTTTAATTGGTTTGGTGGTATATGGCTGGGTGCTTTGGGCCGCCCATTCGCGCCGTGTTACTCATATGCTTGAGCCTGTGGTGGCGATGGTAGCAGGGCTGTTGGCCTGCGCCATCAGCAGCCATCTGGATCCCAGTATCAATATTCGCTTAGTGGTGTTGTCGTCCATTATTGTGTTTATTCCCGGCCTGGCGCTGGCGCTGGGATTAGCAGAGTTGTCGTCCAGGCATTTAGTGTCAGGTACCGCCAGGGTCATGGATGCCATTATGTTGCTGTTTAAATTGTATTTTGGCGCATTTCTGGGTGTGGCATTGGGTTTTGGCCTATTCGGCCAGGCCGAATTTGTGCCCACCGCCCCCTTGCCGCGCTGGATGGCCTGGTTTGCCATTTTGCTGCTATGCAGTGCGCTGATTGTGATTTTCCGTATCCGGATTAAACATGCACCCTGGGCGTTATTGTCTGGTTTTATTGCCTATGGTGCCAGCATCTACAGTGCGCCTTATCTTGAGCATGGTCTGGCAACCTTTGTTGGCGCATTTGCCGTGGGTGTGTATTCCAATCTGTTTACCCGCTTGGCCAACGCCCCAGCCAGTATTGTGGTGATGCAGGGTTTGATTGTGTTGGTGCCGGGTTCAAAAACCTATATAGGCCTGAATTCCTTTGTATCGGGCCAGGATTTTGTGCATGCCGAACATGTGGGCCAGGAAACCTTTCTGATCTTTATGTCTTTGGTGGCAGGGTTGATTTTTGCCAATGTGGTAATGCCGACTAAGAAGGCTTTGTGAGTTGTTGGCGAAACAAGGGGCTGTCGGAATAAATTCCGACCCACAGTGCTTAACTGAGTTCTTATTGTCGATATAAGCTCCGGCCCACTGTGCTTAACTGAGTCCTTACTGTCGACATAAGTTCCGGCCCACTGTGCTTAACTGAGTCCTTATTGTCGACATAAGTTCCGGCTTACTGTGGGTTGGGCTTTAAGCCCAACCACTATAGTGTACAACGCCTGTTTGCTTTATTGCCGACAACATCATCCGGCGTCTGACCGCCGCATTACTTTAGTATCAACTAAGCGAAGAAGGCTGGTTAAACTGCCCGGCGTGAATGGCTTCAATGTCTATGGCATCAAAGCGATATTCGGCATGGCAGTACTGGCAATTAATGGCAACTTCACCATCTTTGGCAGCAATCTCCAGTAAATCCTGCTTATCCACAGACGCCAGGGCCATAGCACTGCGTTGACGACTGCAACTGCATTTAAACATCACCGGCTGGGGCTGATACAACTCCACATCTTCCTGATGATACAAGCGATAGAGAATATCCTGCACCGGCAAGTCCAGCAGTTCTTCGCTGGTGATGGTATCGGTAATCTGGGCCAGGTGCTCAAACTCTTCGTGGGCAGATTCTGCCACAGGCATTACCTGTAAAAGCATGCCAGCGGCCAGCGGGATTGCCCCCTCAGTACGGGTTTTCAGAATAACCCTGGTGGCCAATTGTTCTGACTGGGCAAAATAGCCTTCCAGACACTCAGCCAGACTGCCTTTGTCCAACGATACCATGCCTTGGTAGCGTTCACCGTCTTTGGGCGTGATGGTAATAGCCATCAGACCTTTTTTGAACATCGCGGCAAAGTCCTCAGGTACATCGCCGTCCCAGCGTGCCACACCGCGCAACTCTTGCTTATCAGTGCCATTAATCACCGCATACTTAACCGGCCCCTCGCTTTGCAACTGTACCGCGATATCCCCCTCAAACTTAAGGGTGGCCGTGAGCAACGAGGTAGCGGCCATCAGTTCGCCCATTAAGTGGCGCACCGGGGCAGGATAGTCCTGCGCTTCCAGCACGGCAGCATAGCTCTTTTGCAAGCGTACCAGTTCGCCCCTGACATGGGCTTTTTCGAACAGATAGCGATATAAGAAATCATTATTTTCAGACATGCTCGGCTTCTTCTGTACTGGCACTGCGGTGCCCATTGGGATGAAAAGCGTTATTGTTGTTTAAACCTGATGATATCACGGCGCTGCTTCTTGTCAGGTTTATGTTCTGGTTTGGGATTATACAGAGCGCCAGCCTGACGCGCCTGGGCATTGGCCTCCCGGGCTGTAAGGCTGGCTTGCGTTTCTTCGTACATGGCCTGCGCCAACGGCGCAGCACGACGTTTATCATGCACTTCCAGCACAATGACCTCTTTTATATCATGCCCTTGGGGAACTTTTATGCAGGCGCCAAGCTCCACTGTCTTGCTGGGTTTGCTACGCTGGCCGTTATATTGTACCTTGCCTCCCTGGACCATCTCCCGGGCAAGGGCGCGAGTTTTAAAAAATCGTGCGGCCCAAAGCCACTTATCAAGGCGTACGGCCTGTTGGTCGGTCTGTAATTTTGCAACTGTGTTCATCTGTATAGGAATGTAATTTTTTAGTAACTTTACCGGATTAAAGTTGTGGCCCTTTTAGCGACTGGCTATGATGGGCTGGATAGTTTAGCACAGGTCGAGCTCCCCTTTCAGCGTGCCGTTTTCCGGCCCAGAGCCACCATAACTTGACCCGAAAATATGGCAGCAATGTGATAACACTTAAAACTGACAATCTGCAACATGCCTGGCTGGTCCTGATGCAACACCAGCAGCGCCTGATTCAACTGGTGGTAATTCTACTCAGCCTGTATTTATTAGCCTTTGCTGCTGAGCTGACCTGGCGTTTGCTGCCATCCCCGGCTGGCAACCAACAGCTCAGCCAAACCACGGCAACCAGCATACAAAATCCTGGCCGGGTTAGTGCCGATATCAGCAAGATCCAACAATTACACCTGTTCGGCAAGCCTCAGGCCGATACACCAAAACCGGTGGAAGTGGTGGAAGATGCACCCGAAACCAATCTGAATCTTACTCTGACCGGTGTCGTCGCCAGCACTAACATAGAGCGCGGTGCAGCCATTATTGAACATCAGGGTAAACAAAACACTTATGGCGTAGGCGAGAAAATAGACGGCACCAATGCCCTGGTACGCGAAGTCTATGCTGACCGTATTATTATTCGCAATGGTCCGCGTATGGAAACCCTGATGCTGGACGGTATGGATTTCAAAGGTAGCAAACAAGCGGCCAACCGCAACCGCCCAGCGCCCTCTCCGGCAGTGGAAAGGCGAGCGCTGAGCCGTGAAGCCGCGCAAGCCACCCAGGCATTGCAGTCGCAACCGGCCAACTTTACCGATTATATTTCTATCAGCCAGCACATGGTGGATGGTGAATTAAAGGGCTATCGCGTCAGCCCAGGCAAGAAGCCCGCTCTGTTTCAGGCCGCCGGTTTACAAGCCAATGACGTAGTGACCGAAATCAACGGTCTGGATCTGACCGATATCCAGCAGTCAATGGAAGCGATGTCCATGTTGCGAGATACCGAATCTTTGCAACTGACAGTAGACAGAGAAGGGGAACTATTAACCCTCTATCTGGATCTTCCATCCGACGACAGCGAATTATAAGGATAATGACCATGAGGCTATTGAGCCGTCGCCTGCTTTCTCAACTTAGCGTTGCTGCCACCGCCGCTTTTCTGTGCGCCGCATCGTCTATCAGTGCCGCAGAATATTCGCCCAACTTCAAGGGCACAGAAATTGACGAATTTATCAATATCGTCGGCAAAAACCTTAAGAAAACTATCATCGTCGACCCCAATGTCAGGGGCAAAATAACCGTACGCAGTTACGACCTGATGAATGAAGAGCAGTATTACCAGTTCTTCCTGAACGTACTGCAGGTTTATGGCTTTGCCGTGGTGGAGATGCCCAACGGCATTCTTAAAGTGGTGCGTGACAAAGACGCCAAGGCCTCCAATATTCCGGTGATTGAAGGCACTGCATTTGACGGCGATGAAATGATTACCCGGGTGGTGCCTTTGTACAACGGCTCGGTACGCGAGCTGGCGCCGCTGTTACGTCAGCTTAACGATCAGGCCGGCGGCGGCAATGTGGTCAGTTATGATCAATCCAACGTCATGCTGCTAACCGGCAGGGCTGCCGTAGTAAACCGCCTGGTGGAAATTATCGAGCGGGTCGATAAGGCTGGTGACCAGGAAGTGGATATCGTCAAACTTAAGTACGCTTCCGCTTCTGAGATGGTGCGCATTATCGACAGTATCAATAAAAATCAGGGCGCCAAGCAAGGTGGCCCGGATGTACTGGAACCCCGCGTGGTGGCGGATGACAGAACTAACAGTGTGATTGTCAGCGGCGATATTAAGGCCAGACAGCGCCTGATCAATCTGATTGAACGCCTGGATAAGGAGCTGGAAACTAACGGCAACACCAGGGTTATTTATCTGAAGTATGCTAAATCTGATGATCTGGTTAAGGTATTGCAGGGCGTCAGTGCCAGCATTCAGGCTGAGGAACAAGGTGCTGCACAGCCTAATGCCAGGCGCTCAAACGGTAAACGCGAAATCAGTATCGAATCCCACCCGGATTCCAATGCGCTGGTGATTACCGCCGAGCCGGATATGATGCGCTCACTGGAAGATGTGATTCGTCAGTTGGACATTCGCCGTGCTCAGGTGCAGGTGGAAGCCATTATTGTCGAAGTCTTTGAAGGTGACGGTACTCAGCTAGGTGTGCAGTGGATCAGTGAAAACGGGGGCGGTCAGCAGTTTACCAACGGTACAGTGCCGATTGGCGCACTGGGTGTGGCGCTGCGCCAGGCCGAAGACCGTGAAGTCAATCGCACCACCTATAGTGCCAATGGCGAGCCCATTGTGACTAAGGAAACGATAGAAGGCGATTTAACCGGCCTGGCGAACCTATTAGGCGGCTTGAATGGTGCCATGTACGGTGTGGTAAAAGACGGCTGGGGTGCCATAATTCAGGCCGTCAGCACAGACACTAACTCCAATGTGCTGGCCACGCCGCATATCACCACCATGGATAACGAAGAGGCCTTCTTTATTGTCGGCCAGGAAGTGCCGATTATTACTGGTTCCTCTGCCAGCTCCAACAATAACAATCCCTTTACCACAGTAGATCGTAAGGAAGTGGGCATCAAACTCAAAGTCACCCCGCAAATCAACGAAGGTAGCGGGGTACAGATGACCATAGAACAGGAAGTCTCCAGCGTTAGCGGCACCACAGGGGTGGATATTTCCATAAACAAACGCGAGCTGAAAACCACCGTATTGGTGGAAGACGGCGGTACGGTGGTACTGGGCGGTTTAATCGATGAAGACGTGCAAGAAAGTGTTTCCAAGGTGCCGCTGCTGGGCGATATTCCGATTCTGGGCCATTTATTCAGCTCTACTTCCACGTCCAAGCGCAAACGTAACCTGATGGTGTTTTTACGGCCGACCATTATCAAAGATGGCGTCACCATGAATACTATCAGCCACCGTAAGTACAATTTCATCCGTGCCGAACAGCTAAAACGCCAGTCTGAAGGAGTACCGCTGATGCCCTACACGGAAACGCCGGTATTACCGGAGTGGAATGATGCCCTTAGCCTGCCTCCCAGTTTTGAGGAAGCGATGGAGCGCAAGCGTCAGGCTGAACAGGATAAGCAAGGCGGCAAGGAAGACTGATGCATATGGCCGATAGCGAAATGCAGGCAGAGTCCATGCAAGGCGGGGAACAACCATCCCAGCCCGAGCATAAGCAACTGGGCTTTGGCTTTGCCAAACGCAATAAAGTGTTGCTGGATACCAGCCACCAGCCGCCGTTGCTGTACCACACAGCAGAGACCCCCTTTGTGGTGTTTGCCGAAGTCAGGCGTTTCCTAGGCCGGGAATTCCAGCTCTGTGATATTGCGCCTGAGAAGTTTGAAAACTTGCTGACCAAGGCGTTTCAACGGGACTCTTCCGAGGCCAAACAGCTAATGGAAGATATTGGTAATGAAGGGGATCTGTTTGCCCTGGCCGAAGAACTGCCGGAAACCGAAGACCTGCTGGACTCTGAAGACGACGCACCGATTATCAAGCTGATTAACGCCATGCTGGGTGAAGCGATTAAGGAAGGTGCCTCAGACATTCATATTGAAACCTTTGAAAAGCAACTTGTGGTGCGCTTTCGGGTCGACGGGGTGTTACGTGAAATCCTGCGCCCCAACCGTAAGATGGCGTCCATGCTGGTGTCCAGAATTAAGGTTATGGCCAAATTGGACATCGCTGAAAAGCGCGTGCCTCAGGACGGTCGGATAACCCTGCGTATTGCCGGGCGAGCCGTGGATGTGCGGGTCAGTACTATGCCCTCCAGTCATGGTGAGCGGGTGGTGCTGCGTTTACTGGATAAAAATACCGCCCACCTGGATTTGCAGGACCTGGGCATGACCGAGCATATTCGCGTGCATTTTTCCGAGTTGATCCGTAAGCCTCACGGTATCATTCTGGTCACCGGTCCTACCGGCTCAGGTAAGAGTACTACGCTATATGCCGGCCTGTCGGAAATAAACACCAAAGACCGCAATATTCTGACGGTGGAAGATCCCATCGAATACGATTTGGAAGGCATAGGGCAAACCCAGGTCAATCCGCGTGTGGATATGACCTTTGCCCGCGGCCTGCGCGCCATTTTGCGTCAGGACCCGGACGTGGTGATGGTCGGGGAAATACGTGACCTGGAAACTGCTCAGATTGGCGTGCAAGCCAGTTTAACCGGCCACCTGGTGCTCTCCACCCTGCATACCAACACAGCCGCCGGAGCCATCACCCGACTGGAAGACATGGGGATCGAGCCCTTCCTGTTATCCAGCAGTTTGTTGGCGGTGTTGTCGCAGCGCTTAGTCAGAACTCTGTGTCCGGATTGCAAACAGTTGCATCATCCGTCTGAGCGCGAATGTGAAATTCTGGGTATCCACCCCCAACAAACCACTGAGTACCGTATTTTCGCTCCTAAGGGTTGTGCCGCCTGTAACCAGACGGGTTACCGCGGCCGTACCGGCATTCATGAGATGCTGATTGTCGATGAGCCCATTCGTGAAATGATCCACAACGGCCATGGCGAACAAGCCATTGAAAAACACATTCGTCAGACCACCCCCAGTATCCGGGATGATGGCTGCAGTAAAGTGTTAAAAGGTATCACCTCATTAGAAGAGGTACTGCGCGTGACCAGGGAAGACTGACGATGCTAAGTATTTTTGCTGTTAAGCCAAACGGAGCCTGTTAATGGGCGCTTTTGCCTATAAAGCCCTGGATCAGGGCGGTCGTAATAAGTCCGGGGTAATGGAAGCCGATAACGCCCGCCAGGTGCGTGCCCAGTTGCGTGAACAACAGCTAATTCCTCTGGACGTTCAACAGGTTTCCGAGCGTAATCAGAAACAAAGCAGCGCTGCTGGCTGGTTTAAAAAAGGTATTTCCGCCTCAGACCTGGCCTTGCTGACCCGCCAGGTAGCCACCCTGGTGGAGTCCGCGCTGCCCATCGAAGAAGCCCTGCAAGCGGTGGCCGAACAGTGTGAGAAACCCAGACACAAAAACATGATGATGGCGGTACGCAGTAAAGTGGTGGAAGGTCATACCCTGGCCGATGCCATGGCTGAGTTTCCCCATGTTTTTGACCAGTTATACCGCTCTATGGTGGCAGCCGGGGAAAAGTCCGGCCACCTGGACACCGTGCTTAACCGCCTGGCTGACTATACCGAAAAGCGTAACCAGACCCGCAGCCAGATAATACAGGCGATGATTTAC
Source organism: Bowmanella denitrificans (assembly GCF_039522935.1). Classification (NCBI taxonomy): domain Bacteria; kingdom Pseudomonadati; phylum Pseudomonadota; class Gammaproteobacteria; order Alteromonadales; family Alteromonadaceae; genus Bowmanella; species Bowmanella denitrificans. Next base: position 80,127 of record NZ_BAAAEI010000003.1, on the reverse strand, counting down.
CCCAGTCTGATGCTGACTATTGCCATGCTGGTGGTAATCGCCCTGCTGACTCAGGTAGTACCTAAAATTGTCGGCCAGTTCGATACTATGGGACAGGACTTGCCCACCATCACCAAAGTGATGATCGCTATCAGCGACTGGCTCAGGGACTATGTTCTGATTGCCGGAATTGTGATTATGCTATTGATTGTGCTGGTACAGCGTTTGCTGCAAAAACCGGCTCTGAAACTGAAATACCATCAATTGATTTTACGCCTGCCGGTACTGGGCAAAGTGTCTCGCGGCCTCAATACCGCGCGTTTTGCCCGCACTTTAAGCATACTCACATCCAGCGCCGTACCACTGCTGGAAAGTATGCGGATTGCCGGTGGCGTATTAGAGAACCTGCATATCCGCAACAGCATCAGCGATGCGGCCGAGCGGGTCAAGGAAGGCTCCAGCCTGCGCGCGGCGTTGGAAAAGACCCGAATGTTCCCGCCTATGATGATGCATATGATTGCCTCTGGGGAACGTAGTGGCGAATTACAACAAATGCTCGGCCGCGCAGCCGACAATCAGGACAGGGAATTTGAAGCTCAGGTCAGTGTGGCTCTGAAAATCTTCGAACCTCTGCTAATTGTCAGTATGGCCGGTATCGTAATGTTTATTGTCATGGCCATTTTGCAACCCATTCTGGCCCTAAATAATATGGTGAACTTGTAATGAAAACCCTATCCCGCAGACATTCCGGCTTCAGTTTGATTGAAGTGATGGTGGTATTGCTGATTATCGGCATGATGGCCGCTCTGGTGGCACCTGCTATTCTCGGCAATCAGGAAACCGCTCAGTTGAAAAAAGCCGCCATCGATATTCAACAGTTAGAAAGTGCTATTCAGATGTACAAGGTGCGCACTAACCTGCTGCCCACCACAGAACAGGGACTCGAGGCCCTGGTCACCGCCCCGACACTAGACCCCGTGCCACGAAATTTCCCGGCCGAAGGCTTTATCAACCGCCTGCCTCAAGACCCCTGGGGTAACGATTACTACTTGTTAAGCCCTGGCGAAATGGGCAGCTTCGACGTGTTCAGTGCCGGACCGGATATGCAGCCAGGTACCGATGATGATATTGGTAACTGGAACCTGAACGACTATCTGAACTGATACCGGCGGGTTGCTCCCGCCACAATCCGGACACGCCATGCCAGCCAAGTACCCGTTACATTCAATACCCAGCCGCGGCTTCACGTTGCTTGAAGTGATGCTGGTATTGTTGCTGATGGGCCTGATCGTCAGCACTGTGACCTTTACCGCACTGGGCAAAAGCCCTGAAGATATATTGAAAGAACAGGCGCAGCGGTTTGCCGTGGTCATGAATATGGCGTCGGATTATGCAGTGCTAAACCAGTTGGAATTGGGCCTGCGTATCGAAGAGGACCACTACTACTTTGTGCAGCTTGACGATAAGCAACAGTGGCAAAAGATTGAACAGGATAAACTCTTCAATCAGCGCGACCTGGACGAAGACATGAGCCTGGCGCTGGAGCTGGAAGATCTGCCCTGGCAAGACGAAGAAAGTTTGTTTGACCAGGCGCTGTTTGACGAGCAGTTGTCTGTCAGTGAAGAAGGCGTCGAAATCGGTGAGGACGAGGAAAAACTGCCACCACCACAAGTCTTGCTGTTATCCAGTGGCGAAATTACCCCCTTTAGTTTGACCTTCAAGTTCGAACCTTCCTTCGGCAACCAGCGTCCCGTGGGTTTTAGGGTAGATGCGCAGGATATGCCACCACTTTCTGTCAGCGAGGCACTGGATAACCCATGATGTTGTGTCTGACCAGGCTGAATGCAACCAAACAGCGGGGCATGACCTTGCTGGAAGTCATGGTCGCCTTGCTGATTTTCGCTATTGCCGGTACGGCGGTAATGAAAGCGGCCGGGGAACACCTGCATAATGTCGGCATGATTGAAGAAGTGACTATGGCCACCTGGGTGGCCGATAACCGCCTGACACAGATCCATCTGGAAGGCCGCTGGCCACCCCAAAACAATCAAAAAGGCAGTGTGGAAATGGCACACCGCACCTGGTACTGGAAGCAATTGGTCAAGGAAACCGCCGATAAGGAACTGCGCCAGGTGGAAGTGGAAGTACGGCTGGAAGAAAATGCCCCGCAGGCCATTACCATGGTCAGCACCTATATTGCCAAACCAGCCAGGAACCCATAATGAACGCCCGTGGCTTTACCTTGCTGGAAATCCTGATTGCCATGGCCATATTCACCATGATTGGCCTGGCGGCTTATTCTGTGCTCACCACCACCACAGACTCAGATGCCATATCCAGCCAACGGGTAGCGAAGCTGGAAGCCCTGCAGCGGGCTATGCTGTATTTAGAAAGGGATATTCTGCAGGCCGTTCCCCGTGCCGTACGCATTAACGGCGATGCCAACGGCAAGGTTATCAGTGGCGGCCAGGATCAACTGCAAAGCGAGGCCGACGGCCTAGCGCTGGTACGTGCCGGCTGGCAGAATCCGCAGTTGATGTTACCCAGAAGTACCCTGCAAGCCGTTGGCTATCGGCTGCAGGAAGGCACCCTGCAGCGCCTGTACAGCAACCATCCGGACAGCGTGATTGGTAGTGAACCCAAAGTAAAAGTGCTGTTGCAGGATATTGAAGATTTTCGCGTACAGTTTTTACCCAACGCTGGCTTTGAAAGGGAACTGAAATGGCAGGATGACTACGTCGGTGCGGTACTGCCAAGGGCCATTGCCATTGAATTCGACAGTGTCGATTTTGGCCGCATACGCCGCGAGTTTCTGCTGGCCTCAGAGGGAGGCGACCCCAATGCAGTCAACTAAAGGACAACGAGGTGTGGCTCTGGTGCTGGTGTTGATGATAGTGGCACTGGTCAGCGTCATCGCCACGCAGATGGGCTCCAGATTGCAATTGCAGGCCAAACGCGCTGGCAATCTCAAAGACAGTAACCAGGCGTATTGGTACGCCATGAGCGCCGAGCAATATGCGCAAAAAGCCCTGGCCGAACAGATGAAAAATGCCAACGGCGTGATTAACCTCAATCAGCCCTGGGCAGCCAGTGATATTCAGTTTCCATTGGAAAACGGCGGAATCGAAGCCAAGCTCACCGACATGCAAAGCTGTTTTAACGTCAACGCCCTGCAAACCAGCAGTAATAGCAGACCGCTGGCCGATGCCTTTAAGCGCTTGCTGCAAAGCGAGGAATTTGAGATTCCTTCCTATGAAGTGGATGTGTTCAGAGATTCGGTACTGGACTGGCTGGATGAAGATGACAACCTCAGCCCCTATGGTGCCGAAGACAGTGACTACGAAGCCATGCAGCCCCCTTATCTGCCAGCCAATGGCCTGATGAGCAGTATCAGCGAACTGCGTATGGTCAATGGTGCCAATCCCAAGTGGCTGAGCAAGGTATTACCGCTGCTTTGTGTGATTCCCGGGCATACTGAGCTGAAAATCAATATCAATACCCTGGACGAAAGTGCCGCGCCGTTGTTACATGCGCTCTTGGGTAGCAGTATCAGCCTGCAGAATGTTAAAGATATTCTCTCTTCCCGGCGTCCGGAAGGATTCGAGAGTAAAGAAGATTTTCTGAATATGCCGGAGATCACTAATTTAAACCTGGATGATGACCAGAAAGCCTGGTTTGACGTCACCACAGGATATTTTTTATTGCAGACCCGAAGTCGTTACAATAATGCCAGCTTCGCCATGTCCTCCCTGCTGAAGGTGGGCAATGATCATCAGGCCAGCGTAATACGCAGGGAATTTGGAGGATTTCAATGACAGAACAGCTGATTGTCAGGCTGGGCAGCGATGCACTGGACCCGGTGCAGTGGCTGGTTTGGTCCGCTACCGAACAGGATATTATTGCATCCGGGGAATTGCCGGATGCCGCTCAGCTTGCCAGCTTACGAGACAGAGCCGGTTCAAGGCCTGTCACCGCTCTGGTACCGGCCAGCGATATCTTATTGCATTGGGTGAATATGCCAGCCAAATCCGGGCGTAAAGCCCTGGCGGCCATTCCCTTTATGTTGGAAGATGAGCTGTGCAGCGACATTGACAGCCAGTTTTTTGCCATCGGACCACGCCAGGCCAACAGCCAGGCTGTAGCAGTGGTAGATAAACAACGTCTGCGCCTGTGGCAGGCGATGCTGGCCGATGCCGGTCTTGTTTGCCATAAGTTACTGCCCGATGTGCTGGCCCTGCCGGTAAACAGCACTGGCTGGTCCATGCTACAGCTTGGTGAGCAGTTATTGATTCGTCAGGACCAATGGAAAGGCATGCAAGGGGAAAGCACCTGGATGCTGGATGCCTTACTGCATTTTGCCAAACAGCTGAGCGAGCCACTGCAGATCGCCAATTATTCCGATCTGGCCTTGCCGGACTCACCCAATCTGGTGCAACAGGCCGAACCGCTGGAAATGCCAATGAAAGTGTTGGCCCAGGGTGCGCTGGCGCAAAGCTTCAATTTGCTGCAGGGGGAATTTAAGCCCAAGCGCCAACATAACGGCCAGTGGCAGAAATGGCGCCTGGCCGCGGTTCTTGCCGTGGTGGCCCTGACCACCAGCCTGGTGGATAAAGGCCTGCAGGCCAGCCAGTTGGCCAGCCACAAGGCAGAGTTGGACGCCCAGATTCAGGCCGAGTTTAAGCGCGCATTTCCCGAAGTGACCCGAATCGTCAACGTTCGCTCGCAAATGAATCAGAAACTCAGTGAACTTCAGCAGGGCGGTGGTGGCACGTCCTTGCTGGTAATGCTGTCGCAACTCAGCCCGGCCTTTGCCCAAAGTCAGGTACGTCCGCAGACCCTGAAATTTGACAGCAAGCGCGCCGAGTTACGTATGCAAGCTGCTGCCGATAGTTTCGAAGCGCTGGAACAGTTTCGTCGCCTGGCCGAAGGTCAGGGGTTCAGCGTTGATCAGGGCGCGATAAATAACACCGATAATAAAGTGGTCGGTTCACTGTCCATAAGGAGCTGATGTGAAGCAAATCATGGAAAAATTCAAAGCCCTGTCAGAACGTGAACAGCGTTTGGTGCTGGCGGCCGCAGCCGTATTAGCAGTGCTGTTGTTTTACTTTCTGGTCTGGTCACCGCTGAACCAGTCTATTGCACGCAATCAGGCGGCGATAGCCAGCCAGCAGGAATTGCTGACCTGGGTACAAAAAAATGCCAATCGCGTCCAGCAACTAAAAGGCAGTGCCAGCAAAAGCAATAAATTTAACGGTTCGCTAACCCAGGCGGTGAATCAGTCAGCCAGCCGGGTCAATATCAGTATCGCCCGTATGCAGCCACAAGGTGAAGAATTACAGGTTTGGGTGGACGAAGCCCCCTTCAACCAGGTAGTGGCCTGGTTACAGGGCCTGGAACAAATGGGCATAGTGATTATGGATGCCGATTTTGCTGAGACCGCCAATACCGGTCAGATTCGCATCCGCAGATTGCAGTTAAGCAAAGGATAAGCATGAAGTTTGTCAAGATTCTGGGCCTGTCATTATTGGCCTACCTGCTATTGTTAATAGCCAGCCTGCCTGCCGCGCAGGTTGTGCCACGACTGCCGTTGCCGCCACAACTGCAGATTCAGGGATTGCAGGGTAGTATCTGGAATGGTCGTGCCGCCATAGTGCAATATCAGGGCTTACCTGTTCGCCAGCTTCACTGGCAGGTCAATCCATGGGCACTATTAACTGGTAAGTTGTCACTGGCACTGAACGCCGGTAATAGCAGAGACGTCGAACAAATCTCGCTACAAGGTCATCTCCGTCTTGGCAATAACAGCATTGCCTCTGAGGGGTTGGAGATCTTTTTGCCCACCGATCTGGTGATTGCCCAATTACCATTACCTTTGCCGGTCAATGCCAAGGGCAGATTTAAGGTCAATCTGGATGAACTGGAATACGATCAGAGCGGCTGCCACAGTGCTGTCGGCCGGGGACAGTGGTTAAACGCCCAGGTGTCTGGTACCCGCGGTTTTATTCCGCTTGGGAATTTCAGCGCGGATCTAAGCTGCCAGGACAAGCAACTGTTGCTGGACATCAAAGAACCTAATAGCTTTGGCCTTAATGCTCAGGCCAGGATACCGGCTGACTTTAAAGTCAAAGTGACAGGCAGATTTAAACCGTCCGCCGAGTTGCCGGAGGAGGTTCACCAGGCTGCCAGGTTATTTGGCCAGGCTGATAATCAGGGCTACTACCAGATTCGGTTCTGACAGAGGTAAAAAAACGCGCCGACAAGGGCGCGTTTTCCTGGTGATAGCCGATTTTTTGCCGCGGCTCCTAATACTTGTCAGATGTTGCTAACGGGCGGCATTTGGCCTGCTTAAGTGCAAAACTTTGCTCGCTGCCTACTTGCACTAGCTGGCAAATACCTGACGACAGATATAATTCAAACACCAGTGGCGGCTCGTTGTGTCGGCCATTTAGCAGCCGTCCTTGTGTATCACGCAGGGCCTGGCGTTCCAGCAGCAGTTTATGGCTGTCGGTTAAAGCCGTTTCCAGCATGGGGGTAGCGGCCACACCAATGGCCTGTTGAATAACCTGTTGCAACTCCGCTTTGACCTCGGCGGATGGGTTGGTAATCACCGCTGGCACCATCTGCATGGCGGTGCCCTGACAGGCACTTAGTAGTACTGAGCAGAATAAGATGGCATTTCCTCTCATTGACTTAACCTCTGTAGTACCACCTTATTCGGGTAGATCTTGTTGTTCCACAGCGGGTTATGCGAACTTGCGGTTTGCACAGCTGGGCCACTTCTCTGCAGCGTTTTAGTCTTATTGGTTCTGAGTGGCTCTGGAGGACAGCTAGCATCCTGCATATGTTGCAGTGCAGCGGCGAGCAGGGCTTCCTGAGTATCACCCAAAGCATGGTTTAAGTCGTCGTCCACCCTACACCCTGGCACTTCGTCCAGAAAGTTCAGGTTAGGTCGCTGTTTGGGTTTAAGTCCATCGGCATATTCACCAAAGCCCGCGTAGTTTTCTCCTTTAAACTGGATGGTGGAATAGGTAGTACCGCAGTTATCTGTAGGATAAAAACCATAGGGTTTACCACAGGTGGTGTCGCCCATCAGCACCACCTCAACATCAATGCCCCTGAGTGCATTGATCAACGATTCACTGGCTGAACAGGTATTGCCGGTAGACAACACATACACACGGGTCAGATTCAGGGTGGGTAGCGCCACGCCTGTTCCATAGAATTCTTCATCCAGTAATTGGTTAATGAACACTAATTCATCATCTTCTTCAAACTTGCCGTTGAATACTATTCTTTCAAAGAATGCATCTGCCGGGACAATATCCGGGCCGGTGATCATATAGCCAAGCTGTGATGACTGGGCCAGCAACCCACCGCCGTTGTAGCGCAGATCCAGCACCAGCTCGCTGATATTGGCGTCCTTGAGTTGCTGTATTGCCGCTTTCAGTGGTTGCTGGGATTTAAAGATATTAAAAGTGTTAAACAGCAGATAGCCTACCCGTCCCTGAGTTGTATTTAATACCGTTGTTTTCGCTACTGCATGAATTTCATAGTCAGTTGAGGTTAACGATACATCAAGCATGTTGCCGCTCAGGGTTTTGAACGTCATTGGCGTTCGCTGGCCAACCGACTCAGGGAACAGGCCCTTATTAATGGCATCCACACCCGCATCAGTTTCGTCGTAGATCAAATCGCGGCCATTTATGTTAACCAGTTGCATGCCACGTTCGATGCCCGCCAGGTCGGCAGGAGAACCGGGCTCAATGTATACCACATGCAAACTGCGGGGAGGGTAGGGACTGCCCCAAACCCATTCAAAACCATAACCACTTGTCACTCCCGACTGGGTGCGTTTATTGAGTTCGGCGGTATCTTGCGCGTAGTGGAAGTTATCTTTGTAGCTGCCAGATGCAGTGCGTAAATCCGTCTTCAAACGCTCAAAATACTCCAGCACACCATAACCAGCTGGATTAACATCATCCAGTTCATCGTACCAAAGATAACTTTCGTGGCTCCAGGAGCGTAGCCACAGCTTTTCCAAGGTCTCGCTGCCTTTTTTATCCGGATAGGCGTTATTGGTGACAGGGTCGACACCCGTTCGGGGAGTTGCACATTTATCTTTCAGACTGGCAGAGCTGGCATACACGCCGGCCTGCCATTGCGCGGTGGGCGATGTGCCATTATTAACGGGTTTTGTCGTTCCAGAAGACCCGCCACCGCCTCCACAGGCAATCAGAGTCAAAGCCATACCAAGCGCAAGGCCGAGTTTCACTTTTTGTGTTGTGATTTGCATAAATTTCCTGCCGTTCTAGGCTTTTTTATAATGTTCAGATACTGACTTCATTCCATAGCAAGTCAGCACCTGCGTCCTGTTCCTGACGTCGGACACCTACAAATGGGATGAGTACCCAGCGCCGGAAGCGGCAGTTAAAGCGATAGTCGGTCAGAGGGCAAGACAGCAGGATGACAAAATATGCACAAAGGCGCGCTTTACTTAGCGGTCTGGTTGAACGGGGTAGCGGCGAATATCCTCAAGTAAATAACGAAAATCCTGCACGGCCGGAAAGTCATCAATCTGTCTGGCGGGTTTTTTCGAGTCAGGGTTGCTGACCGCCAACAGATGCGCGATGCCAAACTGACGGGCTGCTTCCAGAATCACCAAACTGTCATCCACAAACAGCGTGCGGGCCGGGTCAAAGCCTAATCGGGCCTGAAGTTGTTGCCATAGGGACTGGGATTCCTTAGTGACACCGAATTCATGGGTGGAGATCAGCAAGTCAATGTGCTGGTCCAGTTGGGTCCGTTCCACCTTTAGCGACAAGCTGCCAGGATGGGCATTGGTTACCAACACTACCTGGCGACCACTGGCATGCAGAGCATCCAGAAATGGCAGGCTGTCCTCTCGTAAACTTATAAGATGCTGCACCTCACGTTTGGCGCTGACAATATCCATTTGCAAACGCTCGGCCCAGTAGTCCAGGCAATACCAGGCAATAGTGCCGGTTACCGCATCATAGTCCTTCTGCATGCGGGCTTTGGCCTGCTCCAGACTGATACCGTCCCGCTCCGCCAGTTTGGCCGGGATCAGTTCCAACCAAAAATGATTGTCAAAGTGCAGGTCCAGCAGGGTGCCGTCCATATCCAGCAGTACAGTGTCAATTTGATTCCAGGACAGCATCGGCAGTCGCTCCATAAAGGCAATTAATTGGCATTCACACAGCAATACGCTGTTTTATCCGCCACTTATTGAGTTATAGTTAGGGCGAGATATTCTAACGCGACAGGTAGATGAGTAAAGTCACGTCAGACAAAGCCCTTCCTCTTATCCATGATGCACAAGTGGTGGCCCGCAGTCGCCTCTTTCATATAGAAAAACTGGATCTGGAGTTTTCAAACGGTGCGCGGCGCGAGTTTGAGCGCATGAAAGGCTCCGGCCGTGGCGCCGTGATGCTGGTGCCCTTTTTAGATGCCAACACGCTGCTACTGGTGCGCGAATATGCTGCTGGTACCCATTCCTACCAGTTGGGCTTTCCCAAAGGTTTGATAGACCCAGGTGAAGACAGCCTGCAGGCAGGTAACAGGGAATTGATGGAAGAAGTGGGTTACGGGGCAAAAACTCTGCATCGTCTGCACAGGGTCAGCATGGCGCCGGCGTTCTTCAATGCCAGTATGGAAGTACTGATTGCAGAAGATCTTTACCCCCATCGCCTGGAAGGAGATGAGCCCGAGCCATTGGAAGTGGTGCCATGGTCGGTTCAGGATTTGGACGGCCTGTTGGATCGCGAGGATTTTACCGAGGCGCGCAGTATTGCCGCCTTGTTACTGACAGAGAGGTGGTTAAGGAACCGATAATGTCGAACGGGGAATTAAGCAGATATTTGGCCATAGCCAAACAAGCCGCTCGCGAAGCAGGGCGGGTAATACTAAAAGTGTATGACAGCGGCGATTATCAGAGCTTCAGTAAGGCTGACGAGTCCCCGGTCACCAGTGCAGATTACCAGGCCAATGACATTATCCAGGCCATGCTTAAGGAACAGACTCCGGACATTCCCATTATGTCGGAAGAGCAAAATAACGGTAATCTTGCCCAGCGCCAGCATTGGAAACGTTATTGGCTGATAGACCCCATCGACGGCACACAGGAATTCGTCGCCCGTAGCGGTGACTTTGCGGTAAATATTGCCCTGGTGGAAGACAATGAACCGGTAGTAGGGGTAATCTACTGGCCAGCCGGTGATTCACTTTATTACGCCAGTAAAAATCAGGGGGCATTCAAAGAAACCCCTAAGGAAGATAAGCGTATCAGTGTGCGCAAGCTGGATGATCCAGCTAACGGGGTGGTGGTGATTGCCATCAGCCGCCGCCAATCCAGGGAGAAGGTGATGTCCAGCTTAAACAGCAGCCGGGTCTATCAGCCTTTGCCTTTGGGTAGCTGTTCGTTAAAAGCCTGCTTTATTGCCGAAGGTAAGGCCGATGTGTTTTTACGTGTGGGCGACACCGGCGAGTGGGACACCGGCGCCTCCCAATGTATTGTCACCGAAGCAGGTGGCAAAGTGCTGGCGGCCAATTTTGAACCCCTGACTTACAACAGACGTAACAGTCTGACGAACCCCGACTTTGTCGTGTTGGGCGACCCCGGTGTCAACTGGCAGGATGTAGTCAAACATCAAATAAAAGGAAGATCATGAAACGTGTTAGTTTGGCAGCGTTACTGCTGTGTTCTCAAGCCGCATTGGCCGATTGGCAGATGGATCAACAAGTATCCAGCCTGTCTTTTCTATCGACCAAAAATAATCTGGTAACAGAAACTCATCATTTCACTGATTTTAACGGCACACTGGCGGAAGACGGCAGTCTGGCGGTGAAAATTGAGCTGAACTCGGTTGAAACCAATATTGCCATTCGTAATGAGCGCATGCGTGAACATTTGTTTAAACTCTTCCCTACCGCCAACCTGACAGCACAGTTACCTAATGAGGTAATGGGCCTGGATGTGGGCGAAAGCATGTCATTGGAAGTCAAAGGTCAACTGGAGCTAAACAGTAAGACACAGATTCTGACCATGCAGCTTCAGGTTACCCGTCTGGCCAACGAGCAATTACTGGCCACTACCGTTCAGCCTGTATTGGTCAACTCTGTCCAGTTTGGCCTGACCGATGGCATAAAGAAACTGCAGGAATTAGCGGGGCTTGCCAGTATTGATCAGACCGTGCCTGTCACTTTTAATGTGGTATTTAATGCTGCAAATTAGAGCTGCTGCTGAATCGCTTCGCCAAACTGATCTTTAGGCAGGATATTCACTGACTCATGTAATTCTGAATAAACCAGCAGCACATCACCGCGTTTAAGCTGTTGATGTACCTGCTGGATTTTATCTTCCAGACTGGCTTCCTGTTCGCCATAGTCGGTGCCTTCACGAAGTACAAAAGCTTCGATAATATTGTGCAAGGTGGCGGCTTCCAGTTGATCGATAGGGATAATCATTTGTTACCTTGAAAATGTGGACGGATAAACTCTACCACTCTGTTGTGCGTCCAGATTAGTGGGCGCCAGGGCGTGCCCTGCATAAACCCCACATGCCCCCCCTGACGACTTAGCTCCAGCCTGACGTAAGGAGATATTTCATTTGTCTTAGGCACGACTTGCGGGCTCATAAAGGGATCATCAAGAGCATGCAAAACCAGTGTGGGAGTATTGATTTTGTCCATGTAAGAGACAGCACTGCATTGCTGATAATAATCATCGGCGCAAGCAAAACCATGCAGGGGAGCGGTCACATGTTGGTCGAAGTCGCGGAAACTCTTAAAACTATTCACCTTGCCAGCGTCCAAACCCAGTTGGGAAAAGTCCAGACGCTGCATTTTATCCAGCAGGCGTTTACACATGCTGCCCAGCAGGTAACGCTGGTACAGTCTTGAAAAACCCTGATTAATGCTGTGTGCACAATCTGCCAAACGAAACGGCGGAGAGATAGCAATGGCGGCCCTGAACCAGGACTGGCTGACTCTTTCTCCTAGTAGTTTAAGCAGCATATTCGCACCTAACGAAAAACCCATACCAACTTTGGGTAGCAAAGGAAAACGCTGCTGCAGAGTGTCCAGCAAAAAACGCGCATCTTCTGTATCGCCGGAATGATAAGCACGTAAGGTACGATTGGGCTGGTTACCGCAGCCACGAAAATGCATCATCACCGCACGCCAGCCTTGTTCATGCAAAACCGCCAGCATGTCATTGGCATAGTGGGAGCGAGCCGACCCCTCCAGGCCATGAAAGCATACCACTAAGCCGTGCTGATGTTTTTGTTCGGGTGTCCAGGCCAGTTCGACAAAGTCACCATCGGGCAGCTCAAGCGCTTCCCAATTCAGTGCGATACGACGACGCTTCTGTAACCATCTTGGCCAGATGGTTTGTACATGGCGATTTTTAGCCCACCAAGGTGGCCGAAAGCCACTTTCCACGATCTGCCCGTACTCTGCGCTGCTCACTACCCACTCCTGTTATCAGACTGGCAGATTTGACAACAGGATGGCGCCAAGTACAAGGCCGATGAGTTAGTGTGGCTTACCGTCTAAGCTGTTGCGGATAAACAGGTAGACATAATAAAAGCAGATGGCCAGCACCACGCCCAGCCCTAACAGGGAGCCCCAGGCAACAGGGTCATTTAAAATAAGCTCTAGCATAATAGTCTCCAGGCCCTTTTGTATTGAGCTCAGAGTAAGAGTTTATGCATGATGGGTTTTTGACCCCGGTCAAACTATTTCCCGAAATATGGCAATCCGAACTCTGCCACGCTCTGATAAAGCGTCGCGATTAATGGCATCACGTCCGGTCTGTCGTCCAGTTTGATAAGTCGGGCGTAATGCATGAGGTTATCGGCGGGCGCTTGCAGTGGACCTAGCTGATTTAAACAGGCAATCAGGTCTTGTTGCTGACGTTTTTCCAGCCGTAACTCTGCATCAAGAAGATACCGATACGCCTGCATATCCAGGGCTTTCACTGAGCGGCGCACTGCTCTTAGTGGCTGCAGGCGTATTTCGGTGTCACTCAGGCTGTGTAATAGCGACTCCAACTGCTGGTCACTTAATCCTGCGTTCTGTTGTTGCAGATAAAGGCAAAGCAACAACAGGTTGATATTAAAACCATGCTTATCCTGCAGTAGCAGACAACTGGGCTTTACCTTTTCGTACCAGGCCAGACTGAACTGCCAGAACGCCTCAGCCTGCCACATTACCGGTAAATTCCAGCTGCAGATTCTCCAGTTGCTCCTGATTATCCAACCACTGCATTTCCAGTTCTTCCAGCTCTTGCTTGTTATTTACCTGCTGTTCCAACAGTTCCTTTAAGCGGGCTTTATGTTGTTCTTCATACAGACTGGTATCCAACATTTGACGCTCAATATCCGCCAGACTGGCGTTGAGCTTATCCATGCGTTTTTCCTGTGCTTCTATGGCTTTACGCAAGGGTTGGGTACGCTGGCGGAATTCGGCTTCCAAACGCTTGACGGCTTTACGGTCGGGTTTATTGTCCTGGGCTTTGGCCGTTTCGCTGCCTGGCGTCTCGGTGTTGCTCAACCAGTTTTTATAGTCATCCAGATCACCGGCAAAGGGTTGCACCTGACCACTGTCCACCAGATAAAATTCGTCACATACCGAATTCAGCAGGAATCTGTCGTGGGACACCAAGACCATCGCCCCCTCAAAGCCCTGAATTGCCATATTCAGGGCATGACGCATATCCAGATCCAAATGGTTAGTGGGTTCGTCCAGCAGCAGCAGGTTGGGTTTCTGGTACACCAGTAACGCCAAAACCAGGCGGGCTTTTTCACCACCAGACATGGGAGCGACCGGGCTTAACGCTTCATCGCCACGAAAGCCGAAACCGCCCAGGAAATCACGCAGAGATTGCTCGGTCGCCAGTTTGTCCAGGCGTTGTAAATGCAGCAGTGCAGATGCCTTTGCATCCAGGTATTCCAACTGATGCTGGGCAAAGTAACCAATTTGCAGCCCCGCAGACGTGAGGTATTCCCCGTGTAAAGGGGGATTTTCACCTGCCAGCAACTTGATCAGTGTGGACTTCCCGGCACCATTGCGCCCCAATAAACCTATTCTGCTGCCCGGTACCAGATTTAGTTGCAGCTTCTGCAAAATCACCTTGTCGCCATAACCCACTTGCACCTGATCCATACTCACCAATGGATTTGGAAGTTTGGGCGGGGGCAGGAACTCAAAGGAAAAGCCGCTTTGGTAGTGGGCCGGTGCCAGCTGTTCCATTTTCTCCAGTTGCTTTACCCGGCTTTGCGCCTGCTTGGCCTTACTGGCCTTGGCTTTAAATCTGTCGATAAAGGACTGTAAATGCGCGCGCTGAAGCTGTTGCTTTTGATATTGTAAGTCCTGCTGACGAAGTTTTTCCGCACGCTGCCCCTCGAAGGCGCTGTAATTGCCCCGGTAGCAATTCAGCTGTTGCTGCTCGACATGGATGATTTCCTCCACCACGGCGTCTAAGAAGGCCTTGTCGTGAGAAATCAATATCAAGGTGCCGGGGTAGCGCTGCAGGAAACGCTCAAGCCAGATAACGGCATCCAAATCCAGGTGGTTAGTGGGTTCGTCCAATAGCAATAAGTCTGAATGACACAGCAGTGCCTGGGCCAGATTCAGACGCATACGCCAGCCACCAGAGAAGGTGCGTACCGGCAGGCCAATTTGTTGCTGGGAAAAACCCAGACCAGCCAGAATAATCGCCGCTCTCGATTCCACCTGATAGCCACCGGCCTGTTCCAACTGCAGGTGCAATGCTGCGATTCGCTCGCCATCATGAGCCTGTTCGGCATCGGTCAGCTCAGCTTGAATACGGCGTAATCGGTGATCGCCATCAATCACATAGTCCAGGGCGGTACGGTCGGATGCGGGGGTTTCCTGAGCCACCGCAGCAATCTGCCAATGGCGGGGCAGTTCACAATCGCCCTGATCAGGTTGCAACTGACCTTTAAGCATGGCAAACAGGCTGGATTTACCACAGCCGTTGGCACCAACCAGTCCCACCTTATGGCCTGGATAAATGGTGGCATTGGCGTCAGTCAGCAATTCCTTGCTGCCACGCATCAGGCTGAGATGGGTAAACTGGATCATGGGCTCGGCTACAACTGAGTAAAAAACCGCGATATTATACCAAGTTCAGTAGCGGTGTTGGTATCCATCACACAGATCAGAGTAATCAGATGTCAGAAAAAATCCGAAAACGTTTTATCGCCGGTGCGACCTGCCCCAAATGTCAGGCCATGGATACCCTGATGCTGTACATGCAAAACAATATTGAGCATGTGGAATGCGTGAGTTGCGGACACAAACAAAGCCAGCCGCAGGATCAGGTCAAAGCGGCCACCCGCAGCAGCGAATCGGTTATCGGTGTGTTTAAGCCCTGAGGCTACTTTTTGGGCTTGTTCTCAGCCCGCTGAGAATGGCGGATATGACCGTAATTCAGCATAGCAACAAATACACTGCCTCCCACCAGATTCCCCGCCAGGGCGGTGAGAATAACCGGAGGTAGCTGCCAGAAAGCGATACTGTCAGAAGAAAAATAGCCGACAAACAGCTCAATAGACCCGGCAATGGAATGGTGAAAACCTCCCAGCCCAATCAGGAAAGTCACGATATAGATGCTGACAATCTGGCTTAAGGTGGAATAGGTAGACAACACTATCCAGGCGCCCAGCGCCATCAGCCAACCCGCTAAAACCGCACTGACAAACAAGGTTTGCACCGGATAGTCAAGCAGATGCCTGGCCAGCACCAGATACCCTTCGCTGGCATGGATAACCGGCTCCGCAGCAATTAACAGGCCACTGGACAGCAGCCCTCCGAGCATATTGCCAAGAATCACAATGCCCCAAAGACGAAACAGTTTATTCAGCCTGGCCTTGCCGTCCAGCACAGGGTAGACGGCCGTGGCGGTATGTTCGGTGAACAATTGCGTACGACTGAGAATACAAAGTACAAAACCTAAAGGATAACTGGCCGCCAGAATCACCCGGCGAAATTCATGTTCTCCACCGGCCACCAGAGTAGCCATTACGGCAACGGCCAGTACGGTAAAACATAAAATCATGCCAGCCGCCACCGCTGAAAGCAGCAAGGATACGGTGGGACGGGAAATCTGTTCCAGACCTTCGCCAATGGCTTTTTCAAGAATATCGTCTGGGTGGCGAAAGGTTTCGTCAGTGCGTTTAACTATAACAGACACAAACTCACTATTTTCCTGCCGGCGCTCTTTGCCACGGCCGGTATCCTGCTCCCGCCCCAGTGGTTCACCACGACTAGATACCAGTTGTTTGTTTTCCTGCATCGCAATCTTCCCACCCCTTGTTGTTTTTGAATCTGGTCTGCGCCGCTTGTGTAAAAACTCAGTAGTGCGGCGGTGGTGTCTCTTCAGATTCACTGGCAATATTCGACACTGGCTGTTGCTTCAGCCGGTCAATCACATGCTTCATTTGAAACTGTAATGCATGCAGTTGTTTTTGTTGATCCACCAGCGCCTGGCTGAGTTTTTCAATGGTGTCTTCCTGAAAGGCCACCTTGGTTTGCAACAATTCAATATCCTGCACTAACTCATTATGCATACTTTGCCCCTTGCCGGCTTAATAAGACCAGACTTCAGTCAGGCCGCTGCTGCTATGCGACATGACCTTGTTGTCCGGCATAAAAGCCACATCATACACTACGGCGCTTTGTGGCCGGCTACCTTGCTTGGGTGTGACCATCCAACTGCTTACTTCATCACCACTTTTAACATCCCACAGGCTGAGGCCGCGGGAAGGGGAGCCGGTTAGCAGATACTTGCCGTCGGCAGAAAACCGGGCGGCAGAAAATATTTTCTGCCTTTGTAAATAATGTAATTTGCTGATCTGGTCCCCACTGCGAAGATCCCAGATTCTTGCATTATTCTTGCTATCCGCCGTAAAAGCATAGCGCCCCTGATAATCCAGAGCGACTTTGGTAACACGACTGGTGTGGGTAAAACTATAGAGCACCTGGCCACTGCGGGTATCCCACAGGTAGGCCATAAAGTCACTGCCACCGGTCAAAGCGTAAAAACCATTGGGTGACAGATCGACGCTGTTGATCTTTTCCTGATGACCAAGAAATTCCAGACGTCGGCCAGTTTGCGGCTCAAACAACATCACTTTGCCATTACCGCGGCCAACCAAAATAGCCCGCCCCTGATCCGATACCGCAATATCGCGAATGCTGGATTCGTCAATTCGCCAGAACCCCACAGGCTCACCGCTCTGGAGACTCCAAAGTGCAAAGGCTTCGCGGTCGGACGTCACCACATAGCTGCCATCAAACGCAATCCTTGTGGTAGCCACCAGATTGTTACCCTCGCCCTGATGACGCCATTGATAGCGTAAGTTCTGCTTTTCAACATCCCAGACGCTGATACCGTTTTCCACCGAAGACACCACTACCATGTTGGCATTAACCGCAATAGCCGCTGCCATGGCGCCGCCCGGAGCATGTTCATAAGACGCCACTGGCGTGCTGCCTGGAATCGAACAACCAGTCAACAGCAAGACAAACAATCCGAACAACAGGCTTTGGCGCATAACGTCCTTTAGGTTTCGCTTTTACTTTTATGGGTTTAGTATAAGCCCAATGTCCCGTTAACTGTCCAGCACAGTGGGGGGAAACCGGGATATCCTGACTGCGGAACTACCTTCTTTGCGGCAAACAGGAAACTTTCTCGCTTGTCGCCCCTCAAAGTTCGGAATTCGCTGCGGCGTCATTTTACTGCGTGCTGATTAGTGCAGTTCAATGCATGCCAAACAAAATTAGATAACACATACTCACTGGAGACTTTAATGAAAAAGACCGCTTTAGCTACCCTGGTGCTATCCGCCCTGACCCTGACAGCCTGCCAACAGGAAGCTGCCAAACCCAATGAACCAAACGTTGCGCTGGAAAGCCAGGAACAAAAGCAGGCATATGGTCTTGGGGTGTCGGTGGGGCAGTTTATTGACCAAAAACTGGACATGCAGGACGATGTCAATATTAAGCTGGATCGCGAGCTAGTGATTAAAGGCTTCAAAGATGCCCTGACCGCTGAGTCTAAACTGACACAGGAAGACATCCAGGCAGTACTGACGGCACTGGACGCACAGGTCAATGAGAAGCAGCAGGCCAAACAGGAAGAAGCTGCTGCTGCCAATATTGAAGCAGGTAAGGCTTTCCTGGCTGAAAATGCTAAACGCGAAGGCGTGGTCGTAACAGAATCCGGTCTGCAATATGAAGTGATCACGCAGGGCGAAGGTGCCAAACCTAAAGCTGAAGATACCGTGCAGGTACATTATCAGGGCACCCTGTTGGACGGAACTGAGTTTGACTCGTCTTATAAGCGTGGCGAGCCAGCCGTATTCCCACTGAACCGGGTTATTGCCGGCTGGACTGAAGGCGTGCAACTGATGAACGTCGGTTCCAAGTTCAAGTTCTTTATCCCCTCTGAACTTGCCTACGGCAAACGTTCAACAGGCTCGATTACCCCCAACTCAACTCTGGTATTTGAAGTTGAGTTGTTAGGCATT